>CBEUND010000040.1:0-19950 GCA_965544395.1 uncultured bacterium | reverse complement strand
TCATGCATGTCATTCCATCCTAACTTACCACCACCGATGAGATGAAAATGTAAATGCATGATCTCTTGCCCTCCATCTTCTCCATTGTTAGTAATCAATCTATATCCTGACTTATCTAAACCTACTTTTGCCGCTACCTCTTGTATAAAGGGGGTCATAGAAGCTATAAGATCTACAGAAGCAGCTTGGAAACACTCTACATGCTCTTTTGGAATGATGAGGATATGGATCGAGGCTTTAGGGTAGAGGTCATGAAAAGCCATAAACTTATCATTTTCAGCAATAGTATTACTAGGTAATTCTCCACTCGCGATTTTACAAAATATACACACTATATCTCCTTGGTTGTAAGCTTTTTAATAAATCTCGTCATTATATCATATTTTCAAAAAGAATCAATAGAGATAATACAATAGGGTTTCACCGCTATTACAGTATCTTTTGGATATCATATCTATAAATTTAACCCCAAACTCATTTGTTTAAGGAATATACTACAATGTCTTGTCACAAAAAAGCTTATATAACAACCCCCATATACTATGTCAACGATATCGCACATATTGGTCATGCCTATACTACTATCATCGCTGATACTATAGCTCGATACTCACGCATGAGTGGTTTGGATACCTTCTTTCTCACAGGTACTGATGAACATGGTCAAAAGATAGAACACTCAGCCCTAGATAGAGGCAAAACGCCCCAAGAGTATGCCGATGAGATATCTGCTACATTCAAAAATCTATGGGATGATTTTGATATCTCTTATGATAGATTTATCCGTACTACTGACACAAATCACAAGCTCGGAGTGCAGAAAGCCTTTTTGAAAATGAAAGAGCGAGGTGATGTCTACAAAGATGTCTACAAAGGACACTACTGTATCTCTTGTGAAACTTTTTTCCCAAAAACGCAACTTGTAGATGAGGAGCTTTGTCCTGAGTGTGGACGAGTCACTTCTATCGTCGAAGAGGAGAGCTACTTCTTCAAACTCTCTGCCTACCAAGAGAAACTATTGGCATGGTATGAAGAGAATCCAGACTGCATACTCCCAAAGAGTAAAAGAAATGAAGTGATACGATTTGTTGAGGGTGGATTAGATGATCTCTCTATTACTCGTACTAGTTTTGACTGGGGTGTCAAATTACCAGAAGAGCTCAACGAACCAAAGCATGTCATGTATGTTTGGCTCGATGCTTTGATGAACTATCTCACTGCCTTGGGATATGGTACAGATGAGAAAGATATAGAGTATTGGCCTGCACGCATCCACCTCATAGGCAAAGATATACTCCGTTTTCATGCTATCTACTGGCCAGCATTTTTGATGAGTCTCGATATGCCACTTCCTAGACATATTGCTGCACATGGATGGTGGACTAGAGATGGTGAAAAGATGAGTAAATCCAAAGGAAATGTCGTCAACTCTAAAGAGGTGGCTGATGCTTATGGATTGGATAATTTCCGATACTTTATGCTCCGTGAAGTACCATTTGGAGGGGATGGTGACTTTAGTCAAAAGGCACTCATAGACCGTATCAACTCTGACCTAGGCAATGACTTAGGCAATCTCCTCAATAGACTTATAGGGATGAGTGGTAAGTACTTTGCAGGGAGAGTAGAGTCTCAAAAAGTGCGAGAGTACTATAACGAAGAGTTAGAAGAGGTCAATGCTATACTTATAAAAATAGAGCCTATGCTCTATGAGATGCAGATACATAGATATCTCGAAGAGCTCTGGAGACCTCTAAGCGTCGCCAACAAAGCGATAGATAGATACCAACCGTGGAGTATGATGAAAGAGGGCAAAGAAGAGGAGGCTATGGCACTCAATGGACTCATCGCCACCATCTTAGCAAAGGTGTCAATTATGCTCTATCCAGTGATGCCACAAATAATGCCTAAGATAGCGACTGCATTAGGGTTTGAGATAGATAATGAACACTATATCAAGTATATCCAAAATGACACTTGCTTAGAGACATTTACTATAGAGAAGACTCCTCCTCTCTTTCCTCGTATAGAAGAGAGTCTCCTCCCCCATGGAGAATCTTCGCAGAATGAGTCCAATAAAGAGGAGAAAAAAGCGAAAAAAGCAAACAAAAAAGAGCAACCCAAAGATGAGGGCATAGCCCTTATTGGTATTGATCAATTTTTTCAAACAACACTCAAGATAGGGACAGTTATCGAAGCGAGTGAAGTACCAAAAAGCAAAAAGCTCCTGCTCTTACAAGTCGATATAGGCGAAGAGCAGACGCGTCAAGTCGTAGCAGGTATCAAAGAGTGGTATAGTGCTGACTCACTTCTTGGTTCACAAGTCTGTGTCGTAGCCAACCTCAAACCAGCCAAACTAATGGGTATGAAAAGTGAAGGGATGCTACTCGCTGCCAAAGATGAAAATGGACTGAGCCTCATACGCCCAGAAGCACCTAAAACAAACGGTACTCCGATAGGTTAATGATGACTATAGATGCACTCCTCAACCTAACAAACGGTACGCTCCAAAACACCCCTAGTATCCATACGATAGAGGGTGCGACAGTATTCCCCTCCAAAGTAGAGCATGGAGATCTCTTCATCTCTTCAAGTAGTGAAGAGATAGATATGGCATTGGAAAATGGTGCCTATGCTATCATATATGATGATGAGACTATCCAGATCAAAGATAGTGAAATAGCATGGATCAAAGTCTCCTCTATCCAAGATGCCGCATTTAAACTTTTGCGTTATGTGATACTAGAAAAAGAGGCAGATTTTCACCTCCTTAGTGAGCATGAGAATAGCTTTCTCAAGATGGTATTACTCCAAAAGAGCAATATAGCATTCATATCAAGTAAGTGGAAAAAGGCATTTGAGCAGATACTCAACTCTTCACAGAAGCTCTTTGTAGGAACCAATGAGATACTCATGAAACATATCAAGCCAAATATCAAACGATTGAGTGTTCTAGCAGATGGCTACCCTATCAATGACACACTCTTCAAAAGTACTTTTCGAGTAGGAAAGTATGTATATCAAGATAAAGAGTTAGTTCCATTCCACCTCGATGCACTGCTGAGAGTCATAGCTCTATGTGATACACAAGATCTTCCCTACTCTATAGATCGTCTCAAATATACAAAACACTTCGTACCTGTATTTATAGATAAAGAGTTACAAAAGACACCATCATCCAAGAGTGATAAAGTCGTGATATTTACAGACAATCTCAAAGATATCAACCAAGCAAGAGAATATATCAAATACAATGGTACTTGGGTCAAGAGCATAGTCCTCACTCCACCCAAAGTCAAAGTAGAGAACCTCACAAGACCTTTTTGGTTTGAAAATGAAGAAGAGGTGAGAGAGACACTCAAGAATATACACTTCAATTATGCCTTTGTCTATACACTTGACAAAAGTATACTCAAACAGATAAAAGAGGAGTATTCACTCTTCTAAACTATGTGGAATTTTCTATCATTTCAGACATTTATCACACCGTCGCTTCTCATAGTTGTATACTATCTAGGAGCAGTTGTGATGCCTCTTGTAAGCTTCATAATCGCCAAGTATATCCAACAGCATCTTCGCCACTATCTTCAACTTGATCTCAAGAAAAAATATCAATATCTCTTTTATCTCATGACTCTTTTATCTTTTCTCTGTATGGAGTTGTTGTGGAGAGTACTCTTTGAGTTTATGATCGCATATTTTGCTATGCATGATGCCTTGATGCAAATGGCATACAGATAACTATTGAGGATCAGTCACATAGAGTTTGTTGATATGTTTTGCTACTTCTTCTTTTTTCTTTTTGATATCATTGAGAATATCACTAATCTTCGCATTTATTTTTCTTGCTTCTTGTACTTTTTTCTCTTTTGGGATATCTCTATGCTCTCTATGAGGTTGCTCTATACCTAATGGATTGAGTGCATTTGTGATATTCATATCATATTTAATTGTGGATACACTACTGTTGTTTTCGTTAAAATAGCCTCGTGCATACATCCACTTGTATATATCTGCTACTACTGGACCATTAGTACCTCCACCATGTCCCCCATGCTCTACAAGTGTAGTCACAACAAATTTTGGTTTATCAAAGGGAGCATAAGTAGTCAAGAGAGCATGGGAGCGTTTCCAATAGGCTAAATCATGCTCTTTCGTACGATTGGTAACACTTTGAGGTATAGAGACGACTTGGGAAGTTCCTGTCTTTCCTGCTACTACTATAGGGAGATTTCTCAAGTGTCTATAGGCTGTACCCCTACGAGTATTACAGACATCATACATACCAGCACGAATAGTACTCATCACTGTCGGATCAAGGGATACTCTTTTGATCTTTGGTTGGATAGGGATACCATTTTTTATCTTCACAAAGTGTGGTGTGACTAAATTACCTGTTGCTAAGAGATTGGTATAGCGAGCAAGTTGCATCGGTGTGACCGAATCATACCCTTGACCTATCGAAGCGATGACAGTTTCACCCATATACCACTGCTGTTTAAATCGTTTCATTTTCCAAGCTTTGTTTGGTATGACACCATGAAATTCACGCGGTAGATCTACACCTGTCTTGACACCTAACCCCAAGCTTTTGAGTATCTTTGAGGTGAAATCAATACCCATCTCTAAGCTCTTATTATAAAAGAAGACATCGCAACTCTCTCTTATGGCTGCACGCAACCCTACAGTACCATGCCCATGCTTTTTCCAGCATCGAAACTTATGTCTACTGCGTCCTATAGTGATCCATCCTCTGCAATGCTCTGTTGTGTGGATACTCCCTTTTTGGGATTTGGAATTAGCGATAGCGACGCCCATCTTGATGGTAGAACCAGGAGGGTAAGTCCCTTGTGTCAGCCTGTTGGTGAAGGGGTGTTCTGGATTTTCTTGGAGTTCCCTCCACGCTTTCCTACTAATCCCTCCTACAAACATATTGGGATCATAGGTAGGGGTACTGACTGCTGCAACTATTTCACCATTGGTTCGCATGACAATGACAACTCCAGCCATACCTTCCAATCTTTTTGATATCATCATTTGAAGATCCATATCAAGATTGAGTACTAAACTTTGATTCTCCATGGGGTTTTTATGCTGGAGTACCTCTACCTCTTTGTTTGTAGCTGTGACTTTACTGATGGTGTAACCCAACTCTCCTTGAAGTGTAGAGTTGTAGTATTTCTCCAAACCTGCCTTCCCTATGACTCCTACTTGGTCTACTACAAAATCCTTACTGTTCTCTTTCTGATTTGAACGACCTGTATAACCTACGATATGTGCTGTATATTTCCCATAGGGATAGTAGCGTTTTGTCTCTGCTTCTATCTTAATATCTTGATCTAAGCTCAAGATAGGATATGCCTTCATCATATCTGCATAACGGACGAAATCAACCACTTTTATATGTTTGTGATTATATGCAGAACTCGATTTCTTATAGACTTTGAGCATTTTTGTCTTATTGAGATCAGGGAAAGTCTCTACAAGATTATCGACAGTCTTATTGAGTCTCTCTCCATCTCTTCTTAGATGGGGTCTAATAGATATAGAAAAACCGATACGATTCATCGCTAAAAGTTTCCCAGAAACATCCTTGATCTCACCTCTAATAGGTTTGATATAGCGTTTTCTCTCTATATTCTCTTTTGCAAGACCTTCATAATCACCATTCATCTGTATACTAATATGATAAAGCCTGACGATCATTATACCCCATATGACAAAAAATATGAATAGAACAATTTTATATCTCATAATAGAAACACCATCAAAATATCAGCAACGAGGGAGTATATAAGAAGCTGATCGAGCACTACACTAATCTCTCCAAAGATAAAATCATACCCCAAAAGGAAGATGACATAGAGTAAATCTATAAATATAACGCTCAGAAGTGGCACACAAACTTTGCACTTTTTGAGTACATCAAGTTTGGGATAAAGAGTGAGATAGAAGAGTATAGTCACAGCTGTAGTGAGAAACAGAGGAAGCGAGAGGTTCACCTCTAAGTTGATGAGATAGACCAAGCTTATGACTATATAGGGTGTTCTCATTTGCTCTATACCAAGTAGCAATATGTAACTCGTAAATCCTATCATAAGTGGTATGAAAACATAGATTGATATCAGCATTGGATAGAAGATGATGAAAAGTACCACAAATATCCAAGGAAGTATCTTTCGTATGAGTTTCATAATTGGGCTATGCATCAACCATCCTCTCAACTCTATAGATCAAAGATGACTCATTACAAACAGGGAAATGGATACACTTGATGCAATCTGCCCAAATCTTATGCTCAGGGATACTCTCCTTGTCTATCTCTACAAAATGCAACTTTTGAAAGAAATCTGGCAAGTAGGTCAAGACTAAAACTTCTTGTAAGCAACTCAACGCTTCTGCCTCTTTGAGTGTAAACTCTACAAGTTGTTGTCCTACCTTTTGGTTTCTATACTCTTTGGTCACGATAAGACTTCGTATCTCTGCCAATCGTACTGAGTGTATATGCAGTGCAGCATAACCAACAAGCTTCTCACCATCTTTTGCCAAAACATACGAGCGGATATTTGTCGCTACCTCATCCTCTGATCGCTTCAATATCACTCCATCTTTGACTTCGTCTACTACTATGGATTGCATATCCTCTATATCTTTTAGCTTGGCTTTGACCAATTGTATCACTCATATGCTCCAAATACAGTTTCAAAGATCTCATTGTGTACTCGATCTAAGCCACTCTTTTTTGAGTTAGAGATAGTGATAGCATCTGGAAAATCTCTTTTGAGTTTGGCTCGCTCTTTCTGGTTGAGTTTGTCTATTTTTGTAAAGACAGTAAGATATTTTTGGTCTGGTCGGATAAACTCTGAAATATAGCCTTTGACATCTTTGTCTATCTGTGTATTTGGATGTCTCGCATCCCTAAGATGGATATAGAGTCTTATAGATACTCGCTGTTTTATAAACTCTACTAAGTTTTTCTGCCATACCTCTTTGAGTGTTTTGGAGACTTTTGCATAGCCAAATCCAGGGAGATCTACATAGCGTACGCTATAATCTTCCTCTCTACCCTGCTCTCTCTCCAGACGATAACGCACCTCAAAAAAATTAATCAATTGTGTTTTTCCAGGTGTTGCAGAACTTTTTGCCAAGTTTTTTCTTAGAGTTAGAGCATTGATAGTAGAGCTTTTTCCTACATTAGAACGACCCAAAAAGACGATCTCACTCATCGTATCATCAAGAGAGTCATGAATACTTTGTGCAGATTTTATGAAATTTGCATCTACGGTACGAACTCTACTCACTATTTTGTCTCTGTATTAAATATAAATTTGATAGGTTTTTTATTGTCACCTTTGACATCAGCATTTCCTGATAGCGTATTGACGACTATGATATTCCCTTTGATATGTCTATCTTTGTCAATATTATGAATCACTGCTTGACCAGCAAAGAGGTACTCCGATATCTTTGGATAGTAGGAGACTTTATCAGCTTTTCCTTTGTAGTGACTCTCATTTTCAAAGACTTCAAATGTAGCCTTCCCTATAGCATCATACTGTATAGTTTCGTTATTATCATCAAAGTAGACAATAAGTTTATCACTATGTATCCAACTTTTGCCCTGTTTGACCAAGACATTATCAATAAAGTGAGCTTGTTTGTCTGAATCTTTTGCGTAAAAGTATTCAGAAGTCACTTCAACTCTCTCTGCATAAAGCAAAAAGGGAAGGAGTAAGAGAAAATAAAATCTATTCATGACGCTTCCTAATTTTTTATGTATTATAGCATTTCAAGTATAAGAAGCTATCAAGGAATGAAAAACTATCTCTCTTTACCCGTATAAAAAACGGCATTTATGTTGTGAGCAGTAGCGATTTTGTTATCGACATCATACTTAAGATTACTCCCCTTGATAACACTATCATTGATGTATCCTGTAAAAGGACTTGTCACATAGAAGAAGTTGATATTTTGATCATAGAGTGCATGCTCTGCTTTGTATCTATATCCATTCTCTTGCAAGAGGTTTACATTTTTGTCGAGATAAAACATTTTATTTATAGTATGTCCAGACTCTGCTGTAAGCTCTTTGGCACTATTGCCTCTATATTTGACTTTTGTGAGTACTAAGTCTCCTTTCTGTCTCACACTATAGTCTGAATAGAGAAGACTTGTTACATCTGTACCATTGACCTCTTTCGTGATTGAATCAAATATTTCAATCTCTTTTGAGAAAGTATTATATGTTGCTGTTTCATTTTTGACCTTCACGAGATAGGATATAGCCAACATCAGTAATATCATCGCAAGGGAGAGGAGTTCGATCTTGATGTATTTAACCATATTTTATACCCATAGCTCAAGAAACTCCTGCTCTAAACCCTCTTTTTTGATAAGGTACTCGATCATTTCACGCACAGCACCATCACCACCCTTGCTTGTCAAGATTACAGTAGCAATCTTGTCTACATGACTACTTGCATCACTCGGGACAAAAGAGATTTTTGTCGCTTGCAACATCTTGTAGTCATTGAGATCATCTCCTATAGATGCTACATTCTCCAAAGAGATATCAAGCTTTTTGATCAGTGCATTGAGTGTTTGGAGTTTGTTGTCACAGCCTTGATAAAAGTGTTCAATATGCAACTCTTTTGCGCGCCTCTCGACGATACTAGAGCTTCTTCCTGTGATGATAGCTACCTTTCTCCCAAGCTTCATCCATGAGACAATAGCCAAACCATCTTTGACATTGAAGCTTTTGATCTCATCACCATTTTGACTATAAGAGATACGGCTATCAGTCATCGTACCATCAACATCCAAGACAATCAGCTCTATACTCACAGGACACCCTTTGTACTTGGTACTCCTGCGTTAAGATTGGGAGTGACAGCTCTTCGCAAAGATACAGCCAAGGCTTTGAATGCTGCTTCTATGATATGGTGTCTATTTTTACCTCTATTGTAGGTGAGGTGTAGAGTGATCGATGCATTAAAGACCAATGCACGGAAGAACTCTTCGACGAGCTCTACATCAAAATTACCTACTTTTCCATCTATGGGTAATTCAAAAATCAAAAAAGGTCGATTGGATATATCTATATCACAACTCATACTCGCCTCATCCATAACCACCGTAGCGTTACCGTACCGCTCTATACTCTGTACAGGATAGATCCCTTGTCGTAGAGCTTGACCTATCACTATACCCACATCCTCTACTGTATGGTGATCATCTATATGTGTATCACCTATACAGTGTACCTCCATATCCATATGTGCATGTTTTGTCAATGCTTCAAGCATATGATCCAAAAAACCAACACCACTATCTATCTTCGCTTCACCCTTTCCGTAGAGATTGAGCTTGACGCTTATCTTTGTCTCTTTTGTTTCTCTTGTGAACTCTATCATTTCTGCTCCTCACTATTTTTATACTGCTTTCTTCTCTACTCTCGCACGATAAATGCATCTCTCAATCTATGCTTCTTTACAAAATATATCGCTTCATCTTCAGATGAAAATCCCATCAACAAAACTCTATAGAGTGGTTTACCCTCTTCATCATGCATAAGCTTGATGACAGATCTATATTTATTACTCAGGTGAGCATGTCTGAGTCTATCTATCTTCGCACCTGAAAAATTCTTGAAAGCTCCTACTTGTATACCAAAATTGCTCAACCTCATCTTCTGTTTAGATTTTGGTAATTTTTTGATGGTGGAAGGAGTATATATCTTCCCTGCAAAGCCGACAACTTTTATCTGCACTCTTGCAATTCCCGTACGATTTAGACCAATCTCTCTCCCTGCTCTATAGCTACAATCGATAATCCGTCCTCGTACAAAAGGACCTCTATCATTGATACGCACGATTGTACTCTTGCCATTTCGTAGGTTGGTCACTTTGACCATAGTATTCATAGGCCAAGTCTTATGAGCAGCTGTCCTAGCATACATGTTATACCGCTCACCGCTACTTGTCCTTCGCCCATGAAAATGAGGACCATACCAGCTAGAGACACCTCGCATCCTCTGTCCTAGTTTAACATAGGTAGGATAGTAGTGCCTTCCTCTCACTCGATAATCTTTCATCGTAGCAGGTGTACCTTTCCTATACTTTCTTGAGCATCCAGAAAAAAGAAAGAGTACTCCACCCAAGCATAATAAAATAAGAACTTTTATAGCACTACGATACAACATCTTTGTATAACCTCATTATATTTTATCTTTTATAAACAAATTATTCCCTTATTTCTCTTTGATGAGGTTGAGAGTAGCAAAGGAGCTAAGGCTACCAATCAGAAAATTTGTTAAAAACTTTTTTATTTACAGGGACTACAAGTGTCACGCCTCTTTTGACTTCACCTTTGAGCGAGGGGTTAGCTATAGCAAGCTCTCCTACCGTTGTCTCGTATTTTTTTGCTATTTCGTAGAAGCTTTTTTCTGTTGTCACAATATGTGAAAGATAAAAATGTTTCTTATTTCGCTGTAACTCTTTTTGGAGGATATAGATAGCATAAAAGTCTACGATTTTCATGTTTGGGATATTGATTTTATATGCAGGGAGTTTGACTGGTACTTTGCCATCTTTGAAGTGGTGGTTGAGCTTGAGCAAATCTTTTGGTTTCATCTTGATCATCTTTGCTATTTTTGTGAGGCTCTCTCCAGGATCTATCTCTACTTGTACGACATCCTTACCATATAACTCTTCAACAGCATTTTCTATATGCATATCTTTGAGTCCTAAAGATATGTTTTCTCCTATCATAGCGATAAGTAGTATCTTTTTGAGATAATTTCTCGTCTCTTTTGGGATATAATCATCGCTACTCTTCATCAAAGTAGAGATCTCATCTGTACCTGCTTTTTCGATAGCTTTTTGGAGTCTCCCCTCGCCACAATTATATGCCATGACCACAAGATACCACTTACCAAAATCTTTATAGAGCTTATGGAGATAATTCATCGCTGCACTTGTCGCAAGTATAGGATCGAGTCGCTCATCAAAATCAGAGTTGACAGTGAGATTGTACTGTTTGGCTGTTGCTTCCATAAATTGCCAAATCCCCACTGCACTCTTGCAAGAGACACAATCTGTACTGAACCCTGACTCAACCATAGACATATAGACAAAAAGATCAGAGAGACCATCTTGCATCAGCATACTCTTAAAAGTAGGGATGAGACTCCCTCCTCTTTTGAGAGAGTTTTGATAAAACTTTTCATATTTTTGATGATTTTTACTTATGAAGGATTGGAACTCTTTATCAAATATATAGGCATCATCTACATCAAATTCACCAAAAACATAACTATAGCTAGGATATTTGTCTATAACTACCATACCCCAAGATATGTTAAAAAAGAGTAATACAAAAGCGATAATCTTCAATCTATGCCCCTATTTGTGAATAAACAATTATATCTAAAAGTAAATCAAAACCTATTTTATGATATCATAAAGATCACATTATACATTTGTATAATTAAACAATATCATGGAGAAACAGATGGATATTTCTAAAATAGGTCATGGCAAAAACCCTGATGCAGTCAAAGCAATTATTGAGGTTCCTCTCAATTCAAATATCAAATTTGAGATAGACAAAGAGTCTGGTGCTGTTGAAGTAGATAGAGTACTCTACTCAGCAGTACACTATCCTGCAAATTATGGTTTCGTTGCAAATACTCTCTCAGATGATGGTGATCCAGCAGATATATTGGTACTTTGTGACTACACACTACAAGCAGGCTGCTTTATCAAGTGTCGTTTGGTTGGTGTATTGATGACTGAGGATGAGAGTGGTGGAGATGAGAAGCTTTTGGCAGTGCCTACCGAAAAGATAGACCCTACATACAACAATATCCAAGACTTGGGTGATATACCAGAGCATACACTCAACCGTATCAAAAACTTCTTTGAAACTTATAAGATGCTAGAGCCTAACAAATGGGTGAAAGTATCTGGTTTTCAAGATAAAGCTGCAGCTACAGCAATACTAGACAAAGCTATCAAAAACTATAAAGCGTAGTACCCTACTATCACAATAGAGTAACTGACCTTACACACTAACACTATGATTTGAACTATTTAAGCAAGTTGCGATAGGTAGGGTGGGAGTATCCCACCGTTATAGTGGTGCATTTCATCCACCCTACCCATCTGTACAATCTAAAAAGTACAATAATCATAAGAGTGTGTAACATCAGATAGTAAGAAGTAATGATTTCACTCCCCCTCTGCTCCGCTACTTATTTGGATACTCAGGATGGCAATACTCTGTACCTAGTGAACAGCATCCATTGGATACTCCCATGTTTTTCAAGCCTTTGTCAAATGCCCAGTAGTGTTGATAACTGCCATCTCTGAGGATGGTAAATGTATCTATCAATGCTTGGTTTGTGCCTGCTGTCACTATATATTTGTCGAGGTCAACTATATCAACCACTTCTACCATACATCCAACCTCTAACGAAGCTCTCTGTGATACTCTTCCATGTTCATAGAGTCTGTTGTAGAGACTCTCTATCTCTGGTATAGCGAATTTACCCACAGGCATACTGTTGAGCTCTTGGACAGAGTAGTTGATCTCATAGTTGGCTATATTTGTGATATTAATATCATAATACGCTACCAAATCCTGCACTAGCTGGATATGCTTTACTTCGGAGCGAGTTGCTATATTTTCCAACTGCTGTGTAGGGTAGAGTTTGTTGAGTTCGAGATATATCTCCTTGGCAAGCTTCTCTTCATGCCACATGTAGGCTAGAGAGTACTTCTGCTCTTCCCTCAATGCCCCTTGTGCATCAGTCGTGAGATCGACTGTAGTATTGGCATTGCTACTACCATTGTTGTTATTTTGGTTGCCGCTAGATGATCCACCACCACAAGCACTCAATAGTAGAGCTGAGAGTACAAACGCAAATATTTTTAATCTCGTTTCCATTATTTCTCCTTTTATAGTTTAGATAAGGAACATAGAGGTATACATTACAATTACTATTCCTCTCTCTTGATTTCAAAGATTTTGATATCGTACTTCTCTGCTAGGATCTCTACTCTTCTCAAGTGTCTCTCCTCTGTTGTAGTATCTCCAACTATGAGACCAATAGCTGGCTTTTTGCCTGTCATCTCTGCATAGTAGAGAGACTGACCGATACTCTCTGCCCACTTCTTGGAAAAATCCACTTCAATAGCATATTTGCTAGTCAGGCAGTCAACTCTTGTTCTATCTGCTAGAGTTTTTTCCATCACGCCATCTAACTTATCACAGAGTTGTGTTTGATAATACTTCTCTTTGTGCTTTACTTTGTTTTTCTCTTTGTGAGTACAAGCAGTGAAGAGCAGACCTACTAATAGATAGAGTATACTATATCTCTTCATTTCAGGCTCTCTTTGATTGGTAGGATGAAATTCACCACCCTACTCATTTCGACTAGCTACACCCGCAGCTTCCGCCACTGTGGCTGTGTCCGCTTGATTGTGCGGCTGCTCCACCTGTACTACATGCACTTACGCCTGGAGGTGTGGTTGGTTGGATCGCTTGGTTGTCTGCTCCACCCTCTGCATTGACTTTGTCTATAAATGCAAGAAGATTGCTCGCTGCCTCTTGGTATCGTTTGCTTGTTTGGCTATCTGGCTGGTGATAAGTCACTGGCATACCACTATCTCCACCTACTCTAATAGCAGGCTCTATAGGGATGCGAGCGATGAGTTCTGTATCATACTCTTTGGCAACTGGTACAGTCGTACCCATACCAAAGATATCTGACTCTGTACCACACTCTGGGCAGATAAATCCACTCATGTTTTCTATGATACCTGCTGTAGGGATATGAAGCTTTTGGAACATATCGAGTGATCTACGGCTATCATCGAGAGAGACCTCTTGCGGTGTAGTCACGGTGATCCCTGCTGTCACTGGTACAGATTGTGCGAGTGTGAGTTGTGCATCACCTGTTCCTGGAGGCATATCTATCACAAGTACATCGAGTTCTGACCAGAGGATATCTCTGAGGAACTGCTCGATCGCTTTCATGATCATAGAGCCTCTCCAGATGAGTGATTGTCCTGGCTCCATGAGTGAACCCATAGACATGATCTCTACACCATAGGCTTTGAGTGGCATCACTTTGTTGCCTGTGATCTCTGGTTTTTGATCAGCTACACCCATCATTCGAGGGATATTTGGTCCATAGATATCTGCATCAAGCAGACCCACTTTTTTGCCTTGCATCGCCATAGCGATTGCTATATTGACTGAAGTAGTTGACTTCCCTACTCCACCTTTACCAGAACTCACCATCACAAAGTTTTTGACCTGTGGAGCGATGTTTTTACCACTCCTTGAGTTACTCATCTCTCGTGGTGCTTTGGGTTGGATGATGTTGGCTGTGATATCAGCAAATCCTACTTTGGCAAGCTCTGTCTCTATATCTTTGATAAGTTGGAGTTTGACCTCTGATGCACTAGATGTGATATCTACAGAGAGTGATACTTTATCACCCTCTACGACGATATCTTTGACAAAACCAAAAGTAACGATATCTTTGGTAAACCCTGGATATGTTACATTTTTGAGTGCTTCTAACACTTGTTCGTTATTCATATTTTTTCCTTTTAAGTTTATTTCTATTGATAAGGCTACCCCTATCTCTTTATTGTAGATTGCACAAAACTCTAGGGTGGGAGCATCCCACCCTACCTATCTGTAATATTACTCTACACTATCACTGCATCATTAATATGCTGGCTCGTTTGCCATCGTTTCACCATGTTCTGATACGATATCTTGTGTGATCTTGTAGCTACAAAATTTTGGTCCGCACATGGAACAAAACTCTGCCTCTTTGAATACATCTTGAGGCAGGGTCTCATCATGGTACTCTCTAGCTCTATCAGGATCTAAGCAGAGTTCAAATTGACGGTTCCAGTCGAAGCCATAGCGTGCATCACTCATTGCATCATCTATCTTTTGAGCATCAGGACGACCTCTAGCGATATCTGCTGCGTGTGCTGCTATCTTATAAGCGATGATACCCTCACGGACATCTGCTGCATTTGGCAATCCCAAATGCTCTTTTGGTGTGACATAGCAGAGCATACTCGCCCCATGCCATCCACCTACAGCTGCACCAATCGCAGAAGAGATATGGTCATAACCAGCAGCGATATCTGTCACCAATGGTCCAAGGATATAGAATGGAGCTTCATGACAATACTCTCGCTCTAATTTCATATTTCTTTCGATTTGGTTGAGTGGTACATGTCCTGGACCTTCGATCATCACTTGCACATCTTTTTCCCATGCTCTGAGTGTCAATTCACCCAATATTTTGAGTTCACTCAACTGTGCATCATCACTCGCATCATAGAGACACCCTGGACGCAAGCTATCACCCAAGGAGAGTGATACATCATACTTACGGCAGATTTCAAGTATCTGATCATAAGCATCATAGAATGGATTCTCTTTGTGATAATGCATCATCCATGCAGCCATGAGTGAACCACCTCGTGAAACGATACCCATCTTTCGTTTGGCAACATGGGGCATAAATCGTAGCAAGAAACCTGCATGGATAGTAAAGTAACTTACCCCCTGCTCTGCTTGTTTTTGCAACACTTCTAGCATAGACTCTATCGTAAGATCCTCTATCTTATCATTACAATCATGCAATATTTGATACATAGGAACTGTACCGATAGGCACTGTAGAGTGTGCTATGACTGCTTCTCTAATCTTGTCGAGATCACCGCCTGTACTGAGATCCATGATAGTATCTGCACCATACTTGAGACAAGCATCGACCTTCTCTACCTCTCCCTCTATGTCACTAGAGAGTGCTGATGAGCCTATGTTGGCATTGATCTTACAGTTAGAGACCATACCTATAGCCATAGGTTTTTGTTGTGGATGGTTGACATTGGCTGGGATGATACATCGCCCTCGTGCTATCTCGCTTCGGAGCAACTCTGGATCTATCTTCTCCACTTCAGCGACATATGCCATCTCTTCAGTGATAATGCCCTGTTTGGCATAGTACATCTGTGTGCGTACATTATCATTTTCTCTTTTCGCTAACCACTCTTTTCTCATTTATCTATCCTTGTGCAGTAGTTTGTTAGTGGCAATATACCACCTAAATCTTAAATTATTATGAGCAAAACCTTAATTCGGATAAAATATATCCTAATTAATTGAAAGTTAGCATAGTTCAGAGTCAATTGCAATAGTTTCTATGAGAAAGATTATCACAAGCTTTAATGTGTATACTTTCGTTACATTTTTTGATAAGAGTGCCTTAGATAGGCGAAGGAGAGGCAAATTTGTCGGATACAACACTGATACTTTTAGGAGCGGGTTTTGCAACTCGTTTTCACATGGAACCCAAAAAGCAGTGGCTCTATAGTGGTGAGAAACCACTTTGGCTCCAAGTGAGTGAAAATTTTGCTACACTTTATGATTTCCAAAGAGTGATCGTCGTCTCTTCGGCACAAGAGATAGCTGTGATGCAATTTTTTGCTGATTTTCATTTCGTAGAGGGAGGGAGTAGCCGTCAAGCCTCTTTGAGCAATGCTTTGAAATCTGTCGATACCCCCTTTGTGCTTGTGAGTGATATAGCGAGATGCTGTATAGATACAGCGATGATAAGACGAGTACTCAATGCCAAAGGCAAAGCAGACTCTATAGTACCGACACTGCCTGTAGTAGATACACTCTACCAAGAGGGCAAACCTATAGATAGGGCTTCAATCAAGAGGATACAGACACCGCAACTCAGTGATACCAAACTTCTCAAAGAGGCTCTAGCTAGAGGGGTAGAGTATACAGATGATAGCAGTGCTATAGCAAGCATGGGGGGTCAAGTCCTCTTCGTAGAGGGGTCTGAAAATGCTCATAAATTGACAACTGTAGATGATTTAAAGAAGTTGCACTGTCTCAAGCGACCTTCACGACGCACACTCACTGGCTTTGGGATAGATATCCACCCATTTGAAAAAGCCAAAGAGATGAAACTCTGTGCTACCACTATAGATGTACCCTATGGTTTCAAAGCACACAGCGATGGTGATGTTGCTATCCATGCACTCATAGATGCTCTACTAGGTGCAGCGGGTTTTGGGGATATTGGAGAGTTTTTCCCTGATACAGATATGGCATACAAGGGAGCCAACTCAGCACAACTACTCAAACATACTGTAGAGATGATCCGTGATTTTGGATTGGTGATAGGCAATGTAGATATGACTATCATCGCCCAAAAGCCAAAACTCTTACAATATAAAAAGAGAATGAGACAAAATATAGCCAAGATACTGGGTATAAAAGCCAATTTTGTCAACATCAAAGCTACCACTGCTGAAAAACTTGGATTTTTAGGTAGAAGCGAGGGTGTAGTTGTAGAGGCTGTAGCGAACTTAACTTATTTTGACTGGACAGAAAAATGAAAATTGTAATTGTAGAAAATGAACTCTATTTGGCACAAAGTATATCAGCCAAACTACACGAAAATGGCTATGAAGTCGAAATCTATAGCTCTATCAAAGAGGCTATGAAGAGCAGTGGAGATGTCTATCTCCTCTCTACTACTCTCCCTGGACAAAGCCCTTCACCTCTGATCAAAAAGTTTAAAGAGAAGATTATTATATTGATGGTGAGTTATATCAACAATGATACAGTGAGTATCCCTCTACAGCAAGGTGCGAGAGATTATATAGTCAAACCATTTATGATAGAAGAGCTCCAACGAAAGATAGAACACTATAGAGAGTATCAAGAGCTCAAACAACAAAACCAACTCTTCACAGACTATACAGAAAACTTACTCAAAGAGATCACAATAGATATACCTATAGAGAAGATATCTACACCTACAGTGATACTCACTAATTATCCGAGACTTGTAGACAAAGTCGTCTTTGCTTATGTCAAGTTCCACAACAGACCACTGAGTTTCATATCACTGACCGACAAACAATGGAAAGATCAAATCTCTACAGCCTCACCCAACTCTCTACTCTATATATCAGAGCTTCAAGTCCTCAAAAAAGTGGAGCGAGACCAGCTCTTTAAACTTATCGAAGAGTTCGACTTCATACTCTCAACAACTACAGAGTTCACAACACCATTTGATATGATAGAGCTAAAAACAGAGAGTAAACTCTATGACCAAAATGAGATATTGACGATAGATGACTATGTCAAATATATAGTCAATAGTTTTCAATATAAGTTCCCTGACACAGAGTTATCTAAAAAGTTAGGAATTTCAAGAAAAAGCTTATGGGAAAAAAGGAAAAAATATGGCATCTTCAAGAAAAAATAGATCACTCTACATAGACGCTGAAGCACTCTCTACGCTAGCACTCGTCAAAGCTGGACTCATCTCTCCTGTGGAGGAGTTGATGGATGAGCAGACAGCCAAAGAGGTCAATACAACCAAAATCTATAAGGGGTTTCCCTACCCTTTTGCTTTCATCTTAGCACCCAAAGGGAAAAAAAATAGAAAAGTATTACTCTCTGCAAAGAGAGGTGAAGTATTGGATCTCATCAGTAGAAGTAGCAAGGTGGGTGAGATTACTGTAGATGAGACTTTCAAAATAGATCCCAAAAAGAGATTGAAAAACATCTATGGTACGAGTGATACAAGCCACCCAGGGGTCAAAAACACTATGGCACGCTTAGGTGATGTAGCAGTAAGTGGAGAATATTATGTCGAGTATCCTCTCATAGATGACAATATCAAACGGATCAATAGTATCATCAATCGTACAGGAGCGAAAAAGATATCTGCTATCATGCTTGCTGCCAATCCATTCAATCGTGTCCATGAACGGATGATCAGACAAGCACTCAATAGCTCTGACTTGATGGTGATATTTTTGCGTAAACCATTCACCCAAGAGGGGCTTCGCTATGATATCCGTCACAATGCTTTGACAAGATTTGTTGACTACTTTTTGCCACGAAACAAAGTGATCATTATACCTTTTGAAAATACTTATATATTTGCAGGGTACAATGAGTTGATACTTGATGCACTGTTGGCTAAAAATTATGGATGTAATGAACTCATAGTAGGTAAAAACCATGCAGGCTTAGGTCTCTACTATGACAAAAATCATCTCAATACGATATTTGATAGTTTCAAAAACATAGATATAGAGATCACAACAGTAGATGAGTATGTCTACTGTGACACTTGCAAGACACTCGTGAGTACACAGACTTGCCCCCATGGCAAACATCACCATACACACTATCACTCTAACACTATCTTGAAGCTACTACAAAGTGGCATCATCCCACCCTCTCTCTTGGTACGCAAAGAGGTCTCTGCGAGTATCTTGACGGCTCTTTTCCCCAATAGATTTGACAATCTCCAAGAGATGCACGAGTCTATTATGCCTGGCTCTGGACTCTTGGAGCGACAGAGTGAAGAGCAGTTTTATGTGAAGCTTGCTGAACTCTACCAAACTTCATCAATGAAATAGGAGAGAAGATGCAGCTACAGAGACTTTTTTTGACATTTTTGGGCTTGGGAAACAGCCCCAAATATCCCAAACTCATAACTATGATAATAGCGATGATTTCGGGGCTTGTGATACTCTACTATATGGGTTTGGAGACGCTAGGCATGCTCGTTGTAGCAGGGGCAATCATAGCACTATTTGAAATCAACAAATACTACAACAATACCCAAGAGGAGAACCGATATACTATAGTCATCGACAGGGTAGTAGGGATATGGCTCATGCTCTTGATCATCCAACCCACTCTCACTGCCCTCAACTATCCCTTGGTTGTAGCCATAGCACTCTTTGTTGGGTTGCTAAGCTATTGGCTCTTTGATACCAAAAAACCATCCACTATAGGCTGGCTCTACCGCAACCTCAAGGGCGGTCTAGGTATCATCACATCCATGCTACTGACAGCCTTTGCTGCTGG
>CBEUND010000039.1:0-19961 GCA_965544395.1 uncultured bacterium | reverse complement strand
GCCTAGTCTTGTTGATACTAGAATCCCCCTGCTTTAGCTGTGGGGAGTATGTCAATAACTAACTATTATATTTTATCACTAAAGGTACTACAAACTATGTCATTTTCTACACTCGGATTGTCCGAAGCACTTTTGCGTGCAATACAAGACCAAGGCTATACAACACCAACGCCTATACAAAAACAAGCGATACCAGTCATCCTCAATGGCAATGATCTCCTCGCTGGTGCACAAACAGGTACAGGGAAAACAGCAGGTTTTACCCTCCCTCTCTTGGAAAAACTAACACAAATACCAAGCACAAAAGGCAAAAGAAAAGTCCGTGCTTTGATACTGACTCCTACGCGTGAACTTGCTACTCAAGTAGCAGAGAGTGTCAAGATCTATGGAAAATATCTTCCATTTACCTCTACTGTAATCTTCGGCGGAGTTGGGGTCAATCCTCAGATAGCTACACTACGGAGAGGGGTTGATATCGTTATCGCTACTCCTGGTAGGCTCTTGGATTTGATAGGGCAGGGGGCTATTGATCTCTCTAATGTTGATACACTTATCCTTGATGAGGCTGATAGGATGTTGGATATGGGATTTATCCACGATATCAAAAAGATCCTTGCCAAACTTCCTAAAAATCGCCAAAACCTTCTCTTCTCTGCTACATTTTCCAATGATATAAAAAAGTTGGCAGATGGATTGTTGAATGCACCTAAAAACATAGAAGTAGCTCGTCGCAATACCTCCGCTGAGACTATTGCACAAAAGGTCTATCCTGTAGATTGTAAACGCAAAAAAGAGCTATTGGTTCGACTCATCAAAGAGGAGGATTGGAAGCAAGTTCTTGTCTTCACACGGACGAAACATGGTGCAAATAAACTCACAGAGTATCTCCAAAACTCTATGATCAATGCAGCTGCTATCCATGGCAATAAAAGCCAAAGTGCAAGAACAAAAGCTCTCGCACACTTCAAAGATGGCTCTGTGCGTGTACTCGTCGCTACAGATATCGCTGCACGGGGTATAGATATAGATCAGCTGCCCCATGTCGTCAACTTCGAGCTACCTAATGTGGCAGAGGATTATGTCCACCGTATCGGCAGGACTGGTAGAGCAGGCAACAAGGGAGAAGCTATCTCTTTGGTCTGCATAGATGAGAAGATGTTACTCAGAGATATAGAGAGACTTATCAAAAAAGATATACCCAAAGAGATCATAGATGACTTCAAGCCCGATCCATCGATCAAAGCAGAGCCTATACAAAAGAAAAGAGGACAGAGAGGCGGAAGCGGTGGCTCAAACAAAAATAGATCTCGCTCAAGATCACAAACATCCGCACACCAAAATCATCATAGAAAAGATGGACGAAATCATAAGAGGTAGTTTTAAGTAGAGTGGGGTGGACTAACGAAGCTTATCTATTGAGCCAATAGATCAAACTTGGTATGTTTTCTATACCGAGATAGAGATAGCCGTTGTCTCCTTCTCCATGCTCTCTTTATAGTGCACCAAGACTCACACCCCCACTAATGACCATAGAGAAGTCTATAGGTTTGACCGCTACACTATTAGCATGTGAGAAACTAAAAAGTGTAAAGAGTAGAATGATCGGTTTGTATACTCTATACATGATCTTTTATGCTCTTAAGTTTTCGACAAACTTTTTGATACGGCGGACACCTTCTCTGATAGTTGTCATATCTGTAGCATAAGAGAAGCGGAAGTAGCCTTCACTCCCAAAACCTATACCAGGGACTACTGCTACACCAGTTTCACTTAGCAAATCTTTACAAAACTCTACAGAATTATTGCTGACATCTTTGATATTGACAAAGAGGTAGAAAGCACCTTGTGGCTTGACAATACTCAATCCATCTATATTATTGAAGAGTTCATATGTCTCGTTTGCTCTTGATTCAAATGCTTGTCTCATCATCTCAATATCGCCATCTACCTCACCAGTGAGTGCAGGGATTGCTGCTTTTTGTGTGATAGAGTTGATATTGGATGTGCTTTGACTTTGGAGTTTGTTCATCACCGAGATAAGCTCACTATTTGGAGTAGCCAAATAACCAAAACGCCAGCCAGTCATCGCGACAGATTTACTCAGACCATTTATCGTAATAGTTCTTTGGAACATATCCTCACTAATACTCGCTACTGAGACAAATTTGTTGGCACCAAATATGAGTTTCTCATACATCTCATCACTTGCTACAAAGATATCTGTACCCTTCAACACTTTTGCCAAAGACTCAAGCTCTTTTCTACTATAGATAGCTCCTGTAGGGTTAGATGGTGTTGTCAATACAACTACTTTTGTTTTAGGGGTGATAGCCTCTTGCAACTGCTCTGCTGTGATTTTGAAGTTATTCATATCATTAGTCTCTATGATGACAGGGAGACCATTGCTATACTCTACTTGCTCTGGATATGTCACCCAATATGGGGCAGGGATGATCACTTCATCGCCTTCATCTATCAACGCTTGGAAGAGATTGAAGAGGGAGTGTTTTGCTCCATTACTCACGATGATCTGATCTGCTGTATACTCTAGTCCATTGTCTCGTTCGAGTTTTTCAGCGATTGCCTCTCTCACCTCTTCTATACCAGGGATAGCTGTATATTGTGTGAAGCCATCTTCTATAGCTTTGATAGCTTCATCTTTGATGCGTTGTGGTGTGCCAAAGTCAGGCTCTCCCGCTGAAAAGCTCAGCACATCTTTACCTTGTGTTTGCAAATCTCTAGCAAGTGTAGATATAGCGATTGTTAATGATGGGGATAGTGATCGGATTCGTTTAGAAAGCATAAAAAACCTTTATAATGAAAATTTAGATATTATACACTGTAAATGCAAAAAATATGTAACATAAAGGTATATCACTATGCAAAAACTTATGATAGTTTTAGTAGTCTCTACTCTCCTCTATAGTCAAGATGCATATCAGAGAAATTGTGTAGAGTGTCATAAAACACTCCCTATCTCTCTACAAAGAATTTTCATGAATTATCTCTTAGTTTATGGTGGCGAGAAGAATACCAAAGTGGCATTAAAATATTTTATGCGTTATCCAAGAAAAGATACTTCGGTACTCTCTAATCTTTTTTTGGAAAATTTTGATGTAAAGCAACCATTAACGATAAGTGACAAAGAGTTGACAGAGGCTATTGATATCTATTGGGAAAAGTATAAAGTCATCGGTAAGCTAAAGTAGTCTATAATTGCCGAATAGGAGTTTATACTATGAAAAATCAATCTTTGCTAGTTACTGTTTCTACTACTTTGCTGTTACTATTTCCTTCAACCTCTTTAGCAGATGCAGGAAAAGGACAAAAGATTTTTAAAAAAAATTTTAGAAAATCTTGTGGTTTTTCGGGCGTGAAATTTTCTCGAAATCATACCCAAGAGGAGTGGGAGAAGATCTTCAAAGAGGGGCATTTGCAAGAAGAGACAAAAAGAATATGTCCTAAGATAAAAATAGAGAATATCAAAGAGTCTTGGTGGAAAGATATCTATGAATTTAGTTATGAGTATGCTTCAGATAGTTTAAAAATTCCAAGTTGCTAAGTTATCTTATTTTCACAATCACTTCACAATTTTGTGTTAAAATCAATCTGTTATTGAAATATACATAAAAAAGGATATATATGACTAAAATTACTAAATTGGCAGTTGCTGCACTTTTTGCATTTGCTGTAGTTGGTACAACCGCTAATGCTGATGTAGCTAAAGGTATGAAAATCTACTCTAAGAAACTCAAAGGTGCTTGTGGTTTTACAGGTGCAAAGTTTGCTACAAAACATACACAATCTGAGTGGGAAGCGATCAAAGAAGCTGGTAAATTTGAAGAAGAGGCAAAGAGTATTTGTCCTAAATTGAAGAAGTATAAAGCGAAATACACCAATGATCTCTATGACTTTGCATATGAGTATGCTTCAGATTCAGGCAATATCCCAAGCTGTTAAGTAGTTTTTTGCTATCCAATCAGTATAATACTATCTATTAATTTATTGTTGATAAGTTAATGAAATCAATCTATCTCAAGGAGAATATATGAAAAAAATCGCAATCGCAATGTTATTTGCAGGATCTACACTATTGATGGCTGACGCTACTGTTTTCGCTAAATGTGCAGGATGTCATGGTCAAAATGGTGAGAAGCCAGCTCTTGGTAAATCAGCTATAATTGCAGGACAAGATGCTGCTAAAACTTTAGAGCAACTCAAAGGTTACAAAGCTGGTACACTCAACCAACATGGTATGGGTGGCGTTATGAAAGGTCAAGTAGCTTCTATGGATGATGCTCAATTAAAAGCTGTAGCTGACTATATCGCTACATTGAAAAAGTAAGATACCTTTCTTTTTCTACTCCTAGGTCACTCGACTCTAGGAGTCACTCTCCCCGTAAGAGTCTTTCGATAAGTTCATCTCGAACACTACAAGTATTTGCACCCTTTTCTATAAGAAAAAGATCTTTGGTAGAGCGTTTTTGTGTATGTATCTTCGCCGTGACAATATCTATCCCCAACAAATCAAAGAGTGTCATAAAAAATACCATCAAACCTTTTTGTCTCTTAACATTGAGTTTGAGAAGAGCATAGTTTTTGGAGTGGTTGCAATCTATGAATATATCTTTTTCTTTGATATTTATCTTCTCTAAAAGTGGGGATTCTAAGCTTTGGAGTGCCTCTTTTACATATATTTCTACTTGTGGTAAATCATCTTCGTCTATCTTCTCTTGAAAGTCAAGCTTAAAAAACTTTATTTCGGTAGATAATTTACAAATATCCATATTGACTAGAGTAAATAGTTGCAGTTTATGTAATAGATATCCTAAGTTACAGTTTTGTTTACTTGTAATCTCTATGGTTAAAAAGTGTATATTACTAATTTTATAGCTGTACTCTTCTATATCCCAAGACTCTGTAGCTATTTGGAGTATCTTCTCATGGCCATAGTGAAAAAAGAGTAGGTTTGAAGGTATAGAGAGTATCTTTTTTTGTTGACTCTTTGACAAAGCGATGAAAGGTTGATATTTTTTGAGTTTTTTCTCTCTTTGGACTCGCATAGCAGTTTCATTCAACATCTCTCCATGCTCTAGGGACTCTATAGATTTGTTGTAGAGTGTGTGTAGTAATCTTGATGTGAAGGTATTGTATATGTCGCTACCGACTCCACTCATATCAGCATAAGTAAGGATATAGATCAAATCAAGCATTTTTTTAGTTTTGAATTGAGAAGCAAATTTCATGATACTCTTCTCATTGTAGAGGTCTTCTCTCTGGGCTGTATTACTCATAAGGATGTGATTATGTATGAGTATGATACCACTCTCTATCATTGTCTGTGAGAGTCCAAGAGAATTGGCAAAGACTTTGAAGAGTGAGGCACCGACGAGCGAATGATCCATCTTTCTTCCCTTGCCTGCATCATGGAATAGCGTCACTATCTTGAGCATCTCTCTCTCTTCTTTCGAGAGTTTTTTATAGAGAGAGAGGATAAAGGGATCTTCGATATGTTCTAAGTGATAGATACAAGCGATGAGATGTACATCTACAGGGTATTTATGATACCCATCAAATTGTGGTAAGTCTACTATTTTTTGGAGTGGGCGGATAATATTTTTGAGTTCTCTCGCCCTTGAGAGGGTGATGAGGATATTGTATGTATGTGGTCGTTGAAACATTTGGCGAATAAGTATATAGTAGTCATTATCAAGTTCTTGTGGTGTAGTAGCATGGCTGAGTCTCTGTAGCAGTGACGGTGAAGCTTTGTACTCTTTGGTAGCCTGTTTGATGAGATAGACTAGATAGTATCGCATCTCTTCTTTGGCATACTCTTCTTTTGGGACACCAAGGAGTCCTTTGTCATGGACACCATACTCTTTGAGGAGGAGATCTGTCCAAATAGTTGTATAGAGATAGATGGTTTTAAGGTTTGTGATTACTTTTTGAGAAAACTTCATATGGGCATTTTGATTATTATCGTAGCCTAGATAGTGCGCTACTTCAGGAATGAGATAGAGGTGGAGTCTATCCTCTTTTTTGCCACTAGCTAAGTGTAATGCAGAACGAACACGGAAGAGAAACTCTAATGATTGACGAAATAAACGGTACTCTGACTCTATGACTATAGACTCTGGGAGTTGTGAAATATTGTCTATATTGTAGCGAACTTTTCCCAGCCAGTAGACGAGATTGGCATCACGAAATCCTCCGCGACCCTCTTTGAGATTTGGTTCCATACTAAATGGAAATTTTTTATGAAGATTATGTTGTTCATCGCGTCTTTTGGAGACAAAAGAGTGAGGATCATCATGTCGTATCATACTGAGTACATTTTGAGTCTCTGTCCACAATTGATGTGAACCTTCAATGAAGCGAGACTCTAGTATTGCTGTTTTGATAGTAATATCACTTCTTGAAGCTTCCAAAAGCTCATCAACTTTGTGTACTCGATGCCCTAGTTTGAGTCCACAATCCCATATGAGATAAAAGATCTTCTCTATAATTTTCTCGGTATTGTAGCCAGGTAGATCCCTATAAACAATGAGTAGATCAATATCAGAGTGGACACAGAGTTGATCCCTTCCATAGCTTCCTAACGCCGCCATCGTAAGGGGGAGTGTATTTTTCATAGGTTGATAACTCTTAAACATACCATAGAGTGCTATCTTGTAGATAAGTTTGAGTATCTTATCGATTTTGCGAGTATGCTTGACTAAAAAATCCTTACCACTCGATGTACTAAATGTCTGATCAAGTGTAGTAAAGTAGTTGGATATATCCTCCTTGAGGACTTTTGCCATCTGAAAGTCATCTGCATTTTGATAGAGTAGATCTTCTATTTTCTCTTTGGTTTTCATGATTTATGCTATAATCCTCTCTTGATTTTGGTGCTATGCTATAGTAACATCATAAACTAAAGAAAAGTTCAAATTTTTGATATAATAGATAAAATTGAGGAATATAAATGTTTCAAATGATCAGCAATACTATCCAATGGATAGGCAAACACTTTATGGGTATGCTTTTTTTACTCATCTTGGTACTTGTTTTTTCTCCGCGTGGGACAACTACAGATCCAGCAAACCTCCAAGAGATTTATCTGCGAGGTCCTATCATCAATAGTGACACTATAGTAGAAGAGATAGAAAAAGCACAAAAAGATCAACAGATCAAAGGTGTCCTTCTCACTGTAGACTCACCAGGTGGTGCTGTAGCTCCATCTATAGAGATCGCCTATGCTATCAAAGCATTGCAAAAAGAGAAACCAGTGATAGCATATGCTGCTGGTATTATGGCGAGTGGAAGCTACTATAGCTCCATCTATGCCGATAAGATAGTGGCTAATCCAGGATCTATCGTAGGCTCTATTGGTGTGATTATGGAGAGTGCCAATATCAAAGAGTTGATGGATAAGATAGGTGTCAAACCACAAATAGTCCAACAAGGTACTTACAAACAGGTAGGGACACCTATGCGTCCATGGACAACACTAGAGAGGGCAGAACTCGAACAATTGACGAAAGATACTTATGATCTTTTTGTCAAAGATGTCTCTACTGCTAGAGGCTTGGATATCAACAGCTCTACAAGTTATGCTGATGCACATATTTTTGTCGCTCATAGAGCCAAAGAGGTGGGGTTGATAGATAGTATAGGTGTCAAAGCAGATGCCAAAAAAGAGTTGCAATCACTCAGTAGAGTAGAAAATCCCATCTGGAAAAAGAGAGACAAATTTGATACAATGATACAAAAATTCACTGCCAATACGATGGGAGAGATCCAAAGCTACTTCTATGGACTTAAAGCTTCTCTTTATTAGACTTATAAACTGAGCTTATGCATAGTATTTAAAGAGACTCTAAGCCATAAGCTATTTTTATATTTTGTTGACTTTACCCTCACCATGGCATCTAAAGCCAGATGGGGATTTGTCGCTACATTTCCCTGTACCAAGACATACTTTGCAGTCATCTCCATTACTCAACTTACCCGTACCATTACAATGTTTGCATTTACCTGTACCATTACAATTTGGACATGTTTCCATGATTTATCCTTTTTTATAAAAATTGTATTCTATTATACATCAAGGATAATTAAACTATTCATATAATCGTCAAAGTATGCAACCTTAATGAAAATTTTAGCACTCAAGCCTATTTTTTAAATAATTAGATACAATAGAAGATATGAAAGAGAGTCTCAAAATATTTTATCAAGATCTTAGAGGATCCTTTATGGATCTTCTTCCTATTGTCATTGTTGTTGCATTTTTTCAAATATTTATAGTACAAGCTATGCCCGAAAATTTAACCTCTATTGTCATAGGGCTTACTATAGTCGCTGTGGGATTGGCACTATTTATCCGTGGCTTGGAGTTGGGTATATTCCCTACTGGGGAAAACTTAGCCACAGACTTTGCAAAGAAGGGTTCACTCTTTTGGCTTTTGCTTTTTGCATTTACTATAGGGTTCTCTACGACTGTTGCAGAGCCAGCACTTTTAGCTATCGCAGAGAAAGCGGCATTTATTAGTGATGGAAAAATAGACGCTTACTTCTTGCGTATGACTGTAGCTTTCTCTGTGGGATTTGCACTAGCATTGGGTTCTTTCCGTATTCTTATGGGACATCCTATACAGTACTATATCATCACTGGATATGTCATAGTTGTAGTGATGACATTTTTTGCACCCAAGGAGATCATCGGACTTGCGTATGATAGCGGAGGGGTGACTACTTCTACTGTGACCGTACCACTCGTAGCTGCTCTAGGCATAGGTCTCGCTTCGAGTATCAAGGGGCGTAACCCTGCTATAGATGGATTTGGTCTCATAGCTTTTGCTTCTCTTATGCCAATGATCTTCGTGCAAGCTTATGGTATAGCGGTATACTCCACCTCCACAACAGTAGCACAAGTTACTACAGTAGCCAAAGAGGTAGCAAGTGAAGCAAAAGTAACCGCTTATCAATTTGATTTTTTTTCTATATTCATGGAGCTGATCGCTGTCATCAAAGATGTAGCACCTATACTTATCGTAATCTTCTTTTTCCAATATGTAGTGATACGGAAAAATGTTGCTCATATGCACAAGATAATCGTAGGTATTATCCTCATCATACTTGGTCTCTATGCATTTATCATAGGATTAGAGATGGGGCTTTTTCCTATAGGAGAGACGATAGCATTTCAATTGACAGCTATGAAAAACCATCTCTTGATTTATCTTTTTGCCTTTTTGATAGGCTTCTCTACAACTATGGCAGAGCCTGCACTCTTAGCTATTGCTATCAAAGCTGAAGAGATTTCACAAGGCACTATCAAGCAGATGGTTTTGCGGTTTATTGTTGCACTTGGTGTCGCGATTGGTATTGCATTGGGCTCGTATCGTATCGTAGCAGGTGATCCTATACATTACTATATCATAGTTGGATATATATTTGTGATCATCATGACCTACTTTACACCTCAATATATCATCCCTATAGCCTATGATAGTGGTGGTGTGACGACTTCTACGGTGACTGTACCACTTGTCGCTGCATTAGGACTAGGTTTGGCAGAAAATATAGAAGGTAGAAATCCTCTAATAGATGGCTTTGGTCTTATTGCTTTTGCATCGCTTTTTCCTATGCTTACAGTTATGGGTTATGGCATTTATGCTAATATGTCTCTAAAGAGAGAAGAGAAAAATCACAATCAGGAGGCTAAATGAAGATTATAGCATTAGTAGTAGTCATAGAAGACAAACTCGAAGAGGAGGCGATAAAAGTTGCCAAAGAAGCAGGAGCGGGGAGAGTGACTGTTATACATGGTAGATCTATAGGGCTTAAAGAGAAGAAGGTCTTTTTTGGTTTGACACTCGAAGAGAATGTATCGCTTCTACTCTTTCTGTTACCAAAAAGAACGACTCTGAAGGTGATGAGAACCATTAGAGAAAAATTTAATCTATCCAACTCTTCTAATAATGGTATAGCATTTAGTTTCCCATTGAGTCATGTTGTTGGTTTGGACATGGATGAGATAGAGAAATTTGAAAACGATATTCGACATATATTATAAGAAGGATGTATAATGATTGTAAATGAGATAATGACACCTGCAGAGAAGATAGTGATAGCTTCACCTATGACAACAGTACACGATGCTATAAAGAGTATAAAAGAGCATAAAGTACATGCTATAATCATAGATAAAAACGGTCCTCAAGGTGCATATGGCATACTCACATATAAAAATTTACTCGCATCTGTGGTAGCAGAAGAGGGGGATATAGATCTTCTTAATGTATATGATATTGCGACTATACCTGCCCTCTCTATTTCGGGCATGGTAGATGTCAAATATGCTGCTCGATTGATGATACAAAACAGTATCAAAAGATTGCTAGTCACCAAAGACAATGAACTGGAAGGTATTATAACTATGTCAGATATTATGGATCATGTCATAAAAAATATAGATCAAATAGAGGGTTAAAGTATCATCCTACGCATCTGTAGTATAGATGAGTTTTTCGCTTACTTCATTCTCTTTTATTTCTATATATCGCATAGGATATTCATCAAGATCAAGCGGTCTAATGAAACCTCTTGTGGTAATGGTCTTTACTCTGTTTATCATTTTGATATTATCAATATGTTTATGCCCTGAGAGAGTGACGAGGAGATTGGGATGCCCAAAGAGAGCTTTAATACTCTCTTCACTGTTGCCTAGCACATACTTCTCTATATCTTTGGCTTCTGTACCACACCAGTAGTTTGTGTATGGGTGGTGGTTGAGTATGAGTGTAGGCTTGTTTAACTCTAGCATTTTTTTGGCAAAGGCTAGAGTCTCTTTGGTGTAGGCTCCATTGTTGGCATTTTCTATACAGCTATCAAGACCCAAGATGAGGTGTCCATTCATCTCTACAGCCCAATCTTTGCCCTCTACAGTCATACCTTTGTAACTCATAAAAAGTTTTTTAAACTCTTCTAAATCTATACGGTTATCATTAGCAGGAGAGGACTCTTTGTTTCCGCGTACATGGTAGACTGGGCAGTGGAGCTTCTCTACTATCTCTTTATAGACTAATGCATCAGAGTCTCCTTTCATGTTGTTGTTGAAGTTGTCTCCACCAAAAAGCACACAATCCAACTCTGTATAGTGTCTGTTGAGGTACTCTACTGCTATCTTAAGTGCTTCAACACTCTCTGAGTTTCCCATATCTAAGTGAGCATCTGTGATATGAACTACTTTCAAAGAGTTAGGTTTTTGTACTACTGCTTTGCTTTCGTTTGCTACTAGAGGTATAGCCGCAAGAGTCGCTACCCCTTTAAAAAAGTTTCTTCTGTTTAGTTTTTTCATTCTCATCTCCTCTGTTGTTTTTGCTATTTGGGTATTTATTTCCTTGGGGTAGCCTATAAGTCAGCTCCATAAGAACACCCCTCTATCTTGCCTACTCTTGAAGCATGCCGACCACCTTCGAATGGAGTATTGCAGAATGCATCAATCATACTCTCTATGACACCTCTCCCTACGACTCGTTCACCAAAAGCTAAGATATTGGCATCATTATGAGCCCTCGTCATAGAAGCAGTATAGGCATCATGGCATAGAGCAGCTCGGATACCATCTACCTTGTTAGCTGCTATAGATATACCTATCCCTGTACCGCATATAAGGATACCAAAGCTCCCTGCATCAGCGATCACAGCATTGGCACACTTCTTTGCAAAGTCTGGATAGTCTACTCTATCAGCAGAATCAGGTCCCAAGTCTATGATCTCATGCTCCAAAGATGTGACATACTCCTTGACATACTCTTTGAGTGCATATCCTGCATGATCTGTAGCGATGTAAAATTTCATATTATTTCCTTTAAGATATCAACCATTTTACTATCCAGCCTACAGGCTCGAATAGATAGTGTGAAATTGGTGTGAAGAGTATAGCCACAAGAATAAGCATACCATATGGGTATAGCTTATCATAGAGTGTGACAAAAGCTCGCAGATTCATCCCTTGAGCGATGTAGCGAAGAGTATTAGCACCATCGAGTGGTGGTATAGGCCAGAGATTGAAAACACCTAGTAGTACATTGATGATAATACTTTGATAGAGTAGTAGAGCCAAAAATGCCGCGACCATACCTTGAGGTTGCACAAAGAGTGGCAAGAGTACCGAAGCCAATCCTGCAAGTAGGAAATTGAAAGTGATACCAGCAAGGGATACTGCCACAGCGGCATTTGTGCCACCATTACGGACTACTGTTGTCATGTTGACTGGTACAGGCTTTGCCCAACCAAAGAGAAATGGAGCCCCACTGATATAGAGCATGGCAGGAACAGCAATCGTACCTATAAGATCAACATGGACTAGAGGATTGATACTGAGCCGTCCTTGGCTGTTAGCAGTATTGTCACCATATCTATATGCTACCCATCCATGCATTATCTCATGTCCTATGATAGCAATAGCAAGTGATACTACCAACGCTATGATTTTGATAATCTCTAGCTCACTCATATAATATACTCAATCATTGTATAGGTTCTTCTAATTCTAAGGAATTGATGCGTCTGCCTATGCGTCCCCATCTCACTTTGTATCGTTCCTTATTCCACAAAGATTCACACTCTTTAGAGTCGATCTTTTGATTTCCACAAACTCTTCTCAAGCCTTCATGATTTTGTCCTGAACCAAACTCATCATCACCATTGAGCATCTTATTATAACTCCTACTCTCAAGGCTAAAATATATAAGCCAAGGTTTTCCGACGATGAGTCTGTATGGGACAGATCCCCAAAAACGGCTATCATTGGAGTTGTCACGGTTATCGCCCATCATATAGAAGTGATCCTTTTCAACCTTTTTATAGAGTGCATTGATGACTCTACCTTTGATAGAGTACTCTTCGGAGTGGAGATCTTGGATGTAGATAGGAGACATATCTATCTCTTTATCATACGCATAATATTTGAGGAGGGATTGGAATATATTACCAAGACCCTCTGGTCGATATTGTATGCCAGGGAATATATCCATATAAGGATTGGTCACCCATAGCTTGTCTCGGAGTGTCACTATTTTGGCTTTTGCGTAATTTTGTTTGATATACTCATCTCCCTCATGGAAGTGTATGAGTAACTCTTTATCCAAGTATATGATCTCATCTCCACCTTCAGCGACACATCGTTTGACATAGTGTACTTTTTGATTTTTTGGATAACGGAAGATGACGATATCACCTCTTTGTGGTTTTGGCCCCTCTATCAAGTGACCATTTCCAAAGAAATCAGGCAATATAGGTATCTCTAGCCACGGTAAGTGTGGAGTTGGGATACCATAGCTAAACTTTTTAGCAAAGAGAAAATCACCTATCAAAAGAGACCGCTTCATAGATCCACTCGGTATTACAAATGATTGTGCGACAAAAAATATAAGAAAAAGAACGATAATAATCGTCCCTGTCCAAGTCCCTGAGAAGTGAATAAGCTTACCTAAGATTTTTTTCATTATGCTCTCATTTGTGCAGATTTGAGTGTGTTTTCTAACAACATAGCGATAGTCATAGGTCCAACCCCACCAGGTACAGGGGTGATAAAACTACATTTCTTACTGACTGATTTGAAGTCTACATCACCTACAAGTGAGCCATCTTCTATGCGATTGATACCGATATCTACGACGACAGTGCCTTGAGTGATCATATCCTCCTTGATAAGGGAAGGTACACCCACACCCACTATGACAATATCTGCTGCTAATGTATGAGCTTTCAAATCTTTTGTATGTATATGAGTGATCGTTACAGTAGCATTAGCATTGAGTAGAAGACTAGCCATTGGTTTGCCTACTATATTGCTTGCACCTACAACACAGACATTTTTACCTTGTAAATCTATATCATAGGCATCAAACATCTTCATCACTCCTAGTGGTGTGCAGGCTACGAAACTATCTAACCCAGCTACAAGTCTTCCTATGTTGTATGGATGGAAACCATCCACATCTTTGTGAGGATCTATCACCTCTAGTATCTTATCTGTATCGATGTGTTGGGGAAGTGGGAGTTGTACTAAGATACCATCTATACGAGGGTTACTATTCATCATTTGGATAGTGGCTATGATCTCATCTTGAGAAATAGTATCTGGCATACTGTGTGTGATTGAGTAGAAACCTACCTTTTCACATGCTTTGGATTTCATCTTGACATATGCTTGGCTAGCAGGATCGTCACCTATGAGTATTACAGCGAGTCCTGGTACTATATTCTTTTCTTGCTTGAGGGTTTCAACACCTTGAGCTACGGTGCCTTGGATCTTTTTGGCAAGCGATTTTCCATCGATGAGTTGCATGATATCTACCTTATTTGATGAGTCTTATGAACTTTTAGGGTATTATATCAAAATAAATTTATTGTTAGTGGAGTTTTTCTTTGAAAAAAATATACTTTTTTTTACCTCTTGCTCTCTTGGGAAGCGAGGACTTTATCACAGATTTTGAGTATGGTCAAATGCTCTATACCAATCCTAGAGGGATCAGCTGTGCCACATGCCATGGTCTCAAGGGAGAGGGGAAAGCGATTGTTTCTTATCGAGAAAATGGCAAAAGGATTACGATAAAAGGATCAGATATTAGAGACAAGAGCTTGAGTGAGATCAAAGCTACAGTAGATAGAAATCATCCCATCATGCCCAAATACTATCTCACAACAGAAGAGGTAAGTGCTATCTATCACTATTTACAAGTTGTCAATGATGATTTATAATTCTTTATATTTCACTACTTGATAAGTCTCTGGATGATTTGCTAGAACTTTAGGAGGAATGTTCAGGTGATGAACCCAAACTTTTTTTTAACCTTAGCAATAGCCGAAGTAGTAATATTTAAATACCGAGCCACCTCTGCTTGTCTATAGCCATCATCTAACGCCTCCATTATTATCCTATTTCTATCTTCTTTACTTTTAAAATTTCCAAAATGCTCTTCAAGAGTTTTTGCTTTATCATATCCATATCTATGCTCTTTTTGTACTATCTTTTTTTTCTGTCGAATCTCTAACTCTTTTAACTCCCCCTCTGTTAATGCCATCTCCAAATGTTCTCTTATGCCCTCATGCACTATCTCTCTTTTTATCTGTGAGTGTTTGGCACAGGGTATCACCTCTTGGTTATCATTTAGAACTGTTGCCAATAGGGTGAACGGATACTCTCCTACTTCACTACTCATCTTTGCCTCTATTGGGTTATGTTCTATATATCGAAACAGGTCATAGAGATATTTCTCTTCAACAATATACCATGACTTGTATCTACCTTGCCATAGATGACCTGTCCGTTTGTACTTTTTGTTAAAATAGATAGCATAGTTTGAGTTTATTTGTCGCATAAACAAGGAGAGGTTTTCACTGGTTGTCTCTATTAGCAGATGATAGTGGTTATCCATCAGACAGTAGTCATGCAGATTGACTTTGTAGATTTTACAAGCTTTACAGAGTATCTCTAGGTATTTTTCCTTATCCTCATCACACTTATAAACATTGTCTCTTGCTACTCCTCTGTTCACTATATGGTGATAACCTGCCAAATTTATCCTTGGTCTTCTTGCCACTTAGTTACTCCTTGTTTTGAAGTTTGTTGTAGCTATTTTTTCTTAAAAGTTTATTTTCTTCACCTGACCCCTTTACCCTTTACCCCTCTTCTCACAAAAAAATATATAAAATTCCGTAGGTCGGGTTGCCCTCAACCCGACAACTGGCATAATGGAATGTTCCTTTATGCGTCATATCTGTCGGAGTCAGGGGACTACCGACCTACGCGTAGCGTAGATGAGTCTAAAAATATACTACCCCAAGCAAACCAAACAGTACGCGTAGGTCGAGTGATTCTTATGCCAAACTTCTCGTTGTATCCACCTCTTTACAAATTTTGGATTCAAACAACATTTGATAAAGCAGATGCAGTAATGGCACTAGCGTCTATTGATTCTATCTCTTTTGAGAAAGTATACTCTAGGTCGTGTTTTTCTTCCATATTGATGTGCAGAGACCGTCACTTTGAGTCTTCTAAACTCTCCATATCTATCTCTATCTATTCCCTCTACAGTTACTCTCTTTTTTTGGTTGCCTCTATATAAGTCCATAAACAATTGTTGTTTACTTTTGATAGCTAATTTGCGTCCTTGGTCACACTCTCCATATTGACAGCTTGTCCATATATTGGCATAGATATTTCTCCCTTGTTTTGAGATATCTAAGCGTGTCAAACCTCTTGTATTCGGATCAAGGTTGACCCAGTTTCCGACAAATTTTTTGTAAAAGTACTGTTTCATAGGTACTTTATGAAAATAATCTACAGTAGTTGCATTTCTGTGTCCATTATAGTAGAGATATTTTGTGAGTAGTTTGATGTGGTCTCTTCGTATCTCTTCAACCAAAATGACTTTATATCCCTTGCCAGGCTTTTTCCAAGAAGCTATTAGACCATTAGCAGTTTTTGTATAGATTGCTTTTCCTAAGTTGCAATCTTCTGGATGGCAATCAACAAAGGCTCTAATAGTGCCACTATTTTTGATGATGAGTTTGGTGAACCCCCGACTATTTCTATTGTCGTTAATCCATGCAGAGTTATAGTTAAAGGCAAAAACATTGAGTGTGAATGCTATCAAGACTATGAGCGGTTTAAGAAGATTTTTCATACGATATCCTTATTTTGATTTTGACTTCTTAGATGAAGTCTATTTGAGGTAGTTTACTCGATAAGTGTGAAGAAATTGTGTATGAAAATAATTAATTTTATCTATGCATTAGTAGACAAAATTAGTTATATAAAACTAGGAGCATCATTGGCGAAGAGTATGAGATCACCTGCGAGAGTCTCTGTGACGAGCATCTCCTCCATCTGATCTTTGCTTGCTAGTTTTTTGAGTTTGTCGGGGTCTATATGCTCTTGGAAGAGTGTATAGTTGAGATCCCCTGTGACAATGACGAGGTCAAACACTTCATTGGCTCTTTGGGCGACTTGGATATTGAGATCATCATCTACCTCTACGAGTCCTGGAGTGATGACAACTTTTCTGCCATTATATGTCGAGGCTAGCTCAAAAGATGCGAGCATGCCATCTACATTGCCATTGAAACTATCGTCAAGTATCACTTTGCCCCCTGCGTCGATGCGTTGCAATCTATGAGCTACTGGTTCTAGGGAGTTGAGAGCCTTTTTGATACTCTCCTCATCTACACCGAGAGCTTGAGCTACCCTGATAGCTGCTACCATATTCATAGCATTGAAAGCACCTAAGATATTGGCAGAGTATCGTACTCCATCGAGGGTGAAGCTCGTATCCTTGAGGGTCGCTTGGATATCTTGAATATCTTGCCCAAACATATGGATATGCTCTGTAGTTTTGATCTTGGCACTCTGGTCTATCCACGCCTCTTTGAGTCGCTTGCTCTGGATGATCTCCATCTTGGTGTTGCGGATATTCTCTAGGGTACGGAAATACTCTATATGAGCTGGTCCTATCTTGCCTACGACTGCATAGTGAGGGTTGACTAGCTTTGTTATATCTGCGATATCGCCTTGTTCTCTCGCTCCCATCTCCACGACATAGACCTCTGTATCGCTTGGGAGATCTTCGTTGATATCTTTAATGATACCTCCGAGGGTATTGACTGAACGGGGTGTAGCATATACTTGATAGTTATTGGCGAGTAGGTGTGCTACGAAGTTCTTGATGCTTGTTTTACCATAGCTAGCTGTCACGCCTATGACTATCATATCTCCCATAGACTCTATCTTCTCTTCGGCTCGTCGTCTATACCCCTCAAAGAGCATCTTTTCTATCATCAATGAGACTACAAATGCGAGTGCTAGAGGCACAAAGAGTGTATATATCTTGAAAGAAAAGAGCATAAAAAGAGCAAAGAGATAGAGAGTAGCAAAAAATCGTTTGACTCTCCCTGTAAAGACCAATCGCTTATCAACCCCACGAATCCAGTAGATAAATGCAAAGATATAGAGTACCACTACGACAAAGCCATATTGTCCATCTGTGACATTGGCTACGAGTTCATAGAGCAAAAATGGCAAGAGAAAATAGAAGTAGTTCCACCAAGCCTTGGTATGGTGAAATACCACCCTCTCTAACTTATAGCTGTACCATTGTAGATTGGTGATAAAGTAGTATCCCATCATACCTATAAAGATAAAATAGGCAATCATATTCATGTAGATCATATCTGATGCTCCTTGCAACTGCTTGTTATTGTTTCTGCGATAAATTGGCTATGTTTGAGGAAGAAGAAGTGATCCCCATCTAGTGGATAGAGCTTGCTATCTTTGATGAGACCATCTATCTTCTGGGCTGTCCAGAGTGGTGTGGCACTATCCTCTTTGCCCCAAAAGAGCAGAGCTTTTCCCTCAACTTTGGTAAAGTTCTCTTCAAACTGCTCATTGACTACATTTTTGAAAGTCTCATACATCTCATGACTCATCCCTTTGGCATCATCACTCACAAAGAGTTGGTGCAAGCGATCCAAACCAAATGGCTTGAGTGCCTTGAAGAGTGCTATCTTGAGTCGTACTTGCCATACCTTGGGTACGAGTACACCTGATGAGGAGAGAAGCACGAGAGAGGGAGGGTCGAGAAGTGTAGCAACCTTACCACCAAAAGAGTGTCCCATAGCGATCTGTAGCTCCACACCTAGAGTATCCAAAAAGAGTCGCACTATATGAGCATAATCCTCTGTCTCCAACACTATAGGGTTGCTACTCTTACCAAAACCTGGCATATCTATATAGATATGTTTGTACTCTTGGAGATGTTTGCCAAAGGCTTGACGCATAATCTCTTTGTTACTTCCCCATCCATGGAGGATGAGCAGTGTCTCTTTTTGGGAGGGGTTGAGTAGCTCATACGCTATATCAAACACTTGCCCTTTGTACTCTATCTCTCTTGAAGCCATAATTCACCATTATTTAAAATTGAAATGATATCTTAGCACAAAAAGAGTCAAATCTTTGTTATGGGAGTTATCAATCTTAGTTTGGATATAATACTTCATAACAATAATTTATGATAGGCTACCCCAAGGAGATGTAGATGAAAATGAGACGAGTATTTTTCTTTATGCTATTGGTACTTGTGAGTATCACTTCTATTCAGGCAGAAAACAATGATGCATATAGATATAAATGGGTAGGTACCTTTGTCAAAGGGAGTCCACTGAGAGATCAAGTATTAGCTACGAGTATGATGTGGGAGGGCTTTAGTGATGTCATCAAGAGGCAATGGTCTAGGGGATATTCGCTCACGAGTATCAAATATGGAAATGGCAAATGGGTAGGTCTCTTCTCGAAAAATAGTGGATGGACTAAAGAGACCTATAGTGTGACAGGTCGATGGGGTGATATGGGAGAAGTGATCAAAAAGAGATGGGCTGAGGGATATTTCTTGGTCGCTATCGAGCATGGTTTATCAGAGTGGGTTGCCGTATTTGCCAAAAATAGTGGCTACACCAATCAAGCGTATGAGCGACAGAAAAAGATACAAAATTTTGAAAAAAAGGTGTTACAACGGTGGCAAGATGGTTTTGAGATTGTAGATATTGAGTATGGTGAAGGTCATTGGCTTGCTATATTTTCTCAAGGAAAAAAGCACTACGAACGCCATAGTATGAGCTTGAGAAATGATTGGAAGAAGTTTACACGAGCGATACAAAAGCAGAAAAATGATGGCTATGAAGTCACCTCTATAGCTTTTGGTACAGGAAAATGGTTGGGGAGTTGTGCCAAAGGAGATCATACAGCACACATTTACAAAGCGATGCCAACCATAGCTAAATTGGCTCAAGAGATGCGACGAAAAAACGCAGAGGGGTATGCACTGATTGATTTAGCAGAGGGTTGGTAAAAGAATCTTAGAGTGTGATATCTCGACCAAATATTTTATTGATTGTGGCAATAAATTTGT
>CBEUND010000038.1:0-20822 GCA_965544395.1 uncultured bacterium | reverse complement strand
CCTCTTGCGATAAAACTCCGCTCTGAACTCTTCAAATCGCTCTTGTTCTATCGCTTCTCTCATCTGTTTCATAAGATCAAGATAGTAGTAGAGATTGTGGATAGTGGCGAGTCTGGAGTAAGTGATCTCTTTGGCTCTAAAGAGGTGACAGAGGTAAGCTCGTGAGTAAGTTTGACATACCATACAACCACACTCAGGGTCTATAGGGAGGGGGTCTTGTTTGAATCTCGCTGCTTTGATAGTGATCTTACCAAAGGATGTGAAGAGTGTGCCATTTCTTGCGTTTCGTGTGGGCATGACACAGTCAAACATATCTATACCTCTGGAGACATTCTCTACCAAATCCTCTGGTGTACCTACACCCATAAGATAACGAGGTTTCTCCTTGGGCATAAACTGTGTCGTCCACTCTACTGTATCATACATATCTTGGTTGGCTTCTCCAACACTCAGTCCTCCGATAGCAAACCCATCATAATCCATAGCACAGAGTTCTTTGGCTGACTTCTCACGGAATGCCTTGTCTGTACCTCCTTGGATGATGGCAAATATATTTTGGTCGAGGTTTTTGCCCTCTGCTTGGTTTTGGCGATGGTACTCTATAGATTCTGCTGCCCAACGAGTGGTGCGTTCTATGGAGGCTTTGATCCGCTCTTGGGTCGCAGGGAGTGCTACGAGGTCATCGAGTATCATCATGATATCAGAGCCTAAATTGGCTTGGATATCCAACACTTTTTTGGGTGTGAAGTAGTGTTTTGAGCCATCTATATGACTCCTAAAGGTGATACCATCCTCATCTATCTTGACATTATCACTGAGCGAAAAGGCTTGAAACCCTCCGCTATCAGTGAGGAAGCTTTTGGGATATTGGGTAAATCCATGGAGCTTGCCCATCTGTGCGACTCTCTCATCTCCAGGGCGAAGATACAAGTGGTATGTATTGCCTAGTATGATATCGGGTTGTATAAAAGTCTGTAGATCTGTAGCATCGAGGGCTTTGACTGCACCTACAGTACCTACAGGCATAAAGACGGGCGTTTGTATCGTCGAGTGTTTGGTAGTGATGGTACAAGCTCTCGCTTCTCCATCTCGTTTGTCTATCTGAAATTGCATTGTATGGATACCTAATCTATTTGGATATGACATTGTATCAAAATGAGATTTAACCTGCGATATACTCTATCGCATTGAGATAACTCAAACTGTTGGGTATGGTCTCACTATAAGCGATATCAAATGCTGTACCATGGTCTACAGAACTCCTAAGGATAGGAAGGTTCAATGATATATTGATACCCTCATCAAAATAGAGTGCTTTGAGTGGTGTCAAACCTTGGTCGTGGTACATCGCTATATAGTAGCTGTAGTTGGCTCTACTCCTTGGTGTGAATGCTACATCAGGGACGAGAGGCTCTGTGAAGATCTCTACGCCCAATTGGCTATGTACTTGGCTAATAGCTTTTCGTATGATCTCCTCTTCATCACCCAAGACACCTCCATCACCAGCGTGAGGGTTGAGTCCCAATAGTGCTATCTTTCGTTTTTGTTTTAGCTGCGATTTTGCTTGCTCCTCTATAGAGTAATAAAAATCTAGTAAAAATCTCTTCAAATCCTCTACAGTGAGGCACTCTGCGACTTTGTGAAGAGGTATATGCTCAGTAAAAAGTGCTACATACATCTCTGGACACCCCAACATCATAATCGCATCTGCATCAAAAAAATCTCTCAAAGCATCCGTATGCCCCTTGTATGGTACTCCTGCCAACTCCCAAGCTTTTTTGTGTATAGGGAGTGTAGTGATGGCATCTACTGCACCACTCTTTGCTAACTCTACAGCTTTAACAAAAGAGTTATAACTATAGTGTCCACTCTCGGCACTAATTTGAGCAGGTGTGATATCAAAATAACTCCCTACCTCATCCAAAGTCTTGAAACTTTCAGGGATAGGGATATGTAGGAGTTGACTCGCCTGCTCCAACATCTCTCTATCGATCATATAGAGAGGATCTACTCGTTTGCTGATAGTTGTATGGTTTCGTAGTGCTAGCTCAACTCCTATGCCATTGAGATCACCTATAGTGACTGCTACCCTCTTCTTTTGCATATTAGCTATCCTCACTATCGTCGTATCAAAGTACGCATATCTAAGATAGCTTGCTCTAATCCTGTATAGATAGATCGAGCGATGATACTCTGACCAATATTGAGCTCTTCTATCGTCTCTATCTCTACTATCTTTTTGACATTATGGTAGTTGAGACCATGCCCTGCTGCTACTCGTAATCCCAACCCAACAGCATCATAGCTCATACAACGCAAGATCTCTACCTCTTCTAAGAGCATCTTTTTGAGCACTTCTCGGCTCAAGTCAAGTTCTGCTATAGCGTAGGGTGTATTACCCAAATTGCTATAGAGCATTGCATAGAGATTGGCATACTTGCCTGTATGAAACTCTACCCACTCTACCCCTAAGGCTTTGGCAGACTCTATACTCTCTATTGTAGGATCAACAAAGAGAGAAACTTCTATCTCATTTTCATGGAGTTGTGCTATAGCATTTTTGAGATTTGTCTGTTCTCCTGTGACGATGAGACCACCTTCTGTCGTGACCTCTTCTCTTTTTTCTGGTACTATCGTCGCACGGTGGGGTTTGAGTTTCGTAACAATATCAATGATCTCAGAGTTTGTGGCACACTCTAGGTTGACGGGGAGGGTGGAGAGGTTGACAATATTGTACGCATCACTATCTCGTATATGTCTCCTATCTTCACGAAGATGGATAGTGATCTGATCTGCTCTAGCTCTCTTGACAATGCTCAAAGCATCCAATGGATCAGGATCAGCTATTTGCCTTGCCTCTCTGAGTACCGCGATATGGTCAATATTTACACCAAGTAACATTATTTCATCCTTTTATCTCTTTTTTGTGCATGAAATGCCATGAAGTCATTACACATATTTTTATCACCATCCATGATGCCTACAGTGATATACTCTCCATAATAGAGTGTTATATTGCAGTGTGAAAAGCCTCTCTTTACCATAAGCTCACCTATCTTTTGTTTGCCAATAGTGAGAGATTTTTCATACCCTAGAAACATACTATGGATATACTCTTTGGCATCGACACAAGAGATCTCTGTAGCACTCTTTATCGGTTGGCTCTTGTACTCTATAGTATACTTTCCTAAGGTGGTGATGCAGGGGTTATCTTGCATCACACTATTTTGCTCTATGCTCGCTACACTTCGTTGTTGCCTCTTTTGCACTACATCTCTCTTTGAAGGGCAGGGGACTATATAGTTCATATTGCCTTTTCTCTCAAAACATTGCCCATTATCCATGACAATCTCAGCGTAGAGCGATAAGTGAAGTAACAAAAAGATGATAATTTTCATAGAAACTCCTCAAAGATAGATGATTATTACCATATCTGTGGTAAAATCGCGAATTATTATAGTATAAAAGGCTTGAGAGATGGCAAAAAGAGAGATCAAAAAAGCGGTATTGGCATATAGTGGGGGACTTGATACGAGTATCATCCTCAAATGGCTTCAAGATGAGTATGGGTGTGAAGTAGTTACATTTACAGCTGACTTAGGTCAAGGAGAAGAGGTAGAGCCAGCAAGACAAAAGGCACTCAAATTTGGAATCAAAGAGGAGAATATCTTTATTCTTGACCTTCGTGAAGAGTTTGTCAAAGATTTTGTATTCCCTATGTTTAGAGCCAATGCTATCTATGAGGGTGAGTATCTGCTTGGTACATCTATAGCAAGACCACTCATATCCAAAAAACAGATAGAGATAGCGAAAAAAACAGGAGCAGATGCAGTTGCACACGGTGCGACAGGCAAGGGGAACGACCAAGTGCGATTTGAACTAGGCTACCTCTCCCTTGACCCATCAATAGCAGTCATAGCTCCATGGAGAGAGTGGGATCTCAACAGTAGAGAGAAACTCCTCGCATATGCAGCAGAACATGGTATAGAGATAGAGAAGAGAGGCAAAAAATCCCCATACTCTATGGATGCAAACTTGCTCCATATCTCCTATGAGGGCATGATACTCGAAGACCCAGCTGCAGAACCAGAAGAGGATATGTGGCTATGGAGTGTGAGTCCAGAGCATGCTCCAGATGAAGCAGAGTATATCACTATCTCCTATCAACATGGTGACCCAGTCGCTATCAATGGCACAGAGATGTCACCAGCCACACTACTCAAAAGACTCAATGAGTATGGAAACAAACACGGCATAGGTCGTATAGATATCGTAGAAAATAGATATGTTGGGATGAAAGCCAGAGGGTGTTATGAGACTCCAGGTGGCACGATCATGCTCAAAGCTCACAGAGCGATAGAGTCTATCACACTCGATAGAGAAGAGGCACACCTCAAAGATGAGCTTATGCCAAAGTATGCCAAACTCATCTACAACGGCTTTTGGTGGTCACCAGAACGCAAAATGATGCAAGCAGCCATAGATGCCACCCAAGAGTGTGTCAATGGCGAAGTCAAACTCAAACTCTATAAAGGTAATGTCATAGTAGTAGGGAGAAGCTCTGATGAGTCTCTCTACTCTGAAGAACACTCTACCTTTGAAGAGGATGAAGTCTATAACCAAAAAGACGCAGAAGGATTTATCCGCCTCAATGCTTTGCGTTTTATCATAGAGGGTACGAAACAACCAGAGCGGATATCTGGTATCATAGGAGATATCAAGTAGCGTCTTATCTATGCGAGTAATCTTACTAGAAGATGAGGTGATGCTACAGAGTGCTATAGCGGAGTATTTAGAAGATATTGGCTATAGTGTAGATAGATACGAAGATGGAGCAGAGGCTTATGTGGCTATAACTGCTAGCAGTTATGATCTCTTTATATTTGATATCAATACACCAAGCATCGATGGGTTGACACTCTTAGAAAAACTCCAAAAAGAGAAGATCTATGTCCCGACTATCTTCATCTCTGCTATTACGAAGATAGAGCAGATCTCCAAAGCGTATGAATTGGGCTGTTATGATTACCTAAAAAAACCTTTTCATCTCAAAGAGCTTAGCTTGCATATAGAGAGATTGCTCAAGATGGCAGATATCAAATCCAAAGGTATCATCAAACTCAGTAAAATGTACGGTTATGATCTAGAGCATAAGCGACTCTTTTTTGATAACCAAGAGCAGATATTGACACCAAAGCAGTCTCAAATCATCCATGTATTTGCTTCCAATAGTAATAATGTCGTGAGTTTTGATATGCTCAAACACTATGTATGGCGTGATGCTTCTATAGATAATGCTTCGATAAGAGCAGAGATACATAGAGTCAAACGAGTCCTCAAAGAGGATCTCATAGTAGGTGTCAAAGGGGTCGGCTATAGACTACGACATTTTTGATTTTTAGATTTTTCTATCCTACCTAATTTCTTTACGAAAGACAACAAACTCTTTGTCTGCTCTATCGCTATAGAGCATCACATCACTTTGCGTGATCATTGTCATATTTGGGAGGTGCTTTTGTATATCTTCTACAGTATGATAGTATTGTTGGATACTGCCTTGTGATTTGAGATAGCTCTGATCTGCTTGTCGCTCAAATAGTGTAAAGTCTGAGCTATAGAGACCTGCATCAAACTCACTATCTATAGTGATGAAGCGATCATCTTCTTCAGTGATGAAAGAGCCTACAGCTATATCTTGGAAGCCATGGAGTGTATTGATATCAAAGAGTAGATAGCCACCCTCGTTGATCCTCTCTTCTGCACAAGAGAGAAATCGCTGCAACTCTTTGGCATCAAGATAGTTGAGCATATCAAATACAGCGGTCAAGACATCAAAAGATCCTTGCTTCATTTGGCATAGCTCTATTTGGTATGCTTGGATACCTCGCTCTTTGCTACTCTCTACCATGCGACCACTCAGGTCGATACCCATAGCTCTTTGTGGTGCAAATGCCCCTTGGATCTGTGAGAGAAAAAATCCACTCCCACAACCTATATCTAGCAAAGAGTCAAACGCTATATCACTCAAAAATAGAAAATAGTGTGCATAGAGTTGCGGTGCTATCTCTTGGACACCAATGAGATCTTCTATGTGAGCATAGAGGTCGAGTGCTTTGTTTGATGGATTATTTTGAGCCATTGCTCATTACTACACTATTGATCTTTTCATAGAGTGAAAGTATTTCACCCTTCTTTGCATAATAACTATTTTTGTTGGCGATCAAGTGGGCAGAAGAGTCCATAATATCCTCTGCTACTTTCAAACCATTTTCACGCATAGTATTTCCTGTCTCAACGATATCGACAATAGCATCAGCCAAGCCTACGAGCGGTGCTAATTCTATCGAGCCATAGAGTTTGATCACTTCGACACCGACTGCTTTTTGAGCAAAATAGTTTTTTGTGATATTGACCATCTTTGTCGCTACCTTGATATCTGGTTTGCTCCAGTCTAACTCATCTTCGTTTTTGATACCTATAGAGACTTTGCATTTGCCGAGATTCATATCAAGCAGGTTGATGATATCTAACTCTTTCTCTGTGATGACATCTAGCCCAACGACACCTATATCTGCTGCACCATGTTCGACATATGTTGGTACATCTTGGTTTCGGACATTGAGAAATCGAAACTCTCCTATATCAAGTATCAATTTTCTACTCTCAAACTCAAACTTCTCTTGAATATCTTGCTCAAATATCTCTGCAAATATCTCTAGGGTCTCTTCGGCTATTCTCCCTTTGGGTAGGGCTATGGTCAACATCTATATTTCCTTCTTTTGTATGCTTTGAAGTGCATTTTGCACTCCTTTAAAAACCAAAGTATCATCATAAAAAGAGCCACTCACAAAAGAGGAGAGCAACGCTCCATCCCCTCCTGTAAAGTAGACGCTCTTATCATTGCGATGTTTCTCTACGATAGCTTTTATTGGTGCAATTATACCATAGCTTATCCCATCTCTTGTTGTAAGAGGCATGCTATCTATAGATATTTCTCTATTTAGCGTAGTAGATAAAAGAGGTGAAATCTCTCCATATGCTTTGAGCATGCTTGTGATCCCTGCCAATATAAACCCCCCTCTATAGACTCCATCCTCCACGAGATCTACAGTGATAGCAGATCCTGCATCCACAAAGAGTCCATTTGGGTGACTCAGACACAGAGCCCTCCTATCGACCCCCATAGTCTCATATGCACCCTCTAGCATGATAGATGATGCTATGTTGTTCCATAGAGTTTTTGTTTTGATATCTACCTCTTTTGTACTATCTACGGATATATACTCTATCTTTTTATGGGCATATCTCTCTATCGCTTCTTCAAATTGCAAATGTACTACTGAGACTCCATCATATATATGTATATGTGTATTACCTATATCCGCCAATAACATCTTCACCACTCCTAAAATCTCTCAAAAACAAATTATACAATAGTCTTCTTTCAAATTTAGGCAAATATTGTGTAGTTATTATGCTATACTAATTGTAGTTTAAAATCAAACAAAGGTTTTTTATGCTCACTATCAAAGCCACACTTCCGACACGCAACCTCCCGATCCGCAGAGTTCTTGCCAAGCTTTTTCAATCGTTTGTTTACCACACACTAGACGATAGAGAACACCAAGGCTACAAACACCCCAACGGCAAAGTATTTAAAGCGATGAATTTTCGTATAGCCTATAGAGATAATGATATTTGGTTACCCACACTTTTTTAGAAGGAACCATAAATCTCTTATATAAAGAAAAAATAAACTAAAAAAATTTTGAAGCACTCCCTATGGGATTTGAAACTTTTAACAAATATTTAACACCACTCAGTGTATAATCCAAAAAAATCAAAAAAAAGGAATTTAATTATGATAACAAACACGGAACCTACATTGAGAGATATGGATGATTATGATAAACCACTTACATCGAAGAAGCTCATAACTATAGGAATATCTTTTGCAATATTTGCAACTATCTATATAGTTGCATTTTCGCTACTCGCAGATTAGGAGCTTCATAAGAATAATTCTACCAAGATGACAAAGGAATTTTGTTTCTAGTTTGGATTGTCTTATGAGGAGCATAGTAATTCTATACGACGATTGAGAGAATCCAAACTAGGAGCAAAAGGGCAAGTTAGGTGGGTAGAATTGTTTTTGGGAGGTTCCTTAGTCAAGGGGTGATCTGGGGCTTGAGTCCCCAAAAATTCTTACTTTCAATCAAACTATCCTAACTATTCTAAGAAGCCCCAACCAATAATTATAACCCTCTCAACTACTAAACTAAAGATCTCTCAAAACATTAATCCTAGCAATGGATACTTAGCTAAAATAAGTTATAATTAGTTCTTAATATCATTAAATCAAAAGGACACTTATGTATAAACATCTTATGACCATTTTCATTACATTTTTACTTGCACTCTTTTTTGTGGGTTGTGTCGGACAACCTAAAGTTCCAGAAACCAAAGGTAAGGTGGATAATAGTGGTATACTATGGGCAGAAAATACAAATGTAGATGCAGATGAGAATGATAATGTAGATATCTCAGACTTGGATAAAGATGTCAAGAGTGGCGATGGCATGAGTACAGACCAGAGGGTCGCTCGTATCCCTTTCCCTGTAACGGAATATAACGCACTAGAACGAAGTGGTAAAGGAACTATTGAGGGGAGTATCTATCTCCAAGATGCTTACGGCACGAAAATATATGGTGCAAAAACAAGACTCTATCTCAACCCTGTGACAAGTTATTCAAAGCAGTGGTATGAGAAGAGTTATATAGAGGGATACAAGATGAGCAAAGCTGACTCTAGGCTCTTTAACTACCTTCGGTTTACTTCATCCGATGAGAATGGTGTTTTTGCCTTTTATGGTGTACCATCAGGAAGATACTATATTATAGGTACAGTTGAGTGTGGATCACAGTGTGGCTATGGTACCAATAGAAAGATTCGTATCGCTACAGAGGTACTCATAAGTGGCAATCAAATCTTAGATCAAGATTTGACGAAAGGAATATAATAATAGCTTATGCACTCATATATAGATATACATCATTTTGCTCCTATACCGAGCTATAAACCTCTTGTTGATTTGACTCCATTGATAGATGATGCACTCTTTGAACAAGACGCATTGACTATTGTAGGGAAACAGAATTTTGCATCTTTTCGTGTCGATATCATCAAGTCTATGGAGATATATTATCAGCTTGTAGGGATAGTCAAAATCATTCACTATTTTGATACGCTAGCTAGAGAGTGGGAACTTTTTCCTGCTTATGATGCACAGAGTAAACTTATCGAAGAGTCTATTCGTAAGTTTCGAGCCCATTATGTCAATATATCTTTAGAGTTGCACTTTCAAATGCTTCTTGATAGAGACAAGATCACCAATGTAGGTCTCGTAGTCAAATTTTATACAACACTCATATGGCATGGTATCATTACCCCTATAGTAAGTCTCGAACAGATTATTAAATATTCCGCGTATGATCGTATAGAGACGAGTGATCTCTTCTATTATGAGTTGGCTGCATATCGATATCTGATCATGTGTTGTTGTGGGAAAACAACGCATTTTTGTAACTCTGCTACAGACAAAGAGAGTGACCCTGTACGCATACAGCATCTTGAAAACTACCATAAAGAGAATATGATACAACAGCTTTTTAGAATCAGACGCAATGAGTCTCGGTCAGAGTTTGAAAAAGCTAGACTCAATTTTGAACAACTTACAGGAGAAAAGTTTCAAATGGATCACTTTAGTGATCATCTCTCTATCGTGCAAAAGAGTTGATATGATAAAGATTTTGATGATAGAGGATGATAGTGAGTTTGCAGAGATATTGAGTGAATATCTTGCCATACATGATATGCAAGTGACCAATTATGAAGATCCATTTTTGGGTTTGAGTGCTGGTATACCCAAATTTGATCTCATCATCTTGGATTTGACACTGCCTGGGATGGATGGTTTGGAAGTGTGTCAAGAGATAGCACAACGATATAGTATCCCTATCATCATCTCATCGGCTAGAAGTGATATCCAAGACAAGATCACTGGGCTAGAGCTAGGAGCTGATGACTATATCCCCAAACCCTATGACCCCAAAGAGATGCTTGCACGCATCCACTCACTTCTACGAAGATATAAAGAGCATAGAGGAGAAGAGGTGAGGGTGAAAGATCTGGAGATAGTCAAAGAGATTATCTTCCATCATGGAAAAGCGCTAGACCTCACACCTGCTGAGTTTGATATCTTGAAGCAGATGCTTCACCAACGAGGCAAAGTCCTCTCAAGAGAACAACTCGTCTACGCTTCACCCTTTATGAGTATAGACTCCCATCATAAGAGCTTAGATATGATCATCAGTAAACTTCGCAATAAATTAGGCGATACAAAGTTCATAGAGAGTGTACGAGGGATAGGTTTTAGATTGAGGGATTGAAGAGGTATCATCTTTGTGATGCCAAATATTTGGCTACAGCATCATCATCATTGCTATAGGGTAAGGTGATATTGGCTTTCATCTTGACTTCATCTAGTGCATTGGCTACAGCGACTGAAGTGCCAGCTCTCTCAAACATTCCGATATCATTGAGACTATCTCCAAATACTGTCACATCAGTGATATCTCTGTCTATATAGTCACAGACTAACTCTACCGCGTGTGACTTGTCTGCCTCTTTGTGGAGTACAGTGAAGAAATAGCCGTTTGAGTATTTCTCAGGTGAGAGCTTGTACTCCAAGATATCTCCAAAGGTATCTTTCAAGTGCTGTTCTAGTGTGGCAAGTGTTTGGTACTCTCCATAGTAGACAAGTTTGAGATTCATCTCCATCGCTCTTATCTCTTTGCAAAACTCTAAGCGAGGATCGTTTTTGTAATTCTCCAAGACAGCTTTTTGGTAGCTGTTGACGATAGATGGATACAAAAACTTCTCATTGAGTTGCATATCTTGAAGTGCAATGACAAATGGATAAATATGCTGTGTGGCTCCAGCATCTATGATCGCATCTGCTAACTCTTTATCAATTGTTTTGATATCTATGAGTTTTTTTTGGGGAGTGACTACCATACTACCATCAAGCAGTATCATAGGTGCATTGAGTTTCAGTCCTGAGAGAAACTCCAAACTTTTACTGAAACTCCTCGCAGTGGCTACAGTGAGTATGGATTGTTTAGCTTTTTGATTCCACACTTTTTTACTATAGTCGCTGATACTTAGATCACTTCTGAGGAAGGTATGGTCAAGGTCGGTTATATATATAGATTGCATGGTATTGATCTACTATTTTACTATTGGTTATTTGGAATTGGCTGTTATAGCATCTATATACTCTTGCACAAAGGATTTGATATCACTATAGATAAAAGAGTCTTTGTATCCATCTACTTTGCCACCACTCGCATTGGGGTGTCCACCACCATTGCCTATCTCTGCCGCCATTTTGGATACATCAAGCTTGTCATTGCTTCTCAAAGAGAAGTGTCCACGAAAGTTGATATCCATGTAGAAATCATACGCATCATTACTGATCAAAAAGGTATTTCCTATGAGTGAACTATTGCCTACATTGTATCCGAGTAATCCTTTGTAGCCTCTATACTCTATAGTGAGTCTAGCTTTTTGTGCAGAGAGTAGCTTGGTGACATAGGTTGCGACGAGATTGTCTTTTGTATCATTTTTGTCAGCTCTGAAAAAATCTTTTTTGGTGAAGTGTATAGCATCATCTAACTCTATATTGCCTTGCTCTTTTGCTACGAGTGTAGCAGCCTTCTCTATAAGTGTGAGTTTGAGTGCTCTATCTTGTTGTGGGAAGAGTATGCGGTTGACCTCTCTTGCCCCAGATATCATCCCTAAGCAGACTTTACCAAACTCAAAATAGCTATCGTCACTCACCCATATATCTATAGCATTGATAGCTTTGACGATATTAGCCAATCTTTTCTCTTGATCAAATTGATAATGTGTTTGGAGCCAATCATAAGTGATCAGCGTAGCACAGCGAGTAGTATCTAGCTTATACCAAGCAAATCTCTGCGAAGCATTGAGACCAGTAGCATGGTGGTCGAGTAGCTGTATCTTAGCACCTACTCTTGTCACCTCTTTTTCTATCCAGTTTGCCTCTTTTGTAGTGAGGTTGAGATCTGTAATGAGAAGTAGATACTCCCTATCTTCATTGGATATAAATTGGTCTTGTTCTATTTTTTTGATGATCTCTTCCAAGCGAGCTTTGATCTCAGGTCCGTAGTTGGCATTGTAGCACTCTATATGATCGAAACATTGTGTAGTGAGGTATTGGCATCCATACCCATCGAGATCTATATGTGAAAGATGGTAAATATTTTGCATATTAAAATATATCCTTAAGTGTTAAATTGATAAGAAAATTGTCTATTTTATTTTGGAATGTATATAAAAATGGAGAGATACTACAACTCCCTATGGATCCATTGGGACAGGAGTCACTATATTGTGTGCAATCTAAGACAGCAGGAGGTTTGCCCTCGACTGCTTTGATGATATTATAGAGGGTTATTTGATCCAAATCTTTAGAGAGCAGGAACCCTCCATGGGCTCCTTTCCTTGACTCTAGTATCCCCTCTTTTGCCAAATTTTGCATTATCTTCGCCAAAAAACTTTTGGGTATATTGAGATCATTTGCAAGCTGCTCTGCACCCACTGGCTTATCAGATTTGCGTATGGTGTCTAGGGAGAGTAATGCATACTCACTTGCTCTTGTTAATAGCATATTGATCCTTTTTTTAATTAAGAGTATATTACTCTTATTTTAATTAAACCTCTATATAATTTCTATTTTTTTCATATATTTAGCCCATATTTATATATTTTTGATAAAATTGCTGTTCCAATTCCAGTCAGCTACTATACTAAGTATATGCGTTGATAGAAAATTTAATTACCGATCAGGAGGTCACCATGGCTTTGGATAAGGCGAAAAAAGATGAGATTATTGCAAAATACTCACGAGGCGAAAACGATACAGGTTCTACAGAGATACAAATAGCACTCATTACAGAAAGAATAGTATATCTTACAGAACATTTAAAAAGAAACAAAAAAGATCACTCTTCAAGATTGGGTCTTTTGAAACTTGTTGGACAGAGAAGAAGACTTATGAGATATCTCAAAAAAGTTGATTTGGCTCGATTTAATACTATCAAAGAAGATCTTGGTATCAGAAACTAAGTAACACTTCCCCCCTCTTGTCCTCTCTAAGTAGAAGGCAAGACTCCACCTCAATTTTCGCTACACTTGCAACTCCCTATACAATAGGGTATAATATACAAAAATCTCGTAAAGTCATAATGAAGGAGTTCGAACAATGGCATATTTTTCAAAAGCAAAAAAAGGTGAAAAAGTCTACGGATTGATTTTTGGAAAAGGTAAAATAGTAGATGTTTTTCCTGATAGTTTCTATACATTTATAGTAGAGTTTGATAATGGGTATGAAGTACCATATACAGACGAAGGTATACCTGGATGGGGTAATTTCAAGAAACAGACGATATACTATCGTGACGATATCGACTTATGTAATGAAGACTTCTCCCCACTAGAAAAAGTATTGGCTCCTAAAAAAATCATAAAACTAAGAGAGAAGATGAAATTAGAGATTAGACTCCCCTCAGGGATATGGAAAAATATCAAAAAAGCAGATGATGAATATATCGAAAAGATTTTAAGTAGTGAACAGTATCACCTCTTTAGAAAAAGAAAAAAATAACAAAACTTCATAGTCTACTAGTATGGGGACTATGAATTGTAACCATCCGTTACAAACTTCAAAACTATCACCCTCTCAAATTTGTTTAATCACAATTTACTATCATTTTTGCTATTATCAGATTACAAATTATTTCAATTACAGGAGTCTTTATGGCACTATTAGAAGCATATAGAGAACATACAGCACAGAGAGCCGAGTTGGGTGTCCCACCATTGGCATTGACAGCAGAGCAAGTCGCAGAGTTGGTTGCATTGCTCAAAGCAGATCCGATTGCAGAAGTAGAGTATGCCATGGAGCTTTTCACCCAACATGTACCTGCTGGTGTCGATGATGCTGCATATGTCAAAGCAGCATTTTTGAATGCAATTGTTCATGAAGATGCACATTCACATGCAATTGATAGAGTAGAAGCAATCAAAATTCTAGGAACAATGCTTGGTGGTTATAATGTGGGACCACTTATTGATGGATTAAGAAACCCAAATGTTGCTATAGCACAAGAGGCTGCCGACCAACTTAAAAATACGATTTTAGTATATAACGATTTCCATGTAGTACAAGAGTTGATGGAGCATGGTAATCCTTTTGCACAACAAGTCATAGAGTCTTGGGCAAATGCTGAGTGGTTTACAAATAAACCAGAGATGGCAAGAGAGATTACTCTTACAGTATACAAAATCCCTGGTGAGACAAATACAGATGACCTCTCTCCCGCATCAGAAGCATTTACAAGAGCAGATATCCCTCTCCATGCCAACTCATTCCTCGTCAATAGAATGGATAACCCACTCGATACGATGAAAGAACTCAAAGCCAAAGGGCATCCACTCGTATATGTTGGAGATGTTGTAGGTACAGGGAGTTCAAGAAAATCAGGTATCAACTCTGTACAGTGGCATATAGGTAAAGATATCCCAAATATTCCTGGCAAAAGAACAGGTGGTATGGTCATCGGTAGTATCATCGCTCCTATCTTTTTCAATACAGCAGAAGATAGTGGATGTATCCCTATCCAAGCACCTGTAGATGCATTAGAGACTGGTGATGTGATTACAGTCAAGCCATTTGATGGTGTGATAGAAAAAGATGGAGTAGTGGTATCTGAGTTTACCCTTGAGCCAAATACCCTCCCTGATGAGATGCGAGCGGGTGGTCGTATCCCATTGATTATAGGTAAAGGCTTGACTGCTAAAGCGAGAGAGGCACTTGGTATGGATGCTGGTGATATCTTTATGACACCAAATCAACCAGCTGATGATGGTTCAGGCTTTTCACTTGCACAAAAAATGGTAGGAAAAGCATGTGGTATGGAGGGTGTCAAACCAGGTGTCTACTGTGAGCCTATAGCGACTACTGTAGGAAGCCAAGACACTACAGGACCTATGACACGAGATGAGATCAAAGAGCTTGCAGCATTGAGTTTCGGTGCTGATTTCGTCCTCCAATCATTTTGTCATACAGCAGCATATCCAAAACCAGCAGATATCGATCTCCAACATACACTCCCTAAATTTTGGACAGAGAGAAAAGGATTTATCCTAAGACCAGGTGATGGTGTCATCCATAGCTGGCTCAACAGAATGTGTCTGCCTGATACTGTAGGTACAGGTGGGGATTCGCACACTAGATTTCCTATCGGTATCTCATTCCCTGCTGGTTCTGGACTTGTAGCGTTTGCAGGTGTTACTGGTATGATGCCTCTGACTATGCCCGAGTCTGTACTCGTGCGATTCAAAGGCGAAATGCAACCAGGCATCACTCTACGAGATATGGTCAATGCCATCCCGCACCAAGCGATCAAAGATGGTCTTTTGACAGTGGAGAAAAAAGGTAAGAAAAATATCTTTGCGGGTAGAGTACTAGAGATAGAGGGGCTTGAGCAGCTCAAGTGTGAGCAAGCCTTTGAACTCTCTGATGCCTCTGCTGAACGATCTGCTGCTGCATGTACAGTCAAGCTTGATAAAGAGCCTATCATAGAGTACCTAAAGTCCAATATTGTTCTCATCGAAGAGTTGATCGCTCAAGGGTACGAAGATAAAACAACACTCCAAAGAAGAGCTGACAAGATGAAAGCATGGATAGAAAATCCAGTTTTACTCGAAGCAGATGCAGATGCGAAATATGCAGCCATCATCGAGATAGATATGGATGAGATCAAAGAGCCTATCCTCGCTTGTCCAAACGATCCAGATGATGTCAAGACACTTACAGAGATTCATGAAACTGGTCTTCGTACAGAGATAGATGAAGTATTTGTCGGTTCTTGTATGACAAATATCGGTCTCTTTAGAGCTCTCGGTGAAGTCCTCCGAGGTGAGGGTGCAGTCCCTACCAAGCTATGGGTATGTCCTCCTACCAAGATGGATGAAAAAACTCTTCAAGAAGAGGGATACTACTCTGTATTTGGTATGGCTGGTGCTAGGACTGAGATCCCTGGATGTTCACTCTGTATGGGGAACCAAGCAGCTGTAGCACAAAATGCGTGGGTATTCTCTACAAGTACAAGAAACTTCGACAACAGATTGGGCAAGGATTCAAAGGTATATCTAGGTTCAGCAGAACTCGCAGCCGTAGTCGCTCTCAAAGGTAAACTCCCTACAGCAGCAGAGTATATGGAGATAGTACCAAACAAAATCAAACCAGAGATGAGTGATGAAGTGTATAAATATTTGAACTTCAACAGAGTCTCCAAAGATGAGCTTGAGGCTATGGTAGAGTAGCTATAATATTTGTCGGGTTGCACTCAACCCGACCTAATTTTTTGTATCTTTTAGTAAGTTTGAACCCCATGCTTCAATAGCATTTTTGGTAAAATATCATCAAGGTTAAAAACCTCTTCATCTGTCAACTCTATTAATTTAAAATCATATTTCTTATAAATAGCTTTTTTCGCTTCTTTTCTTTTTAAGTATTTAGGATCATTTTCTAATCCCCAAAACTCTATGTATATCTTGCCTGTTGGAATATAAAAATCACAATACACCTCCTCTTCTATAGGAAGTTTTCTCTCATATGCATGAACAATTTCAGCCATATAGAGCCAATTATCAATCAGCATTTCTGCTTTACTTCTAACCATATGACCATCTGTTGCTCTATGTTTAGCTATAAATTTTTCTCGAAAATTTGTATCTTGAGACTCTTCAATCCTCTTTTGTGTGGCTTCGCTAGCTTCGCCTTTGACCTCTTTGATTATTGATACAAATGTAGGGTTTTCAAAAATAGATGCGTTCCACTCAACATAAGGAATCCCATTTTTTGTATTTTCTTTTTGGATACCACCATTTTGAGTACCCAAAATTGTTATTGTCCAACCTTTTAGAAATTTTTTAATAAAACCAATTTCAGACAAAATCATATTGATTTTTTTTGCCGTGAGATTATATTTTGAAGCAATTTTTGTTGATGAATAAAAATCTTGTCCTTGAGTAATAAGTTTGTTTGGAATGTCAATATTTTCATCCCAAACGATATATTCTCCATATTTTGCATGGTTTTTTAACCCACCACTATTTTGGATTCCTAAATCAGTCAATTTATACTTCTCTCCATCTCTTATGATATATTTTGCTGCCAACAAAAGTTCATCAAGTTCTCGTTTGGTAATTGAAAGTTTTTTTGCCAAAGCCGATGTAGAAATCAATTTTGAATTAGACATTTTTTTCCTTTTTTTGAATTTATCTATTTGGGATAGAGTAACTATTTTCATCAGGCTAATATCATACCTTGGGAGAGCCTCAGCATTTTTATCTACGAGAGTGACACTATGCCCAATAGACAATACTTTGGCTAAATTAAAACCTACTTTTCCAGCACCTGAAATGATTATATTCATAGCTTATTTTACACCTTGCCTCTGAGCGTTTTGGTATTGTAACTCTTTGAAGTTTATAGTTGGTTGAGATGGTATTGTTTGGGTGAAATTTATGGGTAATAGGTTTGGCATGTATTCCCACCTAGAATGGGATCGGGAACGAGCGAAAAATAGTACCTACTGAAATACCGTGTAAAATACTTATGTTCTTTTTCTGGGCATCCTTCATCACCCCAAAGACACTATCACTAAAAAATCATCATAAAAAACAACACCTTAGCCAAAAAAACCCTAGCTAAAGCGAAGCTGTAGTAATATTCCAGTTACAATGACGAAAAAAAACTACATAAAATAATAACAAACCTAGTCCCAATTTTAGATAAAAAAACACTCAAACAATTGCTATCCATAAGTTCTGCTATCTTAAGTATGAGAGATAGAGTAACAATGCTAGGGATATCAAGATGGAGTGAGAGTATAGCTATAAAACAATAGAGAGATTCTTTGATAAAAAAATTAATTGGTTAAGCCTAAAATGGCAATTAATCAGACGAAATTTAAGCAAAGAAGTAATCTTGGTAGCAGATGAGCAACAGTAAGTAAATCAGGAGAATCAACCTATGGAGTAGAATAGAGCTATAAGAAGACTTTCATTAGAGTAGAGGACGCAAGAGAATCTATGGAGAAGTAGTTGATTATGAGAATATAGATAATAAGTATCTCAAAGAGACAAAACAAGAAGAGAATAAAGAGATTTATAATGTACCCCTTTGTCAAGACCATCACATTTGACAATGGTAAAGAGTTTGCAAAACATATGGATATAGCCTCTTCCTTGGAGTGTGATACTTACTTTGCTAAGCCATATCACTCTTGGGAGAGAGGACAGAATGAGAATGCGAATGGGTTATTGAGACAATATTTTCCAAAGGGTATGGAGTTTGTGGATATAGCTAGAGAGGAAGTTATAAAGACTGTTCATAAGCTTAACTCAAGACCTAGGAAATGTCTTGATTATGCTACACCTTATGAAGCTTTTATGGAGCTTACAGGTTTAGATGCTACAATTCTAGTTAAGGGTATTCGCTTATGAGTCGAATCCGCCAGATATAATCTCCTCTATCTCTTGAAATATTAGCTTCTCATCGTGTTTCTCTTTCTTCTTTTTTGAGATTTTACCGTCGTTTTTTAATACAACGGCGATGAGTTGTTTAGTTTTCTTGGGGCAGTATACACTTCAAACTCTCCACCAAATACTCATAAAACTTCTTAGCATTACTCTCATCTACAAAGTGCAAATACATCTCTAACTGTCTAAGGGTGGCTTCTATGTTAAATGTATTTTTAGGGTCATATTTAAATTCTAAGAAATCATTGATCTTTGAGATAGCTAAATCTGTTTTGCCAAGCAACATCAAAAACTCTGCATCGCTAGAGACTTCCCACCACTTTCTATCATCTACTCTCCAGTGCAAAGATAGCTCTTTGTAGAGTCTCTCTACTTCTATAGCTCCTATCTTCTCTTCAAGTTCATCTAACTCTAGTTCTAAACTATCAGCTATTTTTAGAAGATAGGCTAAGTTAATAGCATCATAGTATTTCTCTTTGTCCTCTTTGTTTCCATAAGATTCATAATAAATTGTAATAGCCTTAGTAAGTAGCTCTGCATCTATAAGCTTTTTATCTATCCATTCATTATTATTAGATGGGTCTGATAGGGCTTTTCTTTTGTAGTTTGAAGCTAATAATGTAAGGACTTCAGGCTCTTGAAGGTGATATTGACTTGCTGAATAGAGTAGTGTCAATATCTCTATAGCTTCATCATACTTTTTTAGTTGTGAATGAGAAAGAAGTATAGCTTTGAGATGTTCTATTTTGTTATGATAAGTATATCTAAAAGATGATGGATTACTTCTAATGACATCTAAAAGATTAAGAGCATCTCTGATTTGATTTTTACTTTTGAGAAGTTGAGTAAGTTCAAATAAAAATATAGGTGTTTTCTTTTCTATATCATCTATAGGATATACTATCGCATTTTGTTGGGATAGTTCTACTATTAAATCCTCTTCTTGAGCTGTTAATTTATTTTTTGTATCTAATATAATATCACTAATTATATCCTCATCTCCATCTTTTCTTTTTATTTTATGATAAGTAGGCAGAGCATTCTCAAACTCTATCTCATTTTCAAACTCATCTGTCCACACTGTAGGTTGTAGGCTAAAGAGTTCACATATTTTAGCTTTGACTGTGGGTTGTTGAATATTTTTACCATGTCTTCGTTCCCAATTATTTATTGTAGTTGCTCCCACACCAAGCTTTTGGGCAAAAACTTCATAATGTACATATATATCGTTAAATACTATAGTCATTATAGCAAACTTCTCTTGCTGTGTTAACATATCCTCTTTATTCAAAACACCCTCCTCACCATTCAATTTTTGTATATCAATAATAATAGTATAATCTCTCTTGCTTTTGATTGAATACTCTCGTAGATATAGAGATTGAAAATCGTGACTCCTTTGTCTGTTTGGTTAGCAGATTTTATCGAGTTTGATTTGGATGATTTGGAAAAGTAGGCGTAGCCTTTGTGTGGGCTACGCATGGAGTTATCGCTTATATGCCAATTTTTTTGAATTTTTGTTCGCTAGATAGGAGGCACTTGCTCCTATCGCACCTCCTGTGACTGCACCTACTGCAGCTCCTTTGCCTTTTTTGTCACTCATGAGAGCACAAGCGACAGCACCTATGGCTGCACCTGCGAGTATCGCTTTGGTAGAGTCTTTCATCATATCCTCCTTTTGAGATTTCTACTACTTGTTAGGTAGTGATACTCAAATTATGGCATATCGGATTTGGATATTTTGGATAAACCCACATTATGTAATAGGATTACTGAAAATAGCGTTTATGCTTGTGCCTAGGTTGTTTGTGAAAAATTTGAGGTTAACCAATGATGCATGCTAGATTCGTGATTTCTATTATTGTATAATTCGGGATAAAGCACCTACCCCTCCCTGCTTTGCTCTACTATCGCTATATTATCTCTGACTTTTTGGGCTTGGCTACTCTGCTCTCCATAGATAGCTACCGATACACTATACTGCTCTTGAAACAATCCTAAAGAGCCATCGAAATCACCTTGTCTATAGTAGAAGACTGCCAAATTATTGAGTGCAGTGGTGTACTTCTCTGCCCACCGCTGGGGGTTTTGTCTGTAGAGATCCTTGCGGATAGCTAAGCTCTCT
>CBEUND010000037.1:0-20909 GCA_965544395.1 uncultured bacterium | reverse complement strand
CACCCTATCCATCTGTACAATCTAAAAAATACAACAATAAGAGTGCTAACGAGGGAAACCACCGCCTTTCATCTGCTCCATCATCTGTTGCATCTGCTTCATTCCGCCTTTTCCTGAGAGTTTTTTTGCCATCTTTGCTGCATTTTTGAACTGCTTGAGGATACGGTTGACTTGTTGTTGTCCTAGTCCTGCACCTGTGGCTATTCTCCTCTTCCTACTGTTGGTCAGGAGTTCTGGGTGTTCTCTCTCTTTAGGAGTCATGGAGGAGATGAGGGCTTTGATGCGTTTGATTTCATCGGAGTTGTCAAGATCCATATCACCTATTTGTTTCGCCATACCATTCATACCTGGGATCATACCCATGAGAGACTTCATCGAGCCTAGCTTTTTCATCTGCTCCATCTGCTCTAGGAAGTCATTGAAGTTAAATTGCCCTTTTTTGATCTTTTGTGTTAAGTGCTTGGCTTGTTTCTCATCTATGACTGCAGAAGTCTTCTCGGCGAGTGACTCTACATCACCAGCACCCATGAGACGACTCACTATCCTATCTGGGATAAACTGCTCTATATCAGGCATCTTTTCACCAGCACCGATGAAACGAAGCGGTACGCCTACTTGCTGTGACAATCCTAGAGCTATACCACCTCTGCTGTCGCCATCAAATTTACTCAACACTACACCTGTGATACCGATCTTCTCTTTGAATGTTTGTGCTGTACGGACTGCATCTTGTCCCGTCATCGCATCTGCTACATAGAAGAGTTCATCAGGTTTGGCGACCTTCTTGACCTCTGCGAGTTCATCCATGAGTTCATCATCTATAGCCAATCGTCCAGCTGTATCTATGAGTACTACATCATAGAGCTCTTTGTCTGCTTTGGCAAGAGCTGTTTTGACGATTTGTTTGGGTGTAGCACTCTCATCAGCGACGAGTTCAACCTCTATTTGACTACAGATTTGACGCAGTTGCTCTACTGCTGCGAGTCTTTGGAGGTCGGCTGCAACTATGAGGACTTTTTTCTTCTTCTGCTCTTTGAGGAAGTGTGCAAGTTTTCCAGTAGTCGTCGTCTTACCAGAACCTTGCAAACCGATCATCAAGATTACCGTAGGAGGCTTAGAGGCAAATACAAAGCCTTGATTGCCTTGGATGGTGAGTATCTTCGTAAGCTTGGCTTGCAGTGCTCGTAAAAAGTTATCTTTTCCTATGCCATTGGCTTTAGTCTCTCTCTCTACGACTGTAATAAGCTCTTTGACCACTTTGTGGTGTACATCTGCTTTGAGTAGCGATTTTTTGAGCTCAAGGGTAGCTTTTTTGAGTGACTTTTCATCATCATGAAAACGAATTTTTCCTATGGCATTTTTAAAACTATCAGTTAGCGTATCAAACATAATTTTCTCTTTTTCTCTAAATGTATTATTTTGTGATTCAAGCGATATTTTATCTTATTTGGCTTAAATCCCAAGAAACTACCTACTACTTATATCGTAAGATATCTTTTGGTTCAGGGGCTTCAAAAGCATAGTCAAATATACTCATCTTCGCAGAGTGTAGGAGTATGCGTCGAGTCTGTGTGAAGCTTCCATACTGCTCATCCCCGACTACAGGGTGTCCTATACTCGATAAGTGGACGCGTATTTGATGGGTTCTTCCTGTTGTTATCTCTACAATTACTTTACTCTTTTTGCCTTGTATCTCTGAAGGTTTGACCTTTGTATATGCTTTTTTGCCTCGCTTCTCATCTATGAGAGAAAAAGCTTTGCCTTTTTTGATAGTAAGTATAGGGGCATCTATCTCTATCTCTTCATAGATAACTCCTTCAACCCATGCGACATACTCTTTTTTGACTCGTCGATTTTTGAACTCATTGATCGCATCATTGATGAACTCTCTATTGCGTCCTAAAAGCAATACTCCACTCGTATCACGGTCGAGTCTATGGAGTAGCTCCGCACCCTCTATAGCATCTTGAATATCGTAGCTATCTACTTGTGCTGGTTTGTTGATCGCTACGATATTGTCATCCTCATAGAGTATCTTCACATCGGCGACATCTTCGACCCGAAAGTAAGTATCATCAGGAAGATTGGCTCTTGCTATCTTGATCTTTCTATCCTCCACATATACTAACCCTCTATCTATAATCTCTTTGGCTTTATTGTTAGATATGCCTTGTTGTTTTGCCAAGAGCTTGTAAGCTTTTTCCATTATTATTCCTTTTATTCTCCATATTTTTAGAGAAATCATCTCTGTATTTTACACTAAAAGTTTAAAATATCTGATTTTTATAGGGAGTCATCAAATAATTATGGTAAAATTATTACAATTTTTGGTTTAATTGATTAGGGGAGTGACTATGTTAGAGTATTATAAACTTGAAGAGAGATTGGGGTATTCATTTGAAAACAAAGAGCTTATTATTGAAGCATTGACGCATAAAAGTTATAAAAAGCCGTTCAATAATGAACGGCTAGAATTTTTGGGTGATGCTGTATTGGATCTCATAGTAGGGGAGTTTTTGTTTCATAAATTTCCAAATTCTGATGAGGGTATACTCTCCAAAATCAGGGCTTCACTCGTAAACGAAAGAGGTTTTACGATGCTTGCTCACAAGATAGAGCTTGGTAAATATATCTACCTCTCTACAGCTGAAGAGAATAACAACGGTAGAGAGAAGCCTTCACTTCTATCCAATGCTTTTGAAGCAGTCATCGGAGCTATCTATCTGGAGGGTGGATTGGAAGTAGTCAAAGATATCACTATCACACTACTCAATGAGACACACAAAAAGATAGACCTCCAATCACTCTCAAAAGATTATAAGACAACTCTGCAAGAGCTTACACAATCTTCACATGGAGTTACACCTAACTACCAATTGCTTCGTGCTTTTGGTCCTGACCACAAAAAAGAGTTTGAGATAGGTATCGAGCTTGGTGGTGAAACCATTGCCGTCGCACAAGGCAAAAGCAAAAAAGAGGCACAACAAAAAGCCGCTTTCATAGCACTTGAAAAATTAAAATCCACATCATAGAGAGATAGAGATATGAATACATTTGGTAAAAAATTGACACTTACAACTTTTGGAGAGTCTCATGGCAAAGCATTGGGCTGTATAGTTGACGGTGTCCCCGCTGGCTTAAAGATAGATGAAGCTTTCATCCAGAGTGAACTCGATAGACGAAAGCCAGGGAAATCTCCACTCGAAACAGGAAGAGTAGAGGGCGATGTGGTAGAGATACTCTCTGGAGTCTTTGAGGGAGTATCGACAGGTACACCTATCGCTATGGTGATATTCAACACCAACCAAAAGAGTAAAGATTATGACTCTATCAAAGATCTCTTTCGTCCAGGACATGCCGACTTTACCTATTATCATAAGTATGGCTTGCGAGATTATCGTGGTGGTGGACGCTCTTCAGCGAGAGAGACAGCTGCGAGAGTGGCAGGTGGTGCGATCGCTAAACTCATGCTCAAAGAGATAGGTGTCACGATCACTTCAGGCTTGTGTGAAGTAGATGGTATCACATCCAAAAGCATAGATTTCGAATATGCCAAAAGAAGCAAAATGATGGCACTCGATCCCGAGGTAGAGCCTCTGCAAGAGCAGGCTATCCTCAATGCAAAATCTCAACACGACTCTGTAGGTGGTATAGTGCTTACACAGGCTATAGGCGTGCCTGTGGGACTAGGTGAACCACTCTACTATAAGTTAGATGCTATACTCGCTGAGGCTATGATGGGGATCAATGCAGCCAAGGCTGTAGAGATAGGCGATGGGATCGCAACGACACATCTCAAAGGCTCCCAAAATAATGATGCTATCACAAAAGATGGCTTTGTCAGTAACCACTCAGGAGGGATGCTTGGAGGTATAAGCAATGGTGATGCCATCATAGTCAAAACGCACTTCAAGCCCACTCCGTCCATCTTCCAACCCCAACAAACCATAGATACCCAAGGAGAAGAGGTGATATGTAAACTCAAGGGGAGGCATGACCCTTGTGTAGCGGTGAGGGGAGCAGTCGTCTGTGAAGCGATGATGGCTCTTGTCTTGGCGGACATGACACTCCTCAATCTTGGAAAACAGATGCATCATATCACTAAGATATATCAAAATAAAGAGGCATAACAATGAAAAAATTTCTAACTATCATCTCTTTCGTGCTGATAGGGATCATGGGATACTACACAGCATTTGGTACAGATAAGATCAAAGAGAAACTAAAGATCTATGTCAATAAAGAGGTGCAAGTACTGCAAGCGAATGGTTTTGCTATAGAAGATAGAAATATCACAGATGAGAGTGAATCTTTTGTGATCAACTATCAAGACCCTGTCAAGATAACCAAATATCTCAAAACAAAAAATATAGAGATCACACAAGAGGAGTCAGCAGGGTTCAAAGGGATGAGAATAGCCACAAAGATCAAATATCTCGATGGTATCTATAGTGCTCTATCAGCAGATATATATCCTGTGACATTCTCTGAAGAGTTGATGCAGAGTGCAAATAATAAAGAGCATGCCATCTTGAAGAAGCTTTTGGATGAAAAAACACTCCTTATGCACATTGATATCAACAAACTCTTCTCCTCTTTTAAAGGTTATTTCAAAGATATCAATACAACCATACAGAGTGATGACCCTTTGCATATCCTCAGTAAAAGCTTTCTATTTTCTGGGGATTTAGAGGAGCAGAAAATTGTCTCATCTCGTAATAGTATAGAAAAAATCTTGATGGAGACCAAGAGTGGCTCTCGACTACTCTTAGAAAAATTTAGTGGAAACTATAAACAAAAAAAGCAAAATGCCTATAATTATAGTTCAGGATATACTATAGACAATATCCTCTATAGTGATGCAGATAAGATAGGGGCTCACTTAGAAAAGATCTCTGTGAACTCACTTGGCAAAGAGAAAGAAGCCAATAAAAAGTTACTTTTCACGAAACTATTATTGCACATCAACAATGCAAATGTCACCGAACCCAAAGGAGAACACCTCTTTGAAAATATTGACCTCAATCTCTCTGTAGATAATATAAATATAGCTGCTATAGAGAAGATGAGTAATTTGGATGAGAATGATACCAAAGGGTATGATCAAGCATTCCAAATGCTTTTTGCTAGCTCCCCACTCTTTAAGGTAGAAGAGTTTTCTATCAAAAGAGTCAAAGAGCCTTCGCAGAAAGAGATGGTGGATGGATTTACTAGTAATGCTACACTGACTGTAGAGAAAACATTTGATCCAAAGATGATCGAACAAAATCCATTTGCACTCTTAAGCATGGTTGGTATAGATGCACATATCAAACTCTCACAAAAGCTCTATATCTTTTTGCAGAGACGACCAGAGTTGACTTTGATGACATTGATGTTTCAGCCTCGTCACAAACAAAAGAGTGTGATATTTGATGTCAGCTACAAAAATGGCTCATTGAAGATCAATGGCAAACCACTGCTCTAAAGAGTTGATGATGAACTTAGAAGAGATATATAGAAAACTCGATACTATAAGCCCCTTTCAACTTCAAGAGAAGTGGGATAACTCAGGCTTGATAGTAGGCGATCCCTCACAAGAGATATCTACTGTAGTTGTCAGCTTAGATATAGATGCAGAGCTTATAGAGGCGAGTGATGAGGGGGTGCTTTTTATTGTGCATCATCCCCTCATTTTTAGTGGTATCACTGCACTTGACTTCTCAAAGTACCCATCCAACCTCTTGCGAGAGATGATACACAAAAATCAATCCTGCATCGCGATGCATACAAATTTTGATAAGACACATCTCAATCGATATGTATTTGAAAAGGTGTTGGGATTTGAGAATAGTGTTTGTGAAGATTTTTTCTGTACTACTACAGGTGAGTGGAGTCTTGAAGCATTGACTACACATATCAAAGAGAAGTTACAACTCCCAGTAGTGAAAATAGTCGCCCCCAAAGAGAAGATCTATAGTATCTCACTCACGACTGGTGCAGGAGCTTCTCTCCTAGATAGTGTGACAAGTGACTGTTTTCTCACAGGAGATATCAAGTACCATGATGCTATGAAAGCAAAGAGTCAAAATCTCATGATGATAGAGGTGGGTCACTATGAGAGTGAGCAGTTTTTTGCAGAGATTTTAGCAGATGAATTGAAACTTTTACCTCTTTTGGCTATAATCACAAACTCAAAGAACCCATTTCAGATATAAATTCCAAAAGGATGTAGATTGAACAGACACATACAAGAGCTTGTAGAACTCTCAAAAACAGACAAAGAGATAGATAGCTACCAGCCACAGATTGATACTTTGGATAAGAAGATTTTCAAAGCAACAAAAAATTTAGATGATGCTCAAAAGAGAGTCAATAAGATTCATCATATCATCGAAGAAAATGTACAAAAAGTAGCTTCGTATGAAGAGCAATTGAAGATACTCAACGAACAACTCTCTAATAATGCTAAAAAATCAAAAACCATCTCTACAGAAAAAGAGATGAAAGCACTTGCGATAGAAGAGGATATCACCAAAGAGAAGATCTCTTTTGCCAATGAAGAGATAGAGAGACTACAAATGGTCAATGAGAAAAAATCTCATGAAATGACAAAAGAGGAGGAGGTATTGAGTGCATTTGGCTCTGAGCTTGAAGAGGTCAAAACCAATGTTGAAAAAGCCAAGTCTACCATCGAGAGTAGTAAAGTCAAACTCTTTACAAAAAGAGAGAAATCTATCCGAGAGATAGATCAAAATGTCTTGGCATTTTATGAAAAGATCCGTATATGGGCAGGTAATACAGCGGTTGTCGCTGTCAAGAAGCAAGCATGTTATGGATGTTATATGAAACTCAATGACAAAACTTATGCGGATGTCATCAAAGGTGATGAGATCAGAACTTGTCCACACTGTGGAAGAATCCTCTATACAGAAAGAGAAACAGCAGACGCATAATTGAAACTCTTTAGACTCTTTTATATAGTAGTAGCTACGGGATTGTATCTCGTAGCTCTCCCCATCTTACTCCTACTCTCATTCAAACAAAAATACAGAACCTCTCTGCCTGCTCGATTTTTTTTGTGGGATAATAGACCTTTGGCATCGGATGGTATATGGATACATAGCTGTAGCTTCGGAGAGGCACGGGCATTGGCACCTATTATTGCTCAGATCCCTTCATCGCTTCTACGACTCTCTACTACAACCTATACAGGATATAGTGAGATAGCCAAGCATACAGAGCAGAGTAGATATCTCCCCTATGAGATACTCTTGCCTTTTTGGATCAAACCCCAAAAGCTTCTCCTTGTGATGGAAGCTGAGTTGTGGTATATGCTTTTTCTTGTTGCAGGAGCAAAAGGAGCGAGAAGAGTCTTGATCAATGCACGGATGAGTGAACGATCCTATCCACGCTATTGGCGTGTGAAGTGGCTCTATCAAAAGATATTTGCTCAGATAGATGCTATCTATGCACAGACACAAGGAGACAAAGAGAGACTAGAGAGCTTAGGGGCTCACAATATCACCGTCACAGGCAATATCAAATTTGTAGATATCCCCAAACCGAGCAAAATATTGCAAAAACCTACTGGCACTTTAGTATGTGCAGGAAGTACCCATGAGGGTGAAGAGGCACTCATACTCCAAGCTTTTCACGATCTCAAGCACAAAGAGCCAGCAAGCAAGCTCATAGTGGCACCCCGACACCCAGAACGATTTGCCAAAGTCGATAAACTACTCCAAGAGTATAGCCATAGAGAACAACTCTCTTACCAAAAATATAGCCAAGAGAACTCATTGAGTGCTGATATCATATTGGTAGATATGTTGGGGCAATTGATCAATATCTATGCGATTAGTGATGTGGTGATACTCGGTGGAGCATTTGAACCTATAGGTGGTCACAATGCAGCAGAAGCTGCACAGTTTGGATGCAAGATCATCTCAGGCAAACACTACTTCAACCAAAAAGATATATTTGGAGGGATTGAGGGGATTGATATAGTCAGTGCTGATAGACTCTGCGAACACTTATCAAATCATCAAAATTTGGCAAATAGCAAAATCATCAGTCAAGGTGATATATCTTCAATACTCAAAGAGGTGAAATTAATGAGTATATCAGTATAATTACTTATGAAAAATGTTATCAAATTATTACTTATCTTTACTATACTTCTCTCAGTGACAGGTTGTAAGCTAGATATCTTCAACAAGAAGGAGATAGAGGCACTCAAAGAAGAGAATAGAAAACTCCAACTCGTCAAACTCAAGATGGAGGCGAATAGAAGCCTTCTCCTTGATGAGAAGCAACTGCTCTATACAAATAAAGAGAAGCTTGCCAAAATAGCAATGCAAAAAGAGCAACTCAAGCTTGATCATGCCAAAGAGCTAGAGGCACTCCAACTTCAAAACAGATTGGAGCAGGAGAGACTTGCGATAGAGCAAAAAAATGCAGAAGCACAACTCGTCTTAGATGCGAAACTTGCAGCTGCAAAAGATAGACAAGAACTTAAACTTTATCTTATAGGAGTAGTGGCTCTACTGCTACTCATTATTGCTTTTTTTGTCTACTATTATTATAAGAGAAAGAGAGAAGATAAGCTGTGTGCCTATAGAGATAATCTTGATAAATACTTCCGTGCAAAAGAGAATGAAACACGGGTACAGATAGCTGAGAAGATACTCGATACTATATCTTCTGGTAATTTATCAGCAGAGCATGAAGCCCGTCTCATAGAGGTTTTTAATGCAGATAGAAAAGAACAGATAGAAAAAGAGAGTCTGCAAGATACAAAGCTCTTAGAGGAGCAAAATAGAGAGAGTGATATTGAAGATGCGATTATTATAGATGAGAAAAAATAAAACTACACCTAGAGAGAAACTCCAAGATGGAAAATGAAAAATTTAGTATATTGGTAGTAGAAGATGAATTCTATAACAGAAAAAACATGGTAGAGTATCTTCACTTGTACTATACGAATATTTTTGAAGCAGAGAATGGATTGGATGCATATGAGATATATCAAGAGAGACAGCCCAACCTTATCATCACAGACATCAGTATGCCAAAAATGGATGGACTTGAACTAATAGAGAAGATTAGAGAGCAAGATGACTCTACACCTATCGTCATCATCAGTGCATTCTCTGATCAAAGTAAACTACTCCGAGCAATCAAACTCAAGCTTATAGACTATCTCATCAAACCAGTCACAAGAGAATCACTCAAAGCTCTTCTTCAAAAAATCAAAGTCCAATCAGAAACTCTACTCAGCAAAGAGGTTCGCAGAGATATTGTATTGGGAGATGGATTTGTGTTTCAAGAGGGGTCTAAAATATTATTACATAATAATCAGTATATCAAACTTACAAGATCACAAGCAACTGCTTTAGATCTACTCGTAAAATTTAGAAACAAAGTTGTCTCATCTATTGATATCTTTTATTATGTACAAAATGACTACTCACTAGAGTATAGTGATAGGTCTGTACGAAATTTGATACTTAGAATACGCAAAATATTGCCTGAAACAATGATAGAGAATGTATATGGACGAGGCTATATGCTGATTGTTGAGGAGTAAGGCTAAAATATTATATTTTATAATTTATTATTATTTAAAAATTATACGATACAATTAAGTTATGAATGATTTTAAGACACCTTACAAGAGTATCAACTGTCCACAGTGTGGAGCACCACTACCGATATATTTTGCCCACGCAAAGCTCGCACAGTGTAGCTCATGTGGCTCTTCTATCTTCCTCGAAGATGAAGCAGCACGACTTGCTGGATACTCTTCTGTCTTAGCTCCAGAGCCATCACTCATCAAACTCAATGTACCATTTATCTATAATAGAAAAAATTATTTTCCTATGGGGATGATCCGATACTCCTATGGACGAGGATTTTGGGAAGAGTGGTGGGTCAAAGATGACTCTGATAAAGAGTGGTGGCTGAGCGTCGATGAGGGCGATATGGTATTAGAGAAACTCATAGAGAATGAGGATAATATCTCTCTCTTCAAAGATGCCTATATAGGAGAAAAGTCAGGCAAAGAGTGGATCGTCACAGAGATAGGTGAAGGGAGTTGTGAAGGGTTTGCAGGTTCTCTACCTCACCGTATCGTCATAGGGCAAACGCATAGATATATCCATCTCTCAGGATACAAAGCCACACTCAAAACCCTAGAAGTAGATACTACTGGTATGCGTACTTATAGAGGTAAGTGGATCAATCCATTTGATATCAAGGATGGCTACGCATGAATCCATCATCAACACCACCTCCAATGCCATCATCAATGCCACCACCTCCACCCCCAGCACCTAAAAAAACCTCTGTATACTCTATCAAGTGTACCAACTGTGCCGCACCACTCAAGATACTAGGTGGAGGGCGAGTCACTACTGTCACTTGTCAATACTGTAATAGCGTGCTTGATATGGCAGACCACTACAAAGTCCTAGCACAATTTCATGACAAGTACCGTCCACCTGTACCGTTTACTCTCGGTATGCAAGGCACTATCAAGGGTGTAGAGTGGACGATCATCGGATGGGTTGCTTACAAGACTATAGATTTCCCTATAGAGCGATGGAGTGAGTTTTTTCTCTACTCTCCACTCTATGGATATGGGTGGCTCATCTATGAAGAGGGTGTTCTCTCCTTCAGTAGGCGAGTGCGTGATTTTCCTCTACGAGAGTGGCAAGACAGCAACAGCCCAAAGTCAGTATTTTACAAAAAAGATCACTATATTTTAGCAGAGGATCCCTATAGTGTAGAGATCGATTTCGTACAGGGGGAATTGAGCTGGATAGCTAAGGTTGACGATAGAGTTCGTTGCTGGGACTACAACAGTATGAAGAGAAAAAGCCTCTCTATCGAAAAGACAGGTATCGAAATAGAGGTGTACCAAAATGAGAAATTAGACAACAAAGCGGTCTATGAGAGCTTTGGAGTCAAGGAAGCCAAGCAGACAGAAGCCAAGCAGACGACTCTCGATAGGGTATTTGAAGATGAAACACTCGATGCAACGGAGACAAATCTCTCCTCATTCGCCAAATATACCTCTGTGATGGTGCTTATACTCCTGCTTGTTATAATCGCTTCAGCATTCTCTAGCAAAACACTCGTGAAGAACAAAAATAACCAACCCTTTGAGCAAATGTTTACGGTAAGCTCTGATGCATTTATCTCTAGGATAGATATCAAAGCCCCCACCCCTGCGATATTGAATTTGGCTACTTTGACGATCTACAAAGCAGACAAAAAAGTCTTTTCTATCAACAAAGATCATATATACCCGATCAATAGCAACTTCAACAAGAGCTGGAAAAGGGGCGACGATGAAGCGAGGATCTACATCAAACTCCCAGAGGGACTCTATCGTGCCTCTTTTAAACTCAGCAAACAGCTCCAGCCCAACGAGATCATCACCGTAGAGATCAAAGAGAGGATCATCCGACTGCTCTATATATTGCCTCTCTTTGTGATTATGCTTTTGGTACTCATCCCATCTATCATGAAAAACCTGATACCAGCGAGCAAAAAGAAGTTTGTATGGTGGGGCATAGGCGGGGTGATAGGGTTTGCGATATTTGGTGCAGGTATTTTGATCTTTATAGTGGCATTTTACTTTTTTGTCCAACCTATCATAGATGGTCGTACCATAGGAGGTGAGTCATGATAAGCAAGATGATGCTAATACTCTTCTCAGCACTCACCATAGGAAGCCTATGGATGACTTACAGTGGTGCAGGACTACAAGGCATCAACACACACTCGACACTCAAACCAGCCAAACATATCCGCTCATCACATGCAGGCTCTTGGGGCTATAGTAGCGGTGGTGGATTTAGCTCAGGAAAATAAACAGAAAGGATAAATATGCAAGCAACACTTATAGGAGATATGTTAGGAACACTCATATATGCAGTACTAGGAACAGTCATCTTTATAGCAGTGATATTTGCTATAGAGGCGATCACGAAATTCTCTATCAAGAAACAGATAGTAGAAGATGGCAACATAGCCGTAGCCATCGTATTGGCAGCTGTGATAGCATCATTGGGGATGATAGTCTCTTCTGCTATACATTGATAGTTTGGAAGATAGCACTAGAGGTAGAATATTTTACTGATCAAATAAAAAAGTGTGTTCTGCTTGGAGTAGTATAATCTACTCACTATCTTGATCTTTACGCTTTACCTCATCAAACTTAGCTTTCATCGTGGGATTTCCATGGGTTAACTTTTTGATGGTTAAATTGTCTGCTTTATCATTTGCCAAGCGTAAATTATTTTCTGATGACAACAAAGCATCTTTTGTTTTCTGTAGATGTGAGATAGTTTTGTCTATCTCATCAATAGCAGTTTTAAATTTACGGCTTGCCAAATCATAATTTCTAGCAAATCCTGTCTTGAATAGATCTATTTTTTCTTCAAACTTTGTGATATCAATATTTTGATTTCTCATTAGATTTAACTCTGATTTGTACTGCATGGAGTTCATGGCAGCATTTCTAAGGAGAGTAATGATCGGTATAAAAAACTGCGGTCGTATTACATACATTTTCTCGAATCTATGGGAAACATCGACTATTCCTGTATTGTACAAATCATTATCAGACTCTAGCAATGAAACTAAAACAGCATATTCACACCCTTTATCTTTGCGGTCTTTGTCTAATTTGGCGAAGAAATCTTCATTTTTCTTTTTGGTAGCAGTCTCATCGTTTTCATTTTTCATTTCAAACATGATAGAGATAATCTCATTCTCCTCTTCATCGCTCTCTTTGTAGAGATAATCCCCCTTCGTACCTCCTCGCGAATCATTATCTTTTTCAAAATAAGCATTTTGAAAGCCTGTAGCACGAAGTTTATTGAACTCTATCTCACAATGTTGCTCTAGTGTTTCACCTACCATCTTGGTTGAAAGCTTCTGTTTGAAATCCCTTAAGCGTTCGATTTGAATATCTTTCATCTTGATAGTCTCATCTTTGACTTCAAGTTGGTTGGTAAATTTACCTCTAATGGACTGCTCCAATAGCTCTTTTTCATTCTCTTTCATCTCCAAGTCATGGATAAGGTCATCCCGCTCTTTCTCTATTTTTTTAGTAGCTTCTAAAATTTCGAGTTGTTTCTGTGTCTTTGCATTTTCAATTTCAGATTTCATTTTTTCAATGTCAGTATCTCGCTTAGCTTTCAGATCAGCTAACTGCCTATCTTTCTCTGCAAGCTCTTTTTGTATGGCTGTTTTGACATTTACCTCAGCAAGTTTGATGGCATGTTCTTTTTCTCTATCTTTTATTTTCAAATCATTTATAAGACTGTTTCGTTCTTTTTTTATTGCATCGACTGCTTGTGATATCTCTAGCTTTTTCTCTATCGCTGCATTCTGAATTTTGGATTCCATTTCAGAAATTACTATCTCTTTTGATGCGAGTTGATCTTGTAAAGAGGTTTTCATATTTGCCTCTGCAAGTTTCACGGCACTCTCTTTCTCTCTTTGGGCAATTCTTAGCCGTTTTGCTAGCTCATCTTGGAACTCACGGTCACGCACTTGTTTCACAATATCCGCAAAACCAGCTTCATCAACTTTAAACGCCTTATTGCAATTTGGACAAATGATTTCATTCATTTTTATTCCTTTTTTACTTATACTATAGTATATCAAGAAATTATTTAAATCTACCGCAAACCCCTCTATACTTTTATACTCTGTAGTTTAAAGAACGAAGAGAGCAAGGTGTGTAGAATTGTTTTTGGGAAGTTCCTAACGCAATCATAGTGCAAAAATCGCTCCCACTCGGACACCCTATCGGAGTGCATTCGGTAATTTCTGATCTACACTACTAGTTTACCCATATATAAGCAAAAATGAGCTATAATTCACGCGAATAATTCAGGACTGATTTTACTTCTCACAACAGCCCTCCATTAGAAATTTTTTCTGGAGTTGTTAAAAAATGTTTCAACTTGATACACTATCGCTTATTTTTGTTTCCCTTATTCTTTTGGGTACAATTCCCAATCTTTTTTACTCATTTGGTTATCTTCCACATATTAAACGAAAAGCACACTATTTGGTACACTATTTTGCCTTTATCCTCTCTATGTTGGGTGTGGTTATTGCGAACAATGCACTTGTTTTTCTCTTTTTTTGGGAGCTTATGAGTTTGACAAGTTGGCAACTCATCTTAACAGAGACAGAAGATAGAGAGACGATTCAAGCTGCGAGATTTTACTTTTTTATGACGCATTTTGGATTTTTGTTTTTATTGCTATTTTTTCTTATAGCAACCAATGGAAATCTAGGTATAAACTTTACAGATATGAAAAGTATTGTTACTTCATTTCAATACCCTACACTCCTCTTTTTTATGCTGGTACTTGGATTTTTGAGCAAAGCAGGAGCTGTACCTTTGCATGTGTGGCTTCCTTATGCTCACCCTGCTGCACCTTCAGCAGTATCGGCACTTATGAGTGGTGTGATGCTCAAAGTTGCGATTTATGGTTTTGCACGATTTTTGTTTGCGGTACTCTATCCTTGGCCATTGGAGTGGGGTATTGTGATTGTTGTGATTGGCTCTATCTCTTCGCTTGTGGGAGTTTTGTATGCTTTGAGTGAGCATGACATCAAAGCACTTTTGGCTAACCACTCTATCGAAAATATAGGTATTATTCTCATAGGCTTTGGTATGGGGATGATATTTGACACCTTAGGACTTCAGACATTGAGTTCTTTTGCTTTTATAGCGGCATTTTTCCACACATTTAACCACATGAGTTTCAAATCTCTACTTTTTATGGGAGCGGGGAGTGTGTTGCATCAAACACATACCAAGAATATAGAAAAATATGGTGGGCTTATTAAGTCTATGCCTATCACAGCAGTGACATTTTTACTTGCATCTATTAGTATCTCGGCACTTCCACCAAGTAACGGTTTTTTGAGTGAGTGGATGATTTTTCAATCTATGCTAGGCTCATCTAATATTACAGATATGAGTCTCAAACTTGCTATCCCTTTTGCTATTTTTGCACTTGCTATGACAGGTGGTTTGGCGATTGCTTGTTTTGTCAAAGCCTATGGTATCACTTTTTTGGGTCTGCATCGAAGCGAAAATGCACACCATGCCCATGAAGTAAATTTCTTGATGCAATTAGGCATGATTTTGATGTCACTAGTAGTTATTTCACTGATGCTTTTTGCGCCTTTTTATATTGAATGGTTTGATAAAACGATAGTAAGTTTCCATCATATCTCTATCTATCAAAAGATATTTCCAGAGGGTATTTGGAATATGCACTCTGTAGCACTGCATGGAGGTGTTGTTTCGCCACTTATTTTACTTGCTTCTTTAGTAGGCATAACGCTGCTTTTACTTTTGGGATACAAAGCTTTAGATGTCAAGAGAAGAGTGCATCGTACTTGGGGCTGTGGATATACTACAAGTGCCAAAACACAATACTCTGCAACAGGTTTTGCAGGACCCATACGGAGATTTTTCAATTGGCTCTACAAATCAGATGAACATTTTTGTAGAGATACGATAGGTGAGCATCAAACAAAATTCACCGATTCAAAATATGAAGTGCATGTCAAGCCTCTTTTTGAAGCATCTCTCTATGATAGCAGTAAGAAATTGACAAATATAATAAGCTATTGGGTCTATCGTTTGGCACATTTCGAGCAGACGCGTTATGCAGCAATGATATTTAGTCTTATGCTTACAGTACTTTTTAGTTATAGGATTTTCTTTCATCAATTTTCTTGGGCAACTTTTGTACTCGAATCTATTATGATGACTATCACAATCAAAATCCTAATCATTGGAGATAAAAAATGATACTCTATTTTAGCACCATCGTATTGTTGCTTTTGTTAGCACCGATACTACTCTCTTTTATCAAATCGCTTAAAATGCTACTGCTTTTTAAACGCCCTGCATCTTTGTTTCAGGGATATAGAAACTTTTCCAAACTTCTCCACAAAGAGACTATCATATCACAAGAGACAAGTTCTATCACAACTTATGCACCCTTTTTGGTACTTTCACCTCTGCTTGTGACGCTCTTCTTTTTGCCTCCGATTGTGCATGGAGCTTTTTATGTAAGTTTTGTAGATGCGTTTACGATTACAGGTTTGCTCTCTCTTTCGACATTTTTTTTGATGCTTTTGGGGCTTGATAGTGCTTCTGCCTTTGGAGGTATGGGAAGTTCTCGTGAAGCTTTCATCTCTGCTTTGGTTGAACCTGCTATGGTTTTGACTGTTTTTTCTGTCTCTATGATGGCTGGGGATTTGGGTGTAGGTCAAGCAGGTGTCAATTTGAGCGAACATTTTCCAAAAGAGCATACAGCAAGTTTTCTATTTGCAGGGATTAGCTTTTTTATACTGCTTGTCGCTGAAAATGGTCGTATCCCTGTAGATAATCCTGAAACACACTTGGAGCTTACTATGGTGCATGAAGCGATGATACTTGATTTGACAGGTATTTATCTAGCTATTATAGAGATGGCAGCTTCTATTAAATTTGTGATTTTTGCATCACTTTTTGTCTCTTTGTTTCTCCCTTATGGTTTGCAATACTCCACTCCTGTTGCCATTCTTGTCTTTATCATCAAACTTTTTGGAGTGGCTGTAGCGGTAGCACTCTTGGAGGTAAATAGTGCAAAACTAAGACTTTTTAAGATACCCAACTTACTTGGGATAGCTATCGTCTTTGCATTTTTATCGTTAATTACTTTTTATGTATTAGGAGCATAATGAATGGTTGATTTTTTTATAGGTCTTTTTTTGGCTTCACTTATCACGGCTCTTTTTTCCACAAGACTTTATAGATTGCTTCTGTGGTACTCTTTTAACTCTCTGACATTAGGGGTCTTAGCACTGCTTATTGGGACAAGACTTGAAGATGGTGCGATGATTCTTACTGGGATTATTACTATCATTATCAAAGCAGTAGCTATCCCCTATGTACTCAAGCATTTTTCTCAAAAGTTTCATTTTGTACGCCAAATAGAGCCTGAGATTAAAATGCAGTATGCCGTTATGCTTATTCCTGCGATTTTGGTTTTTACCTTTTATTTGGCTCAACCCATTACCAATATGATAGTAAACAACTCTAACTATGTGGCGATTAGTATCTCATCTCTGTTTTTATCGCTTTTGCTTATGATGGAACATACAAATGTTGCACCAAAGATTATCGGTTTTTTGAGTATGGAAAATGCACTCTTTTTGTTGGGTATTACTGCAACAGACGGTATGCCAATGCTTGTAGAGCTTGGTATATTTTTTGACCTTTTGATGGCTATTGTCGTCATAAACCTTTTATTTAGGCGTGAGGAGATAGAAAATGCTTGAGTTATTACTGCTTCCTGCTTTTATTATCTTTGGACTCTCGCTTGTCGAAAGTGACAAAACCAAAAAATGGCTTGCTTTTGTCTCGTTTTTGATTCTCATTCCAACAGCACAGCTTATTGGTTTGCCAAAACCTTTTCATCTCTTTGGTGATTATCTTGTCGTAGATGACCTCAATGCATATATTCTTTTTGTCTCTTCTATCGTGGGTATAGGTGTTGCTTTAGCTTTGATGACTTTAGATAAACATGTGAAAGTATCCAAAAATGCCTATAGAAGATTTTATAGATTTTTTGCTACATTTTGGGTGGGACTCATCTTCTCTATCCTCTCAAACCACATGGGTATCTATTGGATTGGGCTTGAATTAGCAACCCTTTCAACGGTCTATATGATTAAAACAAATCACTCAGATGCTGCACATAAAGAGGCATGGAATTATATGATAGTTGGGGCTATTGCTATCTCTTTGATACTTTTTGGCATTATTTTGATTTATGCAAGTGCCAAACCTATTTTGGGTGAAGAGGCGATGAATTTCAATCTGCTATTGGCTCATGCCAAAGAGATACAATCACCTTTCCTCTTTGAGATAGGGTTTGCAATTACGAGTATAGGAATGTTTGTAAAGATGGGATTTTTCCCTATGAATTTATGGTTAGCCAATATTGAAAGAGCCTCTTTTTATCCTGTAGCAGCACTCTTTAGTGGTATCTTAGAATCAGCGGTGATTATCGGCTTTTTCCGTTTTAGTCAAATTGCTATGGAAGTAAATTATGACCATCTTTTTGTATTTGTATTTATCTATACAATGTTGACGATTTTTATTGTGAGTTTTTTGATTTTTCGTGCCAAAGATTTTGTTCGTCTCTTTAGTCTCAGTGGGGTGGAGCATATGGCGTTAATTATTCTCTTTTGGGTGAGTGGTGGAACATTTGCTGCCTTGCTTCATTTTGGAGCCCATGCCTTTTTGAAACCAGCACTTTTCCTCTCTACAGGGGTGCTTGAATCCGATGGCAAGTATAAGATTGCAGGAGCATTGCGAGGGTATGTAGGCAAAAAGGGGACACTCTTTTGGTTTTTGGTATCGCTCTTTTTGCTTGGGGTCATCTCGCTTCCTCCGAGTCCTATGTTTTTTAGTGAGATTTACGGCTTTGGAGCGATGATAAAAGTAGCCAAAGAAGGCAATCATCTCTTGAGCATGATAGGGGCTATTTTGCTTTTGCTTATTTTGCTCTCTATAATATTTTATAAATTTGTAGAAGTGTATCAATCTATGAAATATGAAGGGCAAGAGCAGAGCAAACAAGTTTATAAAAGTGAACTCTTTACTCTTATTATCTTTGCAGTTGCTTTGATAGCTTTGATTACACCTCCTGTTATGAATTATCTCAAAGGAGTAATATGAGACTTATCGCACGATATGCCAAAGATAGAGGTGAAGTTTTTGAAATAGTCACACTCTATGAGAGCCAAACAAAAACCCAGCAGGTAGATAAAAAAAACCCAATCATCAAAACTCTCTCCCATAAACACCCCACTGCTTTATGGTTTGAGAGAAAAATGCAAGATGATTTTGGTATCATCGTCGCAGATGCTTTTGATAAAAGACCACTTCTGCACCAAGAGCAATTTGATACAAATATCCACCCAATGTGCAAAGATTTCAATCAAAAAGAGGTGAAATTTAGCCAATTTAAACCTTATGAGTATGAAGTTATCAATGGTGATGGAGTTTTCCAAGTGAGCGTAGGTCCTATTCACGCAGGAATTATCGAACCAGGGCATTTTCATTTTTCTCAAGCAGGAGAGGAGATGCTACACCTTGAAGTACGCCACTTTTACAAATACCGTGCCATAGAGAAGATGCTAGAGGGCAAAACTTTGCAAGAAGCCAAACCGATAATAGAGCGGATAAGTGGCAATGAAAGCATCGCTTATCAAATCTGTTTACGAGATATAATACTCCAAGCATCACACCAACAGTTACCAAAAGCTTTGCAAAAACGACACGCCTTTTTACTCGAACTAGAGAGAGTTATCCATCATTTAACAGATTTGGGCTTCATTCCCAATGACGCAGGATTTGGAGCAGCACTTGCTTTTGGCTCAAAACTTGCTGAAGATGCACGACGAAAAATACAAGAGATAACAGGGCATCGTTTTGGTTTTGGAACAGTAGATTTCCAAAATAAATTTATAGATACAATCTCTTTACATAAGTGGCTTGATGATGTACAAAAGAGTGTAGAGGATTTTGAAGATTGGATTATAGATATACCATCTATTTGGGATAGGTTGGATACTACAGGGGTTCTCTCTTTGAAAAAAGCACTCAAATATGACACAGTGGGTGTTGTTGCCAAAGCTTCAGGCGTAAAGAGTGATAGACGCTTAGATGATTTTTATCTACAGCACGGCTTTGAGTTGGCTACAGAGCAGAGTGGAGATGTTGGAGCAAGATTTAAACTCAGAATTACAGAGGTCAAAAATTCTCTTAGAATGATGCACAATTTTCTTGAAGAGGATGAGAGTTGCTTAAAGTTGGACTCTTTGCATGATGGAGAATATATAAGCTTTGCTGAAAGCTCTATCGGTGAACTCTTTATGGCTATAGATATAAAAGATGGAGTGATTGAGAGATTTTTTTCAAGAGATGCAAGTTTTATCAATTGGCAAGCCGTGCATTTGATGATGCAAAACGATATTATTGCTGATTTTCCTCTGATAAATAAAAGTTGTGATTTAAGTTATGCAGGGAACGATTTATGATTAAATTTTGGAGTAAACGGATTGAGCTTGGAGTATTGACAGAAAACCCAGAGCTAGAAGATGCAATGAAAGGCATTCAAAAAGAGATAAAAAGCCATATAAACAAAAAATTTGCAGGGAGTTTAGCTATCAGAATGGTAGATAGTGGGAGCTGTAACGCTTGTGAAGCAGAGTGTAATGCTTTGTCCAATCCATATTATGACTTGGAGCGATTGGGTATCTATTTTGTTGCAAGTCCTCGTCATGCTGATGTGATGCTCCTGAGTGGTCTTATGACATTCAACATGCAACCCCATGTTTTAGATGCCTACAAACAAATACCAGAGCCAAAATGGGTTCTAACAATCGGTGATTGCCCAGCAATGGAAGCCCCTTTTGAAAAAACCTTTGCCATAACAGCCCCAGCTACAAATCACCTCAAAATCACACACCATATAGCAGGTTGCCCCCCAAGCCCACGAGAGATTATGCAAGGGTTATTGGAGTTTTTGAGGAAGATATAGGGGATACTACCCTAGGCTGTCGAGAAGCACTCTCTATAGACTTTAAATTTTCTGTTTTATGGATTGATTGTAATGTTGCAGATAGGTAGGGTGGAGCATCCCATACGCATTAGCCAAAGCAAAAATATTAATTTTAAAAATTAAAGAAGTATAGCTAAAATCAAACAAAATAATAGATATACTTCCTAAAAAAATGAGTTAAGTGAAAAGATAGAAGAGTTGGCAAGAGAAGTTAAATTTATACAATATTCAACATCTAAAATATCAGGAGTAGAGTTTGTA
>CBEUND010000036.1:0-21080 GCA_965544395.1 uncultured bacterium | reverse complement strand
AACAATAGAGTATATTTACCAAAATTTACAAAAGAAGGTATAAAAACTAAATTTCATAGAGATATACCAGATAATACAGTGCTTAAACAAGCAACTATCTCACGAAAAAATAATCAATACTTTATAAGCATATTGATAGATGACAATATATCTATACCTAAACCTATGAAAGCAAAAAATGCAGTAGGTTTAGATATGGGTATAACTCATCAATTTATCACAAGTGACGGAGTTAAATATCCAAACCAAAAATATTATGTTAAATCTCAAAAGAAGTTATTAAAACTTCAAAGAAGATTATCAAAAAAACAAAAAGGTTCTAATAATAGAGACAAAGCAAAATTAAAAGTGCAAAAACTGCATACCAAAATTACAAATCAAAGAAGAGACAATCTCCATAAAATATCAAATGAGATAACCAATCAATATGATATTATTTGTCTTGAAACTTTGAATGTAAAAGGTATGGTTAAAAATCACAAATTAGCAAAATCAATAGCTGATGTAGCTTGGAGTGAGTTTATGCGACAATTAGAGTATAAAGCTGCTTGGAGAGGTAAAACAGTTATCAAAATAGATAAGTGGTTCCCATCAAGTCAAATATGTTCTTATTGTGGTGCAAATAGAGGTAAAAAACCTCTGAATGTAAGAGAGTTTGATTGCCCTGAGTGCCATAAAAAAAACATAGACAGAGATGTAAATGCAGCAATTAATATCAGAAACTACGGATTAGGTCAAATAGATAATAGAAATACGGCAGGAACTGTCGAAATTAAAGCTTGTGGAGTATCCTCTAATGGGGCAACATCTAATGTTGCTAGTTATGATATGCTGAAACAAGAAGCCCGATCATCTTTAGCGGTTGGGTAGTTCACCATTATAAATGGTATAATCAATCAAATACAAAATTATAAGAAGGAGAGACGATGGCTTTAGCAGAGAACAAAGAGGTGAAAAGTATTGATGAGAGGTTGGAGAGACTCAAAAGAGAAGCAAAAGGGCATTTCGGTGAGATACGCTTTGTTGGTATCAAGCTACATGATAAGATAGGTTGGGTAGCGAAGATACAATTTGATGAATTCGAGAGTCTTGTTGCTGAAGGTGAAACAGCGATAGATGCTATCAAAAACTTGAGAAAAAGAGTATTGAAAATCATCAACCGCTATAATGCTGTTTAGTTGTAAGCTATAGAGCTGGGATTAAGATTGAAAAAAAATATAATTCTCATAGGTTTCATGGGTATAGGTAAAGGTACAACAGCCCGTGCTTTTGCACAATACTATGGTGTATACAATATAGATACAGATGACTTGATAGAGTCCAAAGAGAATAGAAAAGTCAAGAAAATTTTTGAAGAAGATGGTGAAGCGTATTTCAGAAAGCAGGAGCAGGCGACTGCAAATTGGCTCATTGGCAATGTCACAGGGACACTCATCAGCTGTGGTGGTGGATTTTACAAAGTAAATAATCTTCGTGAGATTGGTACAGTAGTGCTATTAGATGCTTCATTTGAGTGGATATACAATCGTATCATCACTTCCGAAAATGCAGAAAAAAAGTTGAGAAAGAGACCGCTCCTTACTCAACCAAAAGAGGCAAAAAAACTCTACAATGATAGAGAAAAAGCTTACAAAAATATTGCAGATATTGTTGTAAATGTACAAGATAAGAGCCTAGAGAAGATATGCAAAGAGATAGCCAAAGGAACAAAAGCTTTTTGATACTCTTACATATGGTGCGAAGTATGTTTTTAATCCAAGAGAGCACAACAATTATAGAGTGCCTTTAGATCCCTTCTCTTTGATATGATATGGCAAGCAGAGTGCTGATCTTTTTTGGCGTTTGTCTAGCACTCTTTTTCTGATAGCATTGGAGCTATTTTTGCGTTCTCTATAAGAGTTCTCTACTCTTATGACTCTATTTTCTCTCCAGTTTCGTTTTTTGAGAACCTTTTTCTCATAGAGTTTTTTGATATAACTCCATTGAGAAATCTTTTTGACTCTTCTGTTTTGGGAAGTGAGGTAGCGTCGCTCGGATATCTCCTCTACAGCATTTATATAGCGAGCTCTTTTGTTTTCTAATTTGCTGATGGGGTTGAGTCCTTTGTCGAGGATAGACTCTAGCCATCTGTTAAATCTGTTGGAGAGTTTGATGAGTTGGGCTTTTGGGTTGATACCTATGAGTTTGAGGATTGTGTTTAGGAGATTGAGGATTTTGGTTATAATTCTCACGATATCATCTATGATCTTTATGAGCGTTCTGCCTATCTTATATCTCGCGATAGTATCAAGCATCAGATTGAGCATGAGAACTTGTAAGATGAAGTTGATAAAGTTGAAACTTGTCAAGATGAGATTCCACAAAAGCGTCAAGAGGGGAAGTATCAGTGCATAGACAAACTTCTGTATAGCAGTGCCTAGTACCTTCGTCCAAAAGAAGTAGACCATAGGTATAGAGAGTAGCATACTGCCAAAGGCTTGAAGTTTTTTGACGAGGGTGGATTGTCGTATCTCATCTATCTTCTGCTTGAGTATGAGTGTCAAGGTTTTTTTGTACCTATTGACAGAGTACTCCGCAAAATAGCGTGATAGCAAATCTATCATATGTCTCTTTGCTAGCATCCCTGCTGTAGCTATGGCGATCGCCTTTTTACCACCTGCTTTGATGATAGCATGGGTGAAAGTTTTGGCTCCTGCTACTTTGGCACCGAGTCCAAACTTGAGAAAGAGTATCCCTAGTGCCTCCCACCAGCCAAAAAAGTGTATCAAAAACAGGATAGATGCAAGAGAGAGTAGCAGGAGTAGGGCGACGATGTGTTGCTGTATCCATGCCTTGAGTGATAGATACGAGTGGGACTCTTGCTTTTTTTTCATACTCTCTACCTAACTATTCGTCGCCTGTATCTCCATCTCCATCACCATCATCACCCATACCGCCACCTGTAGGATTGACACCTCTGATACCGTGGATAGCTGATCGTATGTGCGACCAAGTACCACCTATGAAGAGGATAAAAAAGAGGGCAAATTTACTTAAGTCTGCTACCATACCCCAATCAACATACCCAAACCACTTGAGGAAAGCTATCGGTGTAGCGAGGATGAGTGCCATAGCGATCATACCTATTGTGTTGAGTGTACCTGCTGTGAGTGTGAGCATATAAAAAGCTATACTCACGAGTATCACCCCACTAAAAGGATAGATGACATCTGAGGGAACTTTGACAGAGAGGAGCATCAATCCTATCGTACCTATAGCCAAAAATAGTAAGATAAATATCTTTTTGGCAGTATTGGCGACCCCTTTGATATAGTATGTATTGGCTACAAAATAGGTAATGGCAGTCAATACTACCACAGCGATATTGGTGAGCTTTTGCATCATGTTGTCTAGTGCTATCACCTCTTTGAACCAAAATTCAAAGAGGTAGATTGATATGAGTGAAAGTACCAAATTGACCCCTATCATGAGCCAATAGTTACTGCTTGCTTTTTTCTTCTGCGAAGTTGTGGTATTCGTGTTTGCCATCTGTTTCTCCTTGTGTTTATTTCCTTGGGTTAGCCTTAATATGATTGTTGATGCAATCAAAAAACTTTTTGTAGAGGGCATCTCTGGCTCTTCCCTCTAGTGGGGAGTTGATGATCTCTTCTCTTACTGCTTCACACTCTATAGAGAGTATGTCATCTTGCTCAAATGCTTTTTTGAGCAGTGTGATGGTTTGTGCAAAACGGTTTTTGAATGCCAATATATAGGCTCTGATCGTCTCAGAGATATTGTGAACTTTGACATAAGTTTGTGATCGCTTGAACCAGTCAAGTGTAGCTATGATGATATTATATCGACGCTTGAACCACGCTATAGCCATGAGCTGTGCCTCTCCTACATGCAACACAAAATGTACAGGGATAAAGAAGAGTACTTTGAAGAGGTAGAGTCCTACACCGACCCAAATATGCCCCGAGACGAATGCACCTAGAGCAAAGATACCGATAAGCTCCATAAAGATAAATGGAGCCCCAAAGAGTAGAAGTACTGCCCAGTTGGGGAGCTGATGAATCTGCTCTTCTGACCATTTGGCAAGCTTGGATCGCTCCAATGATTTCGTAATTCCTCGAAATCCAAGTTCCCAAAATATCTCTATAAATAGCACAACAAATGCTGAGATAGTGAAGAAGAGCATCCGAGCAAAGATATTGTTGAGCTTGAGGTTTATCTTCTTCCCTTTGCTCCACTCCTCTTTGGTTTTGTAGAGGCGGTTTTCGTAGCTACTCAAGAACCACTCACCAAAGGCTCTGATTTTGACCCCTATCTTTTGCCATAGAAGTTTGGTAAACGGTATATACTCACCTAACATTATGATAAGTAGAGGAGTCATTATCCACGGATTTGTCAATAGGTCTATCAAGTGATGCATGGATCTACCCTCTTTTTCTTCATACTATACCAAAATTTTATCAATTTATCAATATCTTTTGGATATAATCGCGTTCCTTATTTGCTATTTGAATTTGGAAATACTCATGTAGTTGTTCCTTGAAAGGTTGCATGAATCGATTGTGTTGAGGACTACAGAGGGCTAAACCTATGGCTACCCTAAAGAGTAGGGTTTCTAAAAATTACAGATTATACCAAGGAGAAAAAATGGTAACGATGAAAGATTTACTAGAGTGTGGAGTACACTTTGGTCACCAAACAAGAAGATGGAATCCAAAAATGAAGAAATTCATATTTGGTGAAAGAAAAAATATCTATATTATTGACCTACAGAAGACTTTGAGATATTTCAAATATACTTATAATGTCGTCAGAGATGCAGCAGCAGAGGGCAAAACAGTCCTATTCGTAGGAACCAAAAAACAAGCTCGTTCAGCAGTCAAAGAGCATGCAGTAAGATGTGGTATGCCATATGTATCGACTCGATGGTTAGGTGGGATGCTTACAAACTACCCAACAATCAAAAAATCTATCAGAAAACTCGAAATCATTGAGCAGATGGAAGAGAATGGTCAAATCGAACTTTTGACTAAAAAAGAAGCACTTATGCTCAGAAGAAAAAAAGAGAAGCTCAATGCATACCTAGAAGGGTATAGACATATGAAGAAACTCCCAGAGATGATGTTTGTCGTGGATGCTGTCAAAGAGCATATCGCAGTCAAAGAGGCGAGAAGACTTGGTATGAAAGTAATAGCACCACTCGATACTAACTGTGATCCAGATGTGATCGACTACCCAATCCCAGGAAACGACGATGCTATCCGCTCTATCAACCTATTCTGTAGAGAGATGGCAGAAGCGATCATCGAAGGAAAAGCAGCACTAGCAGAGGCTGAAGGTAAAGAGGTAGAAGAGGTAGGTGAAGTTGCACCTGAAGAGGTAGTAGAAGTTGTAGCCCAAGCAGTAGCAGAGGAGACAACACAAACAGAAGAAACTGTAGAAGAAGCAAAAACAGAGGGAGCGTAACATGGCAAATTTTGGACCAAAAGATATCAAAAAACTTAGAGAGATGACTGATGCAGGGATGATGGACTGCAAAAAAGCATTGAATGAGACTGATGGAGATATGGAGAAAGCTGTAGAGTGGCTCAGAGACCAAGGTATGGGTGCAGCTGCGAAAAAAGCTAGCAAAGTAGCAGCAGAGGGTGCTATCGCTGTCAAAGTTGCAGGCAACAAAGCAGCAATAGTAGAGATCAACTCACAGACAGACTTCGTCGCTCAAAATGATAAATTCAAAGCACTTCTTGCTGAAGTGGTAGGACATGCATTTGAGAATAACTTGACTGATGCTGATGCTATCAATGCGTCTACTATTGGTGGCGAACCATTCTCTGAGTATCTCTCTTTGCAAGTAGCAACTATCGGTGAGAAGCTCGTAGTGAGAAGATCTGCACTTATCAATGCTGATGAGACAACAGCAGTCAATGGCTATGTACACTCAAACAACCAAAATGGTGTCATTATAGCAGCGAAGTGTGACTCTGTAGCTACAGCTGAAGCTATGACTCCTGCGCTTAGAGATATCGCTATGCATGCAGCAGCTATGAGTCCTAGTACGCTAAGCTACAAAGATTTTGATGCAGATTTCGTAGCCGAAGAGACTCAAGGTCGTATCGTAGCGATCGAAAAAGAGAATGAAGAGTTGAGTCGTCTAGGTAAACCACTCAAAAATATCCCTGCATATATCTCTATGGCACAACTCACTGATGAAGTTTTGGCACAAGCCGAAGCTGACATCAAAGCAGAGTTGCTTGCAGAGGGAAAACCAGAGAAGATACTCGATAGAATTATCCCTGGGAAATTGGAGCGATTTATCTCTGACAATACTACGCTCGACCAAGAGCAGTGTCTATTGGATCAAAAGTTTGTAATGGATGATAGCAAAACAGTAGCAGAGTACCTCGCAGAGAAAGCAAAAGCTGCAGGCGGTACAGCTGAGATCACTACATTTACTCGTCTTGAAGTAGGTGAAGGTATCGAAGTAGAAGAGGAAGATTTCGCAGCAGAAGTTGCGAAACAAATGGGTTGATCCCCACACTCTCTTATTTGCTTACAGATAGGTAGGGTGGGAGCATCCCACCATCCTACACTCTATGTTCCAAATCTGTAGGTTTGGCACTGCCAAACAAAATGTCATTAGACGCTATCGTTTGGTGATACCAAACCTACACATTTGCACCATTTCTCACAGGAGATACTCCTCATGTCAACTCCCTTACTACAAGCTAGCAATATTTCACATAGCTTTGATATCCAACTCTATGACAATGTCAATTTGGTGCTGAAATCATCCACAAGCACTGCAATACTTGGTCGTAGTGGTAGTGGCAAATCGACACTCCTCCACCACTTCTCCTCATTTCTCAAGCCACAGCAAGGAGAAGTAATACTCCTAGGGCATGACATTTACAAAATCAATGAGTCTGATATAGAGGAGCTTCGACGCAGAGATATAGGTATCATCTTTCAATTTCACTATCTATTCAAAGGCATGAGTGCTTTACAAAATATCCAAATAGCCACTATACTAGCTAGAGAGCAGATAGATGAGGCACTACTAGAGCGACTGGGTATCGCCAATCTGATGGAGCAGAAGATATCAGAGCTATCAGGTGGAGAGCAACAGAGAGTCTCTATAGCACGAGTATTGAGTAAGCACCCTAGAGTGATATTTGCTGATGAACCTACAGGCAACTTAGACAAAGAGACCGCCAATCTCGTGATGGATGTACTCTTGGAGTATATAGAGCAAAAGCATGCCACTCTACTCCTTGTGACACATGATGAAGAGATGGCAAAGAGATGTGACGCTACCTATAAGTTAGCAGATAAAAAATTGGAGCAGATAGATGCATTTTGACCTCAGTGAGATAGCTTAGGAGTAACAGTTTGATAATACCCAACTGTTGGTAGTTGTTTTACTTCTATTCCTTATCACTTATTTCTATAAGCTACTCCTTGGAGTCTTAGTCGCTCAAGAGCTACACCATAGGCTCTTTCGCTAAAATCTTTCCAATTTTTATTTTTCTCTTGTGTCCATGCCACTTCACTCAGTGCCAAAGCTCTAGGCCATGCGAGATAGTCTGCTATATTTTTATTTAAGAGTGTCTCACCCCATAGGTTGGCTTGGATACCTTGGATATTTTTGTAGCTCTTTGGATGGTATTCGTAGACTTTTTTTGTACTGATAGGTGTAGACCAAGTATGTCCATACTCCTTTTTTGATCGGATATATTGTTGATCAAAGTAGAGATATTGTACAGGAGACAAGATAGATTGATACCCTTTTTTGATGGCTCTAGTAGCTGCTTTTGGGCTTTTCCAAGCCATGATGATACTATTTTTTCTTATTTTTGCATTGCCATTTATCAGCTCTTGCCAGCCTATGAGTTTACGATCATACTTAGAGAGTATCTTGTCTACTTGAGCAAAAAAGTAATTCTCTACAGCTTGGCTATTTTTGAGACTTTCTCTTCTCATCAACTTTTTGACGGCAGGTGAGCGGCTCCAAGCTTTTCTAGGTACTTCATCACCGCCTAAGTGTATATACTCAAAAGGAAAAATTTGTCTCACTTCGGCGATAATATTATCCAAAAATATATAACTACTCCTACGAGCAGGATTGATCACATTATTTGCTACTTTTTGAACAGAGCGAAAGCGACTCGTATCTTTGGGATCAAGCAGAAGGTTTGGGTATGCTACGACAGCTGCTTTGGCATGTGCAGGTATCTCAATCTCTGGTACTATCTCTATGGAGCGAGCTTTTGCATAGGCTACGATATCTCTGATCTCTTTTTGGCTATAGTATCCTGATTGGACTCTATCTTTGGCTCCTCGCATCGTAGGAAATGTAGAGAATGGGAGCTTGGTTCCTGGACCTCTTGTTGCTCCTATTTTGGTGAGTAGAGGATAGCGTTTGATCTCTATACGCCACCCTTCATCATCGGTGAGATGCCAGTGAAATCTATTGAGCTTGTGTTGTGCCATACGATCTATAAATTTTTTGATATAGGAGGGCTTAAAGAAGTTTCTAGCACTATCAAACATCATCCCTCGCCACTTATATCGAGGAGCATCTACAATATCGCAGGAGGCTATAGACCAACTCTTTTGAGCATATCTCTCTCCCCATATAGCACTATCCATAAGTTGCATCAAAGAGACTATAGCATAGAAAAATCCTGCACTATCTCGTGCTTCTACTCGTATCTCCTTGGGTGTGATAGAGAGTCTATAGCCTTCCGACTTTGTGACTTTGTGTGGTGCATAGTGAAAGATGATGAGATCTTTGCTTCCCTTTTTTGTTTGCTCTATTTGAAAATGAGAAGTGAGGCTAAGATGCTCTTGTAAGTATCGTATAGCATCGTGTGCGAGTGGTGTATCCAAGAGATATTTACTCGATTTTGAGAGGGTATAAGTCCCACTCTTTGCTGTGATGTTTTGTGGTTTTGGTATGATGCGATTGCATCTCTGCGCTGCATCCAAAGAGATGAAAAAGAGAGATAAAAAGAGTAATATCGAGAGGTTTTTGATACTAAGTGTAATATTTTTGTTCACTATTTTTTCTTTTTATGTTTTTTGATCTTTTTGATACGGTCATGTTTGACTTTGTAAAAAAGTTTCTTATTGACATAGGGATATCTACTCGATGGGTTCCATAGAAGCCAGCCACTTGCATTCGCATCATTGGAAGCTTTGATCTGTTGCGCTATCTCATACTCTTTGTAGTTTACATGCTTAAAGGCATAATCCCTAAATGATTGTAACCATGCACGCACTCTTATAGGCTCTATATCTTTATGCATCTTTTTGATGCTCGCTTTGACTATCTCGTATGGGTAGGCTGTGGGATCTTTGAGACCTAGTGTACCTCTGTAGAAGCCTGATGGATAGAGCATAGGATAGATATAGTCCGTATGCTTTGCCAAGCTTGTGAGAGTTTGCCCTATATAAGTATCTGTTTTATTCCATGCTACATACCCGAAGATATCTACAGAGATAAAGACTCCATAAGGGCGAAGTCGCTCTTTTGCACGCTCCAAAAACTGCTCTATTGCAGCTACTCTGTTGGTTTGATTGTTTGCTTTGGCAAACCGTAGTCCCTTTTTAGCAGGGAAACGGATATAATCAAAATTGATCTCATCGAAGCCATTTTTAGCAGCATCTACTGCTATCTTAAGTGTATAGTTTTGTCCCTTGTAAGAGTTGGGATCAATCCACGCTGTATTGTGTTTGTCTATCCATATTTTGCCATTTTTTTTGACTGCTCTGCTAGGAAATTTTTTGGCTTGGAGTGTGTCTTTAAATACAGCAATTCTTGCGATAGTATAGATATGCATCTTTTTGAGTTCTCTAAGAAAGCCAGGTAAGTCTTTGATCGTTCTTATCTTAGATGCCCCTATCTTGTTGGCTTCTTTGACTTTTGTGCGGTATGATATTTGACCTTTGACATCTTTGATATCTATGATCACTGCATTCATCTTCGTCTGTTTGATCTTTTTGAGAATCTTTTGAAATGATTTACTCTTGGAGGATGCTGCATAGAAGTTGACATAAAAAGCATGCATTTTAAATGGTGTTGCTTTGTAAGTACTCTTGTTGAGCTGTTGATACGCAGGGATAGTGAGTGGTCTATATCCATAGGCTTTGACTCTCAAATGCGAACTAAATGTCTCTATATGAAATCGTCCACTATTGTCTGTCTTGACACTTTTTTTATCATCAGAGACAATAGCGTTTTTGATCGCTTTGCCACTCTTGAGATCGACTATTTTACCAGAAAATGCACCAAAGAGTAGAGAGGAGAGTAGGAGTAAAAGAGCTATCTGCTTCAAGCTTTATCCTCACTCACTCTACTCTCTTTCTCCTCTATACCACTCATCCCAAATCTCCTAGCCAACTCTTGCTTGACACGGTCTGGAGAGATATCTCGCAAGCCAAGTCCCACAAGTGTATGGTAGAGTAGATCCGCTGATTCATAGATCACTTGCTTGTCACTCTCTTGGTCTATAGCGACGCAGACTTCATCTGCCTCCTCTTTGATTTTGGAGAGGAGTAGCTCTTTGTCATTGAGTAGTTTTTTTGTCCATGATTTTTCCGCTGTACTGTTTTTTCGCTCCAAGATAGTGTGATAGAGTGTATCGACAACACTATAGATAGCATCTGTATCCACTTGCTTTTGAGCAATGATTTTCTCTTGGGTGACTGAAGTAAAAAAACAGCTCTTTCGTCCTGTATGACACGCTACACCTTTTTGCTCTATCTTGAGGATGAGTGTATCTGCATCACAATCGAGTAATATATCGTTTATCTTTTGTGTATGCCCTGAAGACTCTCCCTTTTTCCATATGCGTTGTTTGCTACGGCTAAAGTAGTGGGCATAACCTGTGGATAGCGTGAGTTCATATGCCTCTTGATTCATATATGCAAGCATCAATATTTCGTTGCTCTTACTCTCTTGTGCTATGGCTGGTATGGTTGGATTTTTGTCCCAATCTATCTGCATGGTTCTCTCCGATGATATTGTTTTTATTATTTAGGGGTGTACAAAGTTGTAGGGTGGGAGTATCCCACCAATTGCTACAGATAGTGGGATACTCCCACCCTAACTATCTGCAACATTTTAATTAGCTGTTTGGCTCACTACTTCAGAACGGATCGCTGCCTCTTTGGATTTGCTCTTGGTATCTACCCAGATATTTGGTACTGCTCCACCAGGTGTGAGGAATATCTGTGCATTTGTATTGACTTTGAGTGCTTCGTTGAACTTCGCTTGTGTTTTGATCTGCTCTAGCTCTATAAGCTCTCTCGTCAATGAGTCAGAGATCAATCTGTTTGCTTTGGCTTGCTCTTGGGCTTCGATACGGATCTTATCAGCTTCACCTTGTGCTTCGATACGATTTCTCTGTGCTACACCTTTGGCTACTTCTGCTGCTTTTTGTGCTTGTTGTTTGGCTTTCTCTTTTTGTTGCTCTGCGATAGTGACATCTTGTTTGGCTATCTGTACTCGCTCTATCTGGTCTTTTATCTTTGGAGGGAGGTTGATAGTCCGTAGCTCAACAGAGGTCAATGCAACTGGCTTGTTGGGAAGTTCATCTACACTCTCTTTGACTTTAGTCTCTATAGCTGAAGCTATCTGATTTCTCATCTCAGGGAGTTGCTCTGCTGTATATTGTCCGACAACATCCCGCACCACTTCTCTCACTTTGGAGTTGATGATCTTCTCTTCCCAGCTAGAACCCCACTTCTCTATGGTTTCAGGTGCAGACTCGGCTTTGAGTCTATACTGTACTGCGATATCTATATTGACAGTCAAGCCTCTTTTGTCGAGTACAGAGATAGCAGGATTTCTTCTCAATCCACCCTCAAAACCTCTATAGGAGTCACCCAACGCTCCAGTGCTTACATTGCTGTAAGTGATCAATCTGATACGAGTATTGACAGGTATAATCTTTTCAAATACAGGGATAAAAAAGTGCAATCCAGCAGAGAGTGGCTCTTTGTCAAACTTCCCTGTTTTGACTTTGATACCTACTTCACCAGAGTTGATGATGGTGAATGGTTTGAGTGCAAAAAATAGCGTCCCTATTATCACAAGCACTACAAGCCAATTCATAGCTTTGCTCATGCCATTGCCCCCATTTCCTAGAGGATTGTTGGCATTGAAACCCCCATTGTTATTTCCACCGCTATTTTTGTTATTACTGTTATTTGTTGTCTTCTTCTTTTTGAAGTAGTCATTCATATCTGCTGGCATTTCTATTTTCCTTACTGTATCTATATTAAATATATGTGAGATAGTGTTTATATTTCTCATTGCGACCAAAAACTATATCAAAATAATTTTTTTGTATCTCTTCGGTGATTTTGCCACGAGAACCTTTCCCTATAACTCTAGCATCTATGTTGCGTACTGGTGTGATCTCAGCTGCTGTGCCTGTGAGGAATGCTTCATCAGCTACATAGGTCTCTTCTCTTGTGACTCTGCGTCTTACGACTTCATACCCCAAATCTTGAGCAAGCTCTATCACCATCTTTTGTGTGATAGATTCTAAAGAGTTGTCATTAGGTGGCGATATCAGTAGACCATTTTTGACTATAAAAAAGCAAGCTCCACTTGCTTCAGCGACATACCCCTGATCATCAAGAAGGAGTGCTTCATCATAACCACAATCTATCGCTTCAAACTTTGCCATTTGGCTATTGAGGTAGTTGGCCGTAGCTTTTGCTTTGCCCATATTGGATGTATTGGCTGCTCTTGTCATAGAAGCAATTTTGAGTTTGATCCCCTTCTCAAGCCCCTCTTCTCCAAGATATGCACCCCATTCCCATGCACTCAAAACTGTCTGCGTAGGTGCACCTTTGTGGTAGAGACCCATCACCCCATAACCCAAAAAAGCAAAAGGGCGTAAGTAGACATTCTCTCCTGTGAACTCATTTTTACGGATAAGTTCAATCTGTGCATCGTTGAGCTCTTCTACACTATAAGGGATATCAATGAGTGTCATTTTTGCCGACTCTTTAAGTCTCTTTGTGTGATCGTTGAGGCGGAATATAGCATATCCATCCTCTGTTTTATAAGCTTTTGTTCCCTCTATAACACCATTACCATAGTGCAATGTATGTGACAATACATGTGTAGTTGCCTCTCTCCAAGCAACAAATTCACCATTCATCCAGATATATTTTGCTTCGTTCATTCCATTTGCTCCGTTTAGACCGAAAATTAATGATGGATAATATCTAAATCATAGTTAAGATTCGATTATCTCTATTTTTTAATTTTTCTTGATGAAAAAATGTTAGAATAAAGAATTTCATTGTATACTTAGTACTTTATAGTTACTATGTAAAGTATCTCAAGGTTAGGAGTCTCTGTGCAGTCATATACTATCTATTACACAACACAAAATGCGTTGCAAGAGTTTATTGATGCTTCTAAAATTATTGATAATGAAAAGTTACTTATACAGATATTTACAGGTGTTATAGAGAAAAGCTATATTGCTAAACTCCTCAAAGAGATCATAGCACTCCTTCCATCGGCTCACATTATAGGGAGTACAACAGATGGGGAGATATGCTCTGGCAAAGTGAGTAGAAAAAAAACAGTCCTCTCGTTCACACAGTTTAAAACAACACAACTTCGTACTACCCTTGTTGAGTGTGTTGATGATTGTTATGAGTGCGGGAAAACCATCGCCAATACCCTCGCTGATCCATCAGTTAAAGTTATTATTAGTTTTGTAGAGGGGCTTCATTGTAATGGAGAAGCCTATCTTGATGGTGTCCATGCTGTAGATGATCATCTGTTGGTTGCGGGGGGATTAGCAGGAGATAATGGGAAGTTTAACACTACCTATCTCTTTACCAAAGAGAAGATATCATCCAAGGCTGCGGTAGCTGTAGCACTCAACAATCCTAATCTTTTCATACATACCGATTACAACTTCAATTGGCTCTCTATAGGCAGACAGATGCAAGTTACAAAAGTCAAAAACAATCGCATCTATACTATAGACAATATACCTGTTTATGATATATATAAAAAGTATCTTGGTGAAGAGGTAGCACAACTCTTACCCGCCATAGGAGTTGAGTTTCCATTGATTATCCAAAAAGATGGAAATCACATAGCAAGAGCAGTCTTAGCAAAGCATGATGATGGCTCTCTCTCGTTTGCTGGGAATATAGATTTAGGTGAGATTGTGACATTTGGGTATGGAGATGTGGAGACGATACTCAACCACTCCAGAGAGACACAAGATAGTATGTACAACATCCCTGTAGAGTCTATCTTCGTCTACTCTTGTATGGCACGCAGGAGGTTTATGCCAGAACTTATAGAGAGTGAGATCATACCATTTCAAAATCTTGCAGAAGTTGCAGGATTTTTCACTTATGGGGAGTTTTTTTCTTTTGGAAATCAAAAGGAGCTACTCAACGAAACTATGACAATATTGGCTTTGAGCGAATCTTCTCAAAAAACAACAAAACAAAAAGATAGAGAGATAGAGCCACCAGTAGCAAGCGAGTATCAAAAGTCCATCAAGGCACTCACACATCTTCTCAATATCACGACAAGAGAGTTAGCTCAAGAAAACCAAACCCTACTAGAGAGCAAAAGAGTCATAGAAGTGACGAAAGAGTCACTCAAACAGGCACAAGAGATTAGCCATATAGGGAGTTGGGAAGTTGATATTTCTACGGGTGCTACAACTTGGTCAGATGAAAATTATCGTATCTATAGAGTAGATCCCAAGAGTGCCATATTGTCTTGGGAGTTTTTTATCTCTTTGGTGCTCAAAGAGGATAGAGAAAAAATAAAAGATACCATGAGCTTGATGTATGATGGGTCTATACACAGTATAGAGATGAGAGCGAGAAGAACAGATGATGCTATCATCACACTAGTATCAAATGGCAAGTTTATTTTCGATGAAAATGGTGACGCTATCAAGATGGTAGGTACAACCCAAGATATCACACATATGCGTGCCATAGAACACAAAGAGAAACAACAAGCACAGATACTTGAACAGATTCATGACTCTGTAATATCTACAGATCTTAATGATATTATCATCCATTGGAATAATGGAGCAACATTAATTCATGGCTATACAGCCCAAGAGATGCTCGGAGAGTCTATCAAGATGCTCTATCTAGCTGAAGATATGGAAAAATTTGAATGGCTACGAGAAAAAACACTTGCACTCGGTTCATACCAAGGAGAGATACGCAAAGTGACAAAAGATGGTACTATCATCTATACCGATGTTTCTTTGTCTGTACTGAAAGATGAAAGTGGCGAAATCATAGGTATCACACGATACTCACAAGATATTACACACAAGAAACAGATAGAAGATCGGCTCAAGGAGCAGACGGAGAAGCTCAACTATCAAGCTCATTATGACGCATTGACCGATCTACCCAATAGAGTACTTTTTGATAAAAGGCTACAAGAGTCTATAGAAGATGCTTATAAACATGATCGAGAGTTTGCTCTACTATTTATAGATCTTGATAATTTTAAGCAGATTAATGATACCTTGGGTCACCATTATGGGGATAAGGTTTTGAGGATTGTAGCCAAAAGGTTTCTTGCTGCTATCGCGGAAGATGATATGTTATCTCGTATAGGTGGGGATGAATTTACAGTATTGATATACAATAAAAATAGCAAAGAAGTTGCAGTAGATGTAGCACGAAAGATCATAGAGAAGTTACGCCCTATCATTCGATTGGAAAATCATGAACTCTATATGTCAGCGAGTATAGGTATCAGCCTCTATCCTTATGATGCCTTAGAAAAAAGTGATCTTTTGAAGTATGCAGATATCGCTATGTATCATGCTAAAAGTGAAGGAAGAGACAATTGTCAATTCTACTCCAAAGAGATGTCAAGGCTGGCATTGAAAAAAGCCAAGATGGAAAAATGTCTCTATGATGCTATCAAGAAAAAGCAGTTGAAAGTCTACTATCAGCCACAGATAGATACGCAAAAAAAGAGTATCGCAGGTATGGAGGCTCTTGTGCGTTGGGAGCATCCAAAGTTGGGGAATATCTCTCCTGATAGTTTTATACCCCTTGCAGAAGAGATAGGATTGATTATAGAGCTTGATAGCTTTGTGATGTATCAGGCTATGAGTGATGTCAAAGAGTGGTATGAAGAGGGCTTGAACCCTGGTGTACTCTCACTCAATCTATCCATTGCACAGCTAAAGAGTAAGGATTTTATAGAGAGACTTACATCAATGATAGAGGAGATAGGTTTTGATATAGCACATCTTGAGTTAGAGGTGACTGAGGGTCTTATGATGGATGATCCTATCAAAGCTATAGAGATATTGCAGATAGTGAGTGATATGGGTATCAAGATAGCGATTGATGATTTTGGTACGGGGTACTCTTCGTTGGCATATCTCAAAAAATTGCCTGTCAATAAGCTCAAAATAGACCAATCATTTGTCAAAGAACTCCCTCACAATGATGATGATCGAGTAATATCTCAAACTATCATTGCCTTGGCACAAAACCTCAATTTACAAATTATTGCAGAGGGGGTTGAGACGCGAGAGCAGTTGGACTTTTTGGTCTCTAGTGAGTGCCAATATATTCAAGGATATTACTACTCACGAGCAATCTCAAAAGAGGATATGAGAATGTGTCTCCAATCGGATAAAGTGCATTGCAAGTCACAATGTCTCATTGTGACTTGAGTAGCATTATGGTCTCCCCGTCACCAATCTCTTGTATGCATCTATCAATGATGTATATATAGGGATATAAACTGTTTGGGATTTGCCACCTATGAGCAAGGTTTGTTTGACATCAAAATGCAAGTGTATACTAGTAGGGGTAGTTCCCATATTGTTTGATACCATACCGATTCGCTCTCCTCTGGCTAAACGCTGACCTACTCTCACCTTGAGAGAGTGCTTGGAGAGATGGAGGTAGCGATAGGTTCTGCCTGAGTTACCTCGTAGATAGACGGTATATGTACCGATATGAGTAATGACACCTTGCTCTACAGCTACAGCATAGTATCTATCTTTCTGACAAGTAGCTCCACGGATATCGTTGCCTTGGTGTCCTGTGCCTGAGGGGCATAGAGGCATAGACCACTTTCGTTTTTCACAATAGTTATCATGCCAAGGATATTGATAGTTTCGTTTATCACAGAGGCTACCATTGGCCCCTAGATACCCACCTACACCATAGACTTGAGAGTTGATATAAGCAGGTGCACTCTCTATCGGAAAGCGTATATTAGGGGCGTATATATAGTTATCATTTTTTCTTCCTTGACCACTTTTGGAGGGGACGAGATAACCTGCTGGAGTATAGGAGAAGTTTGGTTCGCTTGTTGGTGGGGTTAGTGATGGATTTGGGGTGCTACTGTTTTGGCACGCTCCCAAAAAAAGAGCAACTACTATTATCGCTATGGCTCTCATTTTTTACCTCCTACTATGATCAAGCTTTTGTACATTTTTTTGAGAAATCTATCTTTGGTACATTTACTATCTTTATTTGGCTGGTCACACTCAATGCTGAGTGTATAGTTGACTCCATGTCTGTTGAAATCTCTACTCAAAATCCCCTCGGAGCGGATAAATTTATTGGCTGCCTTTTTCATGTTGGCTACTATCTGCTCTCCACCTGAGACGATCTCTTGCTGGTATGTTCTATCTCCCGATATCATCATCGTAGCATCTTTGAAATGAATTGTCACTGCATAAAAATCTTTGAGTGCAACGACTTCAAGGTTTTTTTCATTGGCATACGCTTTGGGTATATAGACGGGCAAGGTAACATCTTTGACCGCTTTTTGCAGAGCTGTAGGCACTGAACGAGTTCTTTTGATATGGGAGCTATCTGCAGAACTCCAATCCACAGGCAAGACTCCGCCGCCACTTCGCACTATCTCTGTAGCCCCCAAAAAACTCACCCCTATAAAACTCAAAACTATTAAACTACGCATCTTCATCACTCTATCCTTCTAGCATCCAATATTTTTACTCACAATGCTTGTGCTATTATGATTCATTTGATTACACAATTATAACACAATTACTCATATTTCACAGAATACATATGTTATAATATCAATTATTTATTGAAGGAAGACTATGTCATATCATAAAATTTTAGCTTCGTTACTGCTTAGTACCTCTGTACTCTTTTCAGGAAATACAGTAGGATTGAATATCAACTCAGAAGATTTTGAGATCGAAGGCTCTTTAGATGTCAATAGCTTCTCAGAGTATACAAATGGGACGATATTTGTAGTCGATGGAAATCTCATCAACACAAATAGTGACTATCTCTTTGGGATAGGGTTGAGTGCTAGCAATAGTTACCAAGCTATGGATGGCTTGAGCATGGGTTTGGGTGCTAGATATGTAAGCGTAGATAACTATAGTGCGGTTCCATTTATGTTTGAAGCAGCGTATGCTATCCCGCTTATAGACTCTGTCCCTACAGCAAGCTTTTCAGGGACGCTACTCTATGCCCCATCGGTACTCTCTTTTGATGATGCTGAAAACTATTTTGAGTTTAGGGCAGAAGCAGCTGTTGAAGTGATCAGTGCAGTCTCTTTGTATGTAGGCTATAGAGATATAGAAGTCGACACTATCAAAAACACGACAGATACTTACAATAGTAGTTTCTATGGTGGCATGAAAATGAGCTTTTAGTATGAAGATGAGCTTTTAATATGTCCATACTTGTAACAGGCGGTGCTGGATATATAGGTTCCCATACAGCGGTTTTGCTACTAGAGGCGGGATATGATATCGTTATCTTTGACAACTTTTGTAACTCTTCTATGGAGAGCATTCGTAGAGTAGAGAAGATTACAAACAAAAAGATCACCGTTGTAGAGGGTGATATCCGAAACAGACAAGATCTACAGAGGGTATTTGAGGCTTACACTATCGAGAGTGTGATCCATTTCGCAGGGCTCAAAGCAGTCGGTGAATCTGTAGAGATACCACTCAAATATTATGACTATAATGTGACAGGCTCTATCGTACTCTTTGAAACGATGCAAAAGTATAATTGCAAATCTATAGTCTTTAGCTCCTCAGCTACTGTCTATGGAGACCCACACACTACCCCTATCACAGAAGATTTCCCTGTATCAGCGACCAACCCTTATGGAAGAAACAAACTTTTTATCGAAGAGATACTTAGAGATATCTTTGTCTCTGATAATGAGTGGAAGATTGTACTTCTACGATACTTCAATCCTGTAGGAGCTCATATATCAGGTATGATAGGTGAAGACCCCCAAGGCATCCCCAACAACCTCATGCCGTTTGTCGCACAGACAGCAGTAGGCAAGAGAGAGTATTTGAGTGTCTTTGGGGATGACTATGATACACCTGATGGTACAGGGGTGCGAGACTATATCCATGTTGTTGACTTAGCTCAAGGACATCTCAATGCTTTAGAGAGGATAGAGAGTTTCGACCAAGTGATGACTATCAATCTCGGCACAGGAGAGGGCTACTCTGTCTTGGAGATGGTCAAAGCCTTTGAAGAGGCATCAGGGAGAGAAGTACCCTACAAGATAGCCCCTCGAAGAAGTGGTGACATAGCGACATGTTTTGCTGATACGACCTATGCCAAGGAGGTTTTAGGTTGGGAAGCGACACGAAGTATCAAAGAGATGTGTGAAGATGGCTGGCGATGGCAATCAAACAATCCAAATGGATATCAACAATAGATAAAAGGGCAAAAATGAGTATAACACAATCGATTTTTAGAGAGTATGATATCCGTGGTATCTACGAAAAAGAGCTCAATGAGCAGAGTGTCAAGCTCATAGGATATTACCTAGGTCAAAAGATCCAAGGTGACAAAGTAGTGGCGATAGGGTATGATGCTCGTTCGCACTCTCCACAACTTCGAGATTATCTCGTGAGTGGATTGAATGTGGCTGGTTGCAAAGTGCTTGATATGGGTATGGTCGCTACACCAGTCAACTACTTCTCCAACTATCATACATTTGATGGAGTGACCACTGATGCATCAGTGATGATCACAGGTTCACACAACCCTAGTCAATACAATGGCTTCAAAATCACTGTAGATAAGGCTCCATTTTTTGGGAGTGATATTTATGCCTTGGGTGACGAGATAGTCGCCAACCAAAGCAGAATCATCCCTGATGATACTACAAAAACAGATATAGATGTCAAAACCCCTTATAGAGAGTATATGATCAAAGATTTCGCTCACCTCAAAGGGATGAAACAAAAGATAGTGATAGATTGCGGGAATGGAGTAGCCGATACAGTACTCACTGATATATTTAATGCTTTAGAGCTTGACTATAGGGGTCTCTATCTCGAACCTGATGGGAGATTTCCAAATCACCACCCAGATCCATCAGTAGAGAAGAATCTCGTAGATGTCAAAGCTGCTCTTGCAGAGGATGGAGATATCGCTTTTGCTTATGATGGTGATGCAGATCGTATTGCAGTACTCACACACAAGCACAATATCAAAGGCGACGAGATGGCTCTGCTCTATGCGATGAAGATGGATAAACCCACTATCATCGGTGAAGTCAAATGCTCCCAAGTGATGTATGACGAACTCCAAAAGAGAGGAGCTACGACTATCATGTACAAGACAGGTCACTCCAACCTCAAAGTGAAGATGAAAGAGACAGGAGCAGACCTCGCGTGTGAAGTGAGTGGGCATATATTTTTCAAGCATAGATACTTCGGATATGATGATGCTATCTACGCTACACTGCGTATGCTTGAACTCATCCATGACGGTATAGAGTTAGATGCAGAGATAGAGAGACTGCCTGTCGTCTACTCTACAGAAGAGATCAAAGTAGAGACTACAGAAGAGCAGAAGTTTCTCATCATAGACAAAATCAAAGAGATGCTCACCAATCCACCTGCAAATTTCCCTAAAATTACGGGTATCATAGATATAGATGGTGTCCGTATAGAGTTTGAAAAAGGCTGGGGCTTAGTGAGAGCGAGCAACACCACACCAGTACTTGTAACGAGATTTGAATCTACAGATGCAACACTTGCCAAAGAGTACGAGAG
>CBEUND010000035.1:0-21186 GCA_965544395.1 uncultured bacterium | reverse complement strand
GTAAAATCTATCGCAAAAAATGTAACAAAATATTCAGAAAAGATAGCCGTTCCTAGCATCACACCATTGGTAAGCCCCAAAAAAGCACCCACAAACAAGATAGCCGCTGCTGCTCGTGCTTCTCTCTCGTTGAGTACTCGCACCTCATATCCAGGCACCTTTTCGCCATAAGCAAAAAACTCTTTTATATTCATAAGCCTCTACTCTCCTTTTTATTTTGTGTCATTTTAGCTTTTCTTCTCTTTGTCGAAAACATAAGCATAGATAGGTACATATATCAAAGTCAAAAGTGTACCAACCAAGAGTCCCCCGATGGCAACATCAGCAAGCGGGGAGAGTCTCTCTAATCCTACAGCTTGTTCTAGGGCTATAGGAATCATCCCTGCGATTGTCGCAAAAGCAGTCATCATCACTGGTCTAAATCGTACAGTTACACTATTGAGTGCACTTTGAAAATTGGTATCGCCTTTCTCTTTGTTTGCTTGATAAAAATCAATCAACAAAATAGCATTTTTTATAATGATACCAAATAGTAGCAAAATACCAAGAAGACTTGGCATACAGCTTGGTTTGTCAAAGAGCAACATTCCCCAACTTGCCCCTATCATCGAGAGTGGCAATACAAGTATCATAATAAATGCCAATCTCACTGATTTGTATATGGCAATCAGAGCCATAAGCAGTATCACAATACCCAAACCTATAGCTTTTGCCATACGCTTGAAACTATCATCTATCTGTGCTTGGTCACCTGTTTGTGTCAATACAAAATTGTCATTTTTGACACTCTTTAGTGCTTCAAGTGTATCATCGGTCAAGTGAGTGACTGGTCTCTTAGCACGGTATCCATTTACATCCAAACTATAAAGCATCTTATCTCGTTCGATTTTCGCATAAGTCAACTCTTTTTTGATCGTGGATATCTGTGAGAGTGGTATATCACCGATTTTTGTATGAATAGGTAAGAGTTTTAGCGTCTCTAAATTTTTCGTAAATTTGTCTTTGATGTAGATACGAACAAACTGTGTATTCATTGATGCCAGATTGGCATTGAGTGATGCGACTTGCCCTTTGATAGGTATCTGCATAGCGATATTGTATGGAGTAATGCCATAAAGCAACGCCTTATTTCTATCTATCTCTATGACATATTCGCTAAAGTCTTTGTCCCAGCTTGTGGATACAGATGTAAGCCCTTTGACACTACGCATCGCTTTTGCTATATCTTTGGAGTATTCGTGTAAGCCATCAACCCCAGAGGAAGAGATTCGTGTATCAACGGTTGCTTTTATCGATGAGAGTGCAGTTGCCCCAAAATCAAAGACATCATTTCGTTTCACTCCCTCTATATGCGAAAGCTTCTCTCTAATCTCATCCTCTAACTCCCAGATAGATTTTTTTCGTTCAAATCGATTGACACCATTGATAGTAATCGTCGCTTCTGTTGGGAGATTACCACTGCCTAGACTCAGCACACCCATCTCACCACCAAAGGCTATAGAACTCTCTTTTACCCACGGTTGTTTGTGAAGCCAACTCAAAAAAGGTTTGAGTTTCTCTTGGGCATGATTGACTGTCTCATTGGCAGAAAAAGCAATCTGTGCTTTGATGATACCTGTATCCATAGGTGGCATTGCATCTTTACCGATAGTTGGCATAATATTTTTCAAAGAAAAAATCAAAAATGCAACAACACCAACGGTCAAAACAACGCGTCTAGTTATCTTCCATCCACTGTTTGAAAAGATGATAACCCCCTCATAAGGGGCAACAAGTTTGCCGATGGTATGTTGATAGAACCACTCAAAGCCTTGTTCTACTTTGCTTTTGCTAACACCATTCCTATAGAGCCATGCTGAAAGCAGTGGTATAAAAGTAATAGACAAAAACCAACTCACCAACAATGCTATTATAAGCGTCTCAATGAGTGGTTTGAAAATCTTTTGAGGAAAGCCACCTACAAACATCAGAGGAAACAAAATAGCAATCGTAGCGATAGTTCCTGCAAAAACAGGATTTAGCACCTCTTTTGTGCCATTTTTGATAGCTGTTTGCAAATCTTCTTTGGTCTCTATAAGGTGCCGTTCTATATTCTCCAAAACAACCACAGCATCATCAGTCAACATTCCAAGTGCCAAGATAATAGCCGTATAAATAACGATATTTAACTCTCCCCCTGTCATCCATATAATAGCAATCGTTGAGAAAAATACCATAGGGATAGAGAGTCCTGCTGCGACAATCGCTCTAAAGTTCCCAAGAAATACCATAATAACAAGAAGTGTATAGATAATCGCATCTTTTAAGGCTTCAAGCATATTATCATTGGCTTGTTCTATCAAATCTCTTTGAGTATCAGAAATTTCAAATCTAATATTGGGGTACTTCTCTTGCAGTTTTTTCATTTCGGTTCGAGCTGCCTTGGAGACATCAAGCACACTCCCCCCTGGTGCTCTTTGTATAGCTAACGCAATAGCTGGTTTGCCATTGCCTATATATCCACTCGTGCGTTTTTGGTGTCCCCATTTTACATCAGCGATATCTTTGAGTCTGACATTGGGCTGTATGAGGAGATTTTGAAGTGCAAGTACATTATCCTTTTCACCATAGATAGTTACTGTATAGAAACTATTTTTTCCTTTGATAAATCCTACTGGAATATCTCTGTTTTGTGCCATAATGACTTTGGATATCGTCTCAAAATCTACACCGTACTTTTTGGCTTTGAAAGGATCTATCTCTACATTGATAGCACTTTGGTATCCCCCAAACACTTCAACATTTCCTATATCTTCATTGCTCAAAAGATAAGGCTTGATGAAAGAGTCTGCGACTTTTCGGATTTGGTCGAGATTGATAGTATCATTTTTGGGACTTAGTGCTATGACATCAACAGGAAGTGTAAAGTCTCCTGCCGTATAGATAGCAGGGTTGAGTCCTGCAGGGATGTTTGCTTTAGCGATATTGAGTGCATTTGCAACATCTACTGCTGCTTCATTGAGACCTTTTTTGTAACTAAACTCTGCACTCACAATAGAGAAGTTAGCTACATTGATACTACTCACATCACTCACAAAACCAAGCCTTGCAACCTCCTCCTCTATCGGTTTGGAGACGGTACTAGCAGCTACTTTGGCTGTAGCCCCAGGTACAGAGGTGATGACAACTATTTTGGGTGGATTAGCATCAGGAAAGAGGTTTTTGGGGAGTGTAGTCAACCCCACAATACCCATGATAAAAAACCCTGCAATCAAAGCATAGAGGAAATAAGGGCGTTTATAGAAAAATTCAAACATCTCTCTACTCCTCTACTTTCACTGCTACACCTGTGACAAGCTTCAGCAAAATATCTGGTTTAGCAACAACAATCCTCTCTTTGAGAAGAGACTCTTTTATGACAACTCCCTCTTCTCCCTTTTGTATGATATGCACCTCTTGTGGTACTGCCTTATTCTTTTTGATGACGAGTATATAGCTTTTGCCATCTCTATTCAAAATAGCATCAAAAGGTAATTTTATCGCTTCTGTATCAAACAAAACAATACGAACATCTGTTCTCTCACCGACACTCAAACCTGATGCATCTACATAAGCTTTGTACTCATTGAGTCCATGAAATGTACTCCCTAGAGGGTGGACTGGATACTCTTTTTGTTCAAAAATGATTGATTTTGGATCGATAGAGTCAGGAAGTCTTACAATCAGAGAAAATCCTTTGGTTGCAGAGATATTGAGGAGTGGTTTTCCTGCCATTGCAATACTTCCATTTGAAGCAAATGCTTTTGTAACTGTACCTGATACAGGAGAGATAAGCGTTGCATAACTCATTTTGCTATTGAGTGTTGCGAGTTTTGCTCGAAGTGTCGCTATATTAGACTCCTCTTTTTGTAGTTGCTCTATGGAAGCCCCTTTGACTCTGTAGAGTTTTTGTGTTCTTTTGTGCGTTTTTATCAAGTTAGAAAGAGAGATTTTGACTGAATTTATATCTGCTCTCAACTCTTCTGTATCAAGCTTGACAAGAGTATCACCTTGTTGCACCTTCTCTCCACTCTTTTTGATTGCAATGAGTCGTGCAGACATGCGTGATGTGAGCATTACATTCTCATCATTCTCAACCTCTGCAAGAAAAGGGAGTGTCAATTTCGCCTCCGAAGGGGTTACACTTATCGTTTTGACAACGAGTGGATAGACTTTAGCGATAGGTGCTTGTGCCTCTTTTGCTCTCTTGGCTTTGATGATTTTCATCCCTCCCACCACAATAACTCCTATTATCAGTAAGATAACGACTCTTATAAGTATCTTTTTTATCATTTCACAATCTCCTTTAGATTATTTCCATAGATTACAGCAAGTTGTGCTATATCTTGCCATTTTTGTGCGACTATTTTGTAAAGGTTGGCTTTGGCATTGGCGAGTGCATCTTCATACCGTAGATACTCCTCTTGGGTGATATTCTCATTCTCCAAAGAGACCTTGGCGATATTGAGGAGTCGCTGTTGGTTCTCTATGCTTTTATAAGCTAGTTTTTGTGATCGTTTCAAGAGTAATATTTCGCGTCGCAACTGCCTTGCTTGTACTGTGAGTGTATGCTCTGTCTGTTCATAATGCCTTTTTTCTTGAAAATATGCTAGTTTGGCTTCTTGTGATGCTGTTGATTTGGAGCTATCAAAGAGAGACATACTCACATAGAGACCAGCTGAACCAAAATGCTCATGCAGTGATGCACCATTGTTATAGGCATCTGCTTGTGAATAACCGTAGCTTCCTTTGGTAGCAACTGTTGGATAGTAGGATTCTTCTGCTGCTTTTATCCCTTTTTGGGTTGCTTCTACTTTGATTGCCAAAGGTTTGAGTGCAAGGATTTCACCTTGTCGTACCTCTCTTTTGAGATGCAGTGTTACACTATGCTTGAGGTCAATACCTGTGAGTGTCTCTATCTTAGAAGCTAATAAGTTGCGATTTTGTTCGATACCATTCATAGCAATATCAAGGTCATCGATATGGCTTTGGAGGAGATAGTTCGCACTCTCTGGTATTCGTCCTGATTCTATTTTGACTTTGGTACTTTTTTGAGTTTCTAAAATAGAGCGTTTTTTTGTCTGTAGTGCTTGACTCATAGCTTCCAAATAACGCAATTGTGCTACCGAACCGACTACTATCGCCTGTCGCTGAAGAAGATTTAATCTCTTTTTCTCTTTTGCAGCGAGATGGAGGAGTTGTGCTTTCTCTTTGAGTGTATAGATAGACTTCACAAAGAGTGGCCAACTAAAGCTCACTCCCTCACGCATAATCTGCCTACTAAAGGGCTGACCGACGCTCTGGTCTTTGACCATGCCTATGAGTTCATTGGGGGCGACGGGGAGCATACCATTGGGTGAGCTATAGACTTCATACCCAGCAGAAATATCAACCTTTGGCATAAGCTTGTCACTCAATGCTCTCTCTCCTAGTTTGCTCTTCTCTACACTGAGTCTATCAAGCTGACTTTCGGGCATCTTCTCCAATCTATTGAGAAGCATCGTTATACTCTTTGCTTGTAGTAGTTGTACAGCTACAAGCAGTGCAAGGGCTATCTTTATCATCAATTCTCCTTGAGACTTAGTTTTATTTTTCGTACTATATAGTTTGCGATCTCCTCTATCTGGCACTCTGCACAAGTATCAACATCATCGAGTGCATCGGCTCTTATTCGCAGTGGTTTTGTAGTGACAAGTAGATTGAGTGTCCCTATAACCATAAAATAGAGTACCATAGGTACAACATCATAGAAATCCCCCTCTTCCTCTCCACGCTTCAAAATATCACTAAAAAGTGCAAAAAGCTGACGCATAGAGGCAAAGAGAAATTCAGGCAAAACAGCACCACTATCACTAAGCTCTTTGAGCAAGAGTGCAGGGAGATAAGGGTGAGAACAGGCAAACTTCGCATAAGTTCGGATAAACCCCTCAAGTGCATCTCCTGCTCTTTTGTGTCTCTTGTTCTCTGCTATAATCACTCTTTGTATCTCTTCTAAGATTTCATGCAAGACTACTTCATAGAGTCCTTTTTTGTTCTTGAAGTAATAAAAGACCATAGCTTTATTGAGTCCACACATACTCGCTAACTCATCCATAGATGTAGAAGCATACCCTTTTTTGGAGAAGAGCTCTATAGCACTCCGCACAATCAGAGCCTTGGAAGCTTCGGCATCTCTCTTTCTTGGTTTTTTAGACATTATTATCCTTCAACTAATCAGTTAGTTAATTATATCTTATTGAAGCTTACACTATATTTTAGGCAAAACGCCGAGTTCCCTGCAAGAAGTCTCTTTCAACTATCATTTCACTTAGTTTTTTCGATGTTGCATCTTTCTCTTTGTGATGATTACATTTAATAGTATGGTGATAAAAAGATTTTTACCACTTACTTCATATCTTATTTAAATGAATTATCTATTTCACTTTATTCTGATGCGCATAGATCACAATGGCGACAAAGACACCGCCCTGAACCACACCCAAAATGACCTCCGAGATCACTGCGATCATTGCTGGGAGTGTCTGAGGTATCCAGTCTCCCGAACCCAATGTCGTAAAAGTAACCGCTGAAATGTACATAGAGGTAACGAAACTATGTTCTTGTATCATCTTCAAATTCTCTGGTGGGAATTGTGAGTTGAGATGGAAAAGAGAAAAGACATCGAACATATTGAAAAGTATCGCATAAAAGACAATAGTGATGATCGTCACTTCCAGATAGAGCAGTACAATCTGTATCAGAGCAAGGTGTACATGGCTTTTTGATCTGCTGAAAATATACACCGCTACATCAAGTATCATAAAACGCCCGATAATAATGTAAAGGATGTTTGCAATCAGTATCTTCTCATTATGCAGCTCAAACCATTCTGGCTGCATTCCGTGCAGTAACACTTCAACTGCCAAAGGCAGCAGTATCAGGGGCAGTATTAGAAAGGCGATCTTTTCACTTTTAATAAAGCGTTTCTCTCTTTGCAGGAACTTCGTTAGCATATCAAACCTCTCTCTCAAGCCGTTTTTCAAACGCTTCGGTAATCTGCTCTGCTTGGGGGAGTCCCTCTAAAAATATATCCCCATCAAGCAGGAGTGTAGGATCTTTTGTCACCCCTGCTTCAATCGCTTTTTGCGTGTCGTGTTCGTACTTAAATTGCACCCTTAAAGGGAGGTGCTTTATGGCACAACTTAAGCGTTTTGAAAACTTTTGCGTTGCTATCTTATCACCATATAACACAGCAGAAAATAGTGGGTACTCTGGCTTATTTATACCAATAATTTCACCATCATTTACAATATCACATACCTTATTCACTCGTATAATTTCCTTTATCACTATAAAATTTTATAAAAATCTTTCTATTTTAAGTAGTGTTTGCACAGCAGGATTTTGAAGTTTTTTACCATCACTTCTCCCATCATCTGTTTCGCTAAAAATCCAAAAGATTCACTAAAAGTGGGATGTGATCCACTATAATGAGTAAAGCCCCCTAAAGTTACAAAAAGTAATAAGTTTTTAACTTTCAAAAGTCTCAAACGCAGCTTTTGCACTACCCATAACTGCACTTGTATGTGCATGTTTTACAATTCTTACAAGATATGCAAGTTCCTCTTTTGTGATGCCCATGTTTTTAAGCATTTTTGTTTGCTCCATCACACACTCATCACTACTAAGCGTAATTGATGCAGCTAATGCAATCATCATTGATGTTTTTGGATCAAATGGGTTTGCTTCGCTTTGTACACTCATGTTAGAGCTGATAGCCTGATCAACTAAAAATTCTGGATCGATCGCTTTTGCTGCGTTTAGAGAAGTTGGAAGTGCTCCCATCTTCTCAGTCATCATCGCTTCTACTTGCTCTGGTGTTGGTTTTTTCATTGTTTCTATCCTTTAGTTTATTTGATGAGTAACTCATCTTTGAAACGCCCCAGTGGGTGTTTCAAAGAGGATTAACTCAATAGCTCTTTTCTACTCTTCAGACCACTCTAGCTGATCATAATAAGTTTTTGCATTACTTTTAGACATTATTATCCTCACAATTAACTGGTTAGTTAATTATATATGATTGGAGCTTAAGGCTACCCTAAGGAGAGGAGGTTTATAGTATGCTTTTTATTTTGCTATTTTGCTTCTATAAAATCTTAAAACTCCAATTTTTACTGCATCATTAAAAAGAAACCATACAAGTGCATACGCCCACATATATCCAGCCCACTCCCAACCTATAGGTGTCATTAAACCAAAACCATAGACAGCTACGACTGTCCCAGCAATAGCACTCAGTAATGATGCACCCCAAAGTGCGAAAGATGGTCGTGGTTGTTTGAAGAACCAATCATCAATACGAGTATTAAAAATAGTTCCATGCCCTGCAACCACAAGTTTGACAAAAAATATACTCTGCACAAACTCTAAAGGGAGTTTGAGATAGTACATAACATAGGCAAAGATACCAAAAGAAGAGAAGACTCCAGCAAGACCAAGCCAAGTCGAGAGAACCAGCATCTCTCTCATATCCCAGCGAACTGGTGCTTCTCGTACTTTAGTGTTGTCATATGCTATGGCTAAAATTGGCAAGTCATTAAGAAGTGCTAAGACAATTATCATCAAAGCAGTCACAGGATAAAACTCAAACAGACCAATGGCTAAAGTCATAAAAATGATGATACGAATAGTCTCTGCTATACGGTAGATAGTATAACTTTTCATTCTCTCAAATGTGATACGAGCCTGTTCTATTGCATCTACAATAACCATAAGCCCTGGTGCCATCAACACTATATCTGCAGCAGCACGAGCTGCATCCGTCGCACCACTGACAGCAATCCCACAATCGGCTTTTTTGAGTGCAGGGGCATCATTGACACCATCTCCTGTCATACCTACGATATGACCTGCTTTTTGAAGCTCATCGACTATAAAATATTTATCCTCTGGAAAGACTTCCGCAAATCCATCAGCACTCTCTATAAGAGAGATAATTTCTGACTCATGTTTTTTTACACTACCACTTGGAAGTGGAGCATTGTGGAGTTGATCTTTTACATCATTGACCACATCTTGGACAAGGTCATCTAATTTTTCATCTGAGAGTTTAGGTTGAAAAACTTTTGCAAAAGAGGTAGCTAGAATTTTTGAAAGGTATATATACTCTTGATGACCATCACCTTTCAAGTCTCGGATATTTTGAATCTCGTCACCAATGTTGAGCATTGTGGAGATATATTGAGCAACGGCGATATTATCACCTGTCACCATTTTTACCTTAATGCCTTTTTTCTTTGCCTCTTCTATAGCTTGGGAAGAGTCATCGCGAGGTGGATCATAGAGTGGCATAAGACCAACAAAGGTAAAATATTTCTCTTCATCATATCGAAATGCTACACCCAAAGAGCGAAAACCCTTTGATGCAAAGAGATGGTTGCTCTCTTCTACTTTTGCTCTTGTCTCTTTAGGGATGTTACACAAAGATATGATGACTTGTGTTGCTCCCTTGATAACATGGAGATTGCTCTTTTTGCTTTTGTAGATAGCTTCAGTTCTTTTTCTCACAGGGTCAAAAGGAATATAATTTAGCAACTGGTTGTTACTCAGTTTTGCATTTAAATGATGCTCTTTTGTATAGTCAAATATTGGCAGTTCGATAGGATCGTCATTCTCTTTTTTACTAGCGAGTGCAGCATAGTAATAGAGATCATCTGCACCAAACCCATTGATAGTAAAAGGTTCACTGAGTGTCATTTCGTTTTTTGTCAGTGTTCCTGTCTTGTCGGAGCATAAAATATCCATACCAGCCAACTCCTCTATCGCAGCAAGACGAGAGACTATTGCCTCTTTTTTTGCCAAAACTCTAGCCCCAACTGCCATAGTAACCGTCAAAACTGCTGGCATCGCGACGGGAATAGCCGATATAGTAAGTACAAGAGAGAAGATAAGAAGCTCACTCATACTCTCCCCACGATAAGAACCAATACTCAAAATCAAGATAATCATCACTACCGTAATAGCAATAAGAAAGTTCCCCACATTGAGAACCATTTTTTGAAAATGACTCTTTTGTTCATGGGCTGCTTTGGCAACAAGATTTACTGTTTTTCCGAAGTAAGTATTTGCTCCTGTTGCCTTAACACGAGCGGACATCTCTCCTTGTTTGATGATAGCATTTGCATAGATTGTATCACCACCACCCTTTGTCACAGGAAGTGATTCACCCGTGAGGCTAGATTGATCTACTGTTAAAAAATCTTCACTAGAGAGTAACTCTACATCAGCAGGAACAATATCTCCAATCTTTAGCTTGATAATATCATCAGGCACAACAAACTTCGCCTCTATATTTTGCCATTTCCCATCACGAAACACAAGTGAAAATCGTGCAAGTTTCTCTTTTAGAACGGCAATGGCATTTAGAGCCTTGGACTCTTGATAAAAATCCACAAAAGCATTAACAAAAAGCAAAATCAAAATAATAGTTAAATCTTCATATCTATGAGAGTAGTAAGAGAGTCCAGCAGCCATCTCTATCATCCATGGTATAGGTCCCCAAAAACGACGAAAGAGTCGTAGAAGTGCACTATCCTCTTTGGCTTTGAGCTCATTTGGTCCATATTTGTCTAGTCTCTCTTGTGCCTCTGTTGAGGTTAAACCTTGTAACTGTGCATTATTCATCACTTATCCTTTGATCAAATAAACTCTATCACTATTTATATAAAGTGCGTCCCTTTTTTGAGATACTCTGCTAATGTTACGCACTCTTATGATTATTGTACTTTTTAGATTGTACAGATGGGTAGGGTGGATGAAATCCACCACTCCAATGGTGGGATACTCCCTACCTATTTGTAACAGGCTTAAATAGTCTCATCAAGATGCTGAGTGCGTAACATCAGTTGTTAAGAGAGTAGAAACCTCTCATCTGAGCGTTTCTCTTCTACCTCTTTGGTAGAAGATTGCATCCAACCAGATTTCACCTCTCCTAAAATCTTGTCAAAATTTTCTATATATGGCTTTACATCAAGGAGTGGTGTACCATCTAAAATATCTATCCCTTTAATTGTAACAATATTCTCTTTGACACTGACGAGTTCAACAACACTTAAACCTATACCATTTGGATGCATAGGGGTTCTTGTGGAGAATACACCACGAAAAGTATTTTTTTTATCGTGAAAAGGGACGACAGAGAGTTTATGCTTCTCTACTTTGTGAAAGTAGTAGATAAGGTAGAGGTGACTAAAACTATCTAAATCTTTTAAACCCTCTTCATACTCTCTTTTAAATGTAATCGTTGCATAAGTATCCTTTGCACCTATTGGCTGTGTTGGCATATCTGTAAGTTGAGAAAATGGTGAGTTAATTGTAGCAATTTGTTGAAGATTAATCTGCATCAATATCCTTTTCTTTGAGATTGATTTTTAATGCTTTTGTATGCAAAAGTGCATCAGCTATTTTAGCTCTTGCCGAGCCAACAAGACGAGAAAAAGTCGTACGAGAAATACCCATCTTATCTGCACACTCTTGCTGGTAAAGAGCTTCATAATCAGCTAAACGGATAGCTTCCATCTCATCCTCTTCAAGTATAACATGCTTCAATGTAACTTTTCTTAATCCACACGGCTTGAAGCAGACTGCACTATGATCTGCTTCAATATTTCTCTCTATTTTTTTTCTGCCACTCACTCTTTTGCCTTCACTGCTGTATTTTCTTTATGGTACTCCTCTAGCTCCTCTAATCGTTCTATAGATTTATAATGTGTAAGATTGAGTTGTACAAACTTCACTGATATATATATAACTACTGGCCAACTTGCATACCAAAGTATCTCTGTTAAATATTCCATAATTCTCTCCTAATAGTGATGCGAGTCAGATTTGACTTCATCCATTGTAATTGGTGTATTATTCATTGCGTACCAAAAGTAGACTATATAGCCTAAAACAATAGGAACGAGTAGTGAAACAACACTCATGACAGAGAGTGTATAGTAGCTACCTGAACTATTTTCTATCGTCAAAGAACTTTGTAAATCTGCTAAAGATGGGTAGTAAACAGAGTTATTAATACCTAAGAGAAATAGAAGAATTAAGAGAGTTACAACTGTTCCTAACCCACTAAACCAAATAGCTTTTTTAGACTTTCTGAAAAGAGCTACATAGACACCATAAACTAAAATGAGTACTCCTAATATAAGTAGCATTAAAAGTAGTGGCATAGCAAGAAGTGAGTGTAAAAACTTCATAGGAACTACACTGACTACTTTTGTACTTGCATCATAAACATACCCATCACCAAAGAGAATAGTACCTGCTACATATAAAAAGAGGAGCAAAAAAAGTAAAAAGTTGTTTTTTACAACGCTTTTGATACGTAAAGTAATACTTTTTTCGTCAACATTGTTGAAGAAATAGAGTGAAGCTTGTAGACGTGCAAGAAACACAAGCATAAGTCCAAAAGCAACATTAAATGGATTGAGTACTGCTTCTAAACCATAACTTGAGAGCGTCCAGTGAGAGAGACCATACTCATTGACTATAAAGTTACCCCCACTATAGAGTGTCCCTAATGCTACTCCTATGAGAAATACTCCAACTGTTCCATTGATATAGAGAAGCATTTCATAAAATCTTGCTCCATAGACATTGTCAGGTTTTTTTCTATACTCGTAAGCAACTGCTTGGATGATGAAGCAAAATAGAATTGCCATCCAAACATAGTATGCACCGCTAAAACTCACAGCATAAAAGAGAGGAAAAGCTGCAAAAAGTGCCCCTCCAAAGAGAACAAGTGAAGTAAATGTAAGTTCCCATTTACGCCCTAGAGAGTTGACTAAAAGATCTCTTTCATCTTCAGTTTTTGCCAATGTATAGAGGAGTGTTTGACCACCTTGAACAAATGTCATAAAGACAAAAAGTGCACCAATTACACTTATTAAAAACCACCAATACTCTTGTAGAGTTAATAAATCAAACATCTTAGTCTCCCTCCGGTCCAATTTTAATCTGTTTTAGCATAATCTTAATTTCAGCAAGTAGTAAAGCAGTAAATAAAACTGCAAATAACCAAAAAGTTATCATAACACTTGTTGTGCTTACGCTTGAAGTAGCCATCCCAACTGGAAGCAAATCTTGAATAGCCCATGGTTGACGACCTGCTTCTGCTACAATCCAACCAGCCTCTTGTGCTACATACCCTAAAGGAATTGTAAAAAGTGCTAGAGAAAGGAGCCATTTTTTCGTGTGCATCTTATTGACCATAGAGTAGTACAAAGAGATGAAAAAGAGAAATAAAAACCATGTGCCAAGCCCTACCATAATGTGAAAACTGTAAAAAGAGAGAGCAACACTTGGCACTGCATCTTTAGGGTCTTTGAGATAGCCATAACCCATATACTTTTGATTTTCTTTAAATCTTTTGAGTGCTTGTGAAGCAACTACTATGTCATTGTTCTTTTTAGCATTTTTATACTCAGCGAGTGCTTGGAGTGCTACTTTCCCCTCTGCCATCTTTTCTGAGACGGAGATGATATTATACTTTTCGTTGCCATAGACTAAATCATCTATCCCTGGAACAAAAGCATTAATATTGTGATACCCTAAGAATGAAAGTGCGTATGGTATAGTGAACTTGAAATGAAAAGGCTCTTTGTCGTCACCTATCTCTTTTTGGCTATCTAATAGTCCAAAGGCGACAATACCTGCTCGTTTTTCACCATCATAAAGACCCTCCATCGCTGCTAATTTCATAGGTTGGTTGAGTGCTACTCGATGTGCTGATTCATCTCCTGTAGTTAAAAGAAAGAGAGAAGTTATCAGTCCAAAACTAGAAGCTACAATGATACTGCGTTTTGCAAACTGCGTATCACGCTTTTTGAGTAAATACCAAGCACTAATGCCCATCACAAAGAGTGATGCAAGTACATAGCCACTACTTACAGTGTGTAGAAATTTACTTGTTGCATTTGGATTAAACAAAACTGCCCAAAAGTTTTGCATCTCATTTCTTGCAGTGTCTGGATTAAAGTTCATACCTACTGGATGTTGCATCCAACCGTTTGCTACGAGAATCCAAAGTGCTGAGAGATTTGATCCGATAGCTACAAGCCAAGTTGAAAGAAGATGCGTCTTTTTGCTTACCTTGTTCCAACCAAAAAACATAACAGCAAAAAATGTTGATTCCATAAAGAATGCCATGAGACCTTCAATGGCAAGTGGTGCACCAAAGATATCTCCAACTATCCATGAGTAGTTTGACCAGTTGGTTCCAAACTCAAACTCCATGATAATCCCAGTAGCTAAACCAATAGCAAAGTTAATTGCTAAGAGCCCCATCCAGTACTTTGTTGTTGTTTTCCATTTTTGGTCACCTGTTTTGACATAAATAGTCTCCATAATCGCGACTATAAAAGTCAAACCTAATGTAAGTGGTACGAAAAGCCAGTGATACAGAGCAGTTAAAGCAAACTGTGCACGAGACCAGTCTACGAGTAGTTCTGTGTGTTCCATTATCTTTCCTTTGTAAGTTGTTGCAGTATATAACTACTTCTCTCTTGATCAGTTTGAAAATTCTCTTGGAGTATATTTGAAAAGAAGAGCCACTTGAGGATAGCAAACATAATAAAAAGTTTGAAAGCTATAAGCAACCACAAAGTCTTGCCAACTCTCATGTTGGCAAAACCATCATAATAAAGAGAGTAAATCCATTTAAGAGATTGCATGCATTTTAGATAGTTCCGTTTAAGAAGTTTTGAATAACTTCATCGGCTGTTTTACCATGTTTTTCTCTTATCTTTTTGATTTTAAGACCTATAGACTCTATGGCTTCTCTCATATTTTCACCAATAGCTTGGACTAATATAATGTCACAACCTTGAAGTGCTTGCACATCTTTTCTGTGAGAGTTTGTGTGCGCTTCGTGCTCCTCTTGTGAGTGATGATGCTCGTGGTTGTGAGTATGAGTATGATGACCACCATCGTGATGTTTGTTTGGAACATATTTAATGGGCTTTGCATCTTCATAAATCGCAAAAAATGCGGACTGCCCTGTTCTTTTGACTATTGTCTGTTTATCTTCGTCTACCGCTAATACTATTTTCATAATTTATCCTTATTTTGAACATATGTTTGGATTATAGCGAATATATGTTCATAATGTCAAGGGAAATGGATAGATAGTAGAAATTCTAAAGCCTTATAGAGAGTGCTTTAGCTGACGCAACTCCTAGAAGCCTGCATTGGGGTCAAAGCCGAAATCCATAGTTGCAAAGTTTGGATCAGTGTAGCCGTATTGGCTACTTTTACTTCTAAGCATAGTGATATCCATCTTGGGGTCTATACCTTGTGGGCAGACAGCGGTACACTCACCACAGAGGGTACAATCCCACACACCATTACTCTGTATCGCATCTATACTCTCCTTGCTCTCTCCCTCTCTGGGATCTTGGATATAGCGGTAAACCCTTGTGAGAGCAAAAGGACCCAAGAAGTCAGGATTGACTGCGAGTACAGGACAGGCAGAGTAGCAACTACTACAGAGTATACAATCACTCTGCAACTCTGTGACTTTCTCATCTTGGATAGTGATCGTCGCTTGCTGAGGGAGTGAGAGCCATGCTTTTGAGTGCAAGAGAGTCGCTTTGATATTTTGTTTGTCTGTGACAAGATCTCTTTTGACACTATGATACTCAAGTGGCTCTATAGTATCACCCTCTTTGATTTTGTAGCTACAAGAGAGCTGCTCTTTGCCATTGACTCGCACAGAACAAGTGCCACAAATACCACTACGACAGCCTGCATCAAATGTGAGTGTAGCATCTCTATAGGATTTGATGTATTGGAGTGCTTGCAAGAGTGTCAACCCCTCAGGTACACTATAAGATATCAAGCCATTTTGAGACTTATCGTCTCTATGAAATCGTTTGAATTGAATATTCATTCTCTCTCCTCTAAACTTACAAGAGTCTTTGCATCTCTCTTGCGATATATACTATTGTGAGCAAAATTTTCATCATCTTGTAGAGGAAAATCAGCCCGATAGTGTGCCCCTCGACTCTCTTTTCTCGATATCGCACCTATAAGCATCGCTTCACTGATCTCAAGCATATTAAAAAACTCTAACAAATCAACTAAGTTGCTGTTGTACTCCCTATGCTTATCTCCTAAACCCATATCTTTACGATCTCTTTGCATCTCTCGTATAGCATCAAGTGCCTCTTGGAGATCATTATGGTTTCTTACAATCCCTGCATTAGTATAAAGAAGTTCACCAACTCTCTCTCGTTTTTCATAAAAATTGATATGATTTGGTAAGTTAAATAGCTCTGCGATAGATGCTCTCTCTCTTTCTAACTGCTCTGCTCCCGCAATATCTCTATCTACTTGAACTCTATCTGCACAAGAGAGTGATGCCACAGCACTCAAAGCAACTTTTTTGCCAAATGAGACAAGCTCTAGCAGAGAGTTCCCTCCCAATCTATTGGCACCGTGGAGATTGGCATTACTACACTCTCCTACAGCGAAACACCCCTCTATCCCCTTGACTTGGAGTGATCTATCGACTGCTATCCCACCCATGGAGTAGTGAGCGACAGGTTTGATAGGTATCAACTCTCTTAGAGGGTCTACTCCCTCATGCAGTCTACACAAGTGAACCTCTTGGGGTAGTAGCTCCATGAGCTTTACTTCACCGAGATGACGGATATCCAAAAATACCGATTCTCCAGCATCCATCTGCTCATAGATAGCTCTCGCCACTACATCTCTAGGCAAGAGTTCATCGACAAATCTCTCTCCTTGACTGTTGAGGAGATAGCCTCCCTCACCTCTCGCACTCTCTGATATCAAGAGACCCGAACGCTTTAGAGCAGTAGGATGAAACTGCACAAACTCCATATCAGATAGCACTCCACCTGCACGCAGTACAGCTGCTATCCCATCTCCTGTAGAACCAAAAGCATTAGTAGTAAAGCCATGATAGATCGAGCTATATCCACCTGTCGCTATGATAACACTCTTTGCCTCTATCTCTACTAGCTCTCCTGTAGATATATCCAAAAATATTGCCCCTTTGACCACTGGCACTGCACTATCATCCGCACTATCATTGGTGAGAAGGTTGATCAAAAAATGCTTATCGAGGAACTCTATCCCCTCTTTGAGAGAGTTGTCATAGAGTGTATGGAGGATTTTGAGTCCTGTATAGTCTTGAGAGTAGCAAGCCCTCTTATGCGTCGCTCCACCGAGCTGTCTCTGTGCGATTTTGGCATCTTTTGTCCTGCTAAATGGTACACCCAAGGAGTCTAACCACTCTACAGAGAGAGGAGCATCTTGACACATCTGCCGTACCATCATTTCATCACACAATTTACGAGCTGATTTCAAAGTATCTGAGATATGAGCCTCTACACTATCACTCTCTAGTGGTATGTGACTTAATACTGCATTGATACCACCTTGTGCCATGGAAGTTTGTGCATTGGTAGGATAGCCTTTGCCTACGACCAAAAGAGAAGCCCCTTGGGCTTTTGCAGTGAGTGCAGCGGTAAGTCCTGCACCTCCTGCACCTATGATAAGTATATCAAGCATGTTCATCTTTCTCCAAGAATGCTGTAATATTGCGTACAATACCTGCAAATAATTTCTCTCTCGCCTCTATGCTTGTCCATGCGATATGCGGTGTCATGAGTAGTCTCTCAGGATGCTGGATATGGAGTAAAGCATTTTCTGGCTCTATAGGCTCTCTCTCTAGGACATCCAACCCTGCATAAAACTCTTTTCTATCGAGCTCAAAAGCGAGATCAGTCTCATTGACGATACCTCCTCTTCCTAAATTGAGCAATATAGCTTTTTCTTTGATAAGATGCAGATTGTTCTCACTGATGAGATCTCTTGTTTGGTCATTGAGTGGTGCATGGATAGAGATGATATCGCAATCCTGCAAAAGTGTCTCCAAATGTAACTGTGGATAGGCGTGGTGTGTATTGGTACCTGTCGTAGAGTGGTAGTAGACATCTGCTCCAAATGCACCTGCTACATGTGCTACCTCTTGACCAATTGCACCAAAGCCTATGATACCCCATCGTTTGCCAGATATTTCAAAAAATGGATGCGTCACATCGGTAAAAATACCCGACTCTTGCCATCTTCCACTTTTGACATGAGCATCATGATAAGAGAGTTTTTCTATGAGATAGAGTGCCATAGCAAAAGTATGCTGTACGACACTATTTGTCGAATAGCCTGAGACATTTCTCACTGCTACACCCTTGAAACTTGCATAATCAATATCGACATTGTTCATACCTGTAGCAGCGATACAGATGAGTTTCAAGTTTGAAGCACTATCTATGAGTGCATCATCTATTACTACTTTATTGGTGATCACTATATCTGCATTTTTGATACGCTCTTGCGTCTCTGTGGGCTTTGTCGTCTGATATGTCACGACAGATCCCAACTCATCCAAAGCACTCATATCCAAGTCTGCACCAAGTGTTTGTGCATCGAGTATAACTATTGTCATATTTTTATCCTACTTATCATTCATATTTGCGACTATCTCAAGTGCTTTTCTTTTCGCCTCTTCTACCTCATCAAGTACCAGTGCAACTGCCATACGCCGACCTCTATGCGACTCTGGTTTTCCAAAGACTCGCACGAAACTATTGTGGGTAAATGCACTCTTAGGTACTTCCACTCTAGGTCTATCGGACGCATTTTTTGCCTTGTATGCCCCACTCGCTCCTGCTCCATAAAATGTATAATCCAAAGGCAATCCAAGCACCGCTCTGATATGGAGAGCAAATTCACTCTGACTCTGCGTGATCAGTGTCACCATCCCTGTATCATGTGGTCTAGGACTTAGCTCTGAGAAGTATACTTCATCCTCTTTGACAAAAAACTCTACCCCAAATATCCCTCTACCACCCAAACCATTAGTGACTGCTTTTGCCATCTCTTGAGCTTTTTGTAGGGCTTTTGGAGTCATCTGCATCGGTTGCCATGAGAGGATGTAGTCTCCATCTTGTTGCTGATGTCCTATAGGTTCACAAAATGTTGTGCCTGTCTCATTGCGTATTGTGAGTAGTGTGATCTCATAATCAAAAGGGACAAACGCTTCGACTATCAGTTCACTCGCATCCCCTCTCGCCTCTTTGGCTATCTCCCAAGATACTGCTATATCATCAGCACTTCTTGCGATACTCTGTCCATGTCCAGAGCTACTCATCACCGGTTTGATAACACAAGGAAAACCGATATTTTGACCCGCTTGTTCTAATCCCTCTCGTGTCGTCACAAACTCATAGTTACTGGTTTTCAAACCCAACGCTTCAGAAGCAAACAGACGAATATTTTTGCGGTTCATTGTTTTGTTTACTGCTTCGGCATTGGGGATCACATGAAAGCCTTCAGCTTCAGCATCAAAGAGTGCTTGGATACTGAGAGCCTCTACCTCTGGTAAGATATAAGTAGGTTGCTCTTCGCGGATGAGGGTAAGCAGTGCTTCTCTATCTTGCATATCGACTACACAAGCTTTGTTGGCTACGAGATGTGCAGGAGCATTTGCGTATTTATCTACTGCTACTACTTCGATACCTAGTCGTTGCGCTTCGATAGCAACCTCTTTGCCAAGTTCGCCTGAACCTAGAAGCATAATTTTGATAGCATTTGATTGGAGTGGAGCAAAAAATGTCATAGAATAGCCTTTACAAAAGTATAAATCCATAATATGCAATAGAATTTGACTTCATATGTGATTTCTACTACATACTTGGGTATGGATATATTTTAGCAAATTTATTACTAATTTGGGCTTGTCTTATATTTCCATAAAAAATTTGAGTATACTCTTTAGAGATAGAGTTGTCTCCTCATCATTGCCTCCTTGTCTCTTATATGATGAGGATCTATTGACGCTAAAGCTCAATCTACTGATTATCGCTCCATGATGGCTCTTGATTATCTGCACCTGCGTCTTTCATAAAGTCTGTATGGTCTGTTACATTAGTTACAGTCCATCCGCTTAGGTTTTGATTTGTAAATGCAGATGCTCCAGCAAACATACCACTCATATTAGTTACATTAGATACAGTCCATCCACTTATATCTTGATTAAATGCAGATGCTCCAGCAAACATACCACTCATATTAGTTACATTAGATACAGTCCATCCACTTATATCTTGATTAAATGCAGATGCTCCACAAAACATATAACTCATATCTGTTACTTCTGAAGTTTTATCTCCCCAAGTTAAAGGTTGATTAAATCTATTTGCTCCATGAAACATACCACTCGTATCTGTTACACTAGAGACATCCCAATCGCTTATATCTTGATCAAATGCAGATGCTTCACTAAACATACCACTCATATTACTTACACTAGATACAGTCCAGTTACTTATGCTTCCATTGAAATCATGAGCTCCATTAAACATACCACTCATATTGGTTACACTAGAGACATCCCATCCGCTTATATCTTGATCAAATGCAGATGCTCCACTAAACATACTACTCATATCTGTTACTTTTGAAGTTTTATCTCCCCAATTTAAAGGTTGATTAAACTTACTTGCTCCATTAAACATAGCACTCATATTAGTTACATTAGAGACAGTCCATCCACTTATATCTTGATCAAATGCAGATGCTCCACTAAACATACCACTCATATTAGTTACATTAGAGACAGTCCATCCGCTTATATCCTGATTGAATTTCTCTGCTAGAAAAAACATATAACTCATATCTGTTACTTTTGAAGTTTTATCTCCCCAATTTAAAGGTTGATTAAACTTACTTGCTCCACTAAACATACTACTCATATCTGTTACACTAGATACAGTCCAGTTACTTATGCTTCCATTGAAATCATGAGCTCCACTAAACATACTACTCATATATGTTACATTAGAGACATCCCATCCGCTTATATCTTGATTAAATGTAGATGCTCCAGCAAACATACCAATCATATATGTTACATTAGAAACATCCCATCCGCTTATATCTTGATTAAATGCAGATGCTCCAGAAAACATACCAATCATATATGTTACATTAGAGACATTCCAATCCCCTAAAGGTTGATTAAATGTAGATGCTCCATCAAACATACTACTCATGTCTGCTACATTCTCCAAATTTGGATCATCTATTATCTCTCCATCCAAC
>CBEUND010000034.1:0-21366 GCA_965544395.1 uncultured bacterium | reverse complement strand
ATTTTTCTCGTTTTTGCACTCTTCTAGGTAGGGTGGGAGTATCCCACCATCTGTAATAATTGGTGGGATACTCCCACCCTACAACCTACCTCTCTTAGTGTTTGCCTACTTTGCTCAAAAAGTAAAGAGCTACGGCTAGTGCTGATATGGAGAGTGCAAAGTAGAGCATCTCTAATGGTGTCGTGAAATTGGTATGTAGAACTCTTTGGAAGAAGTTGACTACTAGCACCATCACGATCACTTTGGCTATTTTGTCTTTGAGTTGGTCGAGTGAATCTATCGCCAATATTTGACTTCCATTTTTATCTTTTGAAGCTTCATCTATATCTGAAATAAAGAGTTCATAGAGACCAAATGCAAAGATGAACATCACAACTGCGATCAAATAGAGATCAACAGCCCCGATAATACCCGCAACTATATCTTCATGGAAATGTTTTGGATGAGCACCTGTAGTGATGACACTAAATGTCTGTGTAGCCACATGCCATATATCCAAAGATGCCACCACAAAAAGAACAATAGCTCCTATAAGACCAAAGACAACAGCCAAGATGACTATAAATCTACTCCGCCAAATAGCTCCCTCAAAGATTGCTTCTATCACTATTCTATCTCCTCCATTGTAATCCATTTTTGGGCGATTCTGATAGAGTTGGTTGCTGCACCGACTCGTATCTGATCAGCGACACCCCAAATATGTAAAATATTGTCAGAGTAGAGATCTTTTCTGATGCGTCCTACTGCTGTGATATCTGTATCAGTGGTAGTGATAGGCATCGGGTATTCGTTGTTTTGGAGATCATCAATGAGTGTTACATTTTCAAATCCATCCAACACTTCTCTGGCTTTGTCTACATCTACTACGACATCATCACCAAATGTAATAGTAATAGATTCACTGTGACTTCGTAGAACTGGTACACGCACACAAGTAGCGGAGAGAGCAAAATCACTATGCATGATTTTGTTTGTCTCATTGATCATTTTCATCTCCTCTTTGGTGTAGCCATTCTCTTGTGGTACATCTATATGAGGTATGACATTGAGAGCGATTTGGTGAGAAAATGCTTCTGCTTTGTACTCATCGAGCTTGAATTTGAAAAATGCTTCCATCTCTCTGACAAGCTCTTCCATCCCCTCTTTGCCAGCTCCACTCGCGGCTTGGTAAGTGCTGACATCGACTCTCTTGATACCGTAGAGGTCATGGAGTGGTTTAAGTAGCTGTACCATCTGTATCGTAGAGCAGTTAGGGTTGGCTATGATACCTGTCTCTCTCCACTTTGCTATATCTTCTGGATTGACCTCTGGGACTACGAGAGGGATATTTGGATCCATTCTGAAGTGGCTTGTATTGTCTATGACGACTGCACCAGCTTCGACTGCATATTTGGCAAACTTCTCAGAGATGCTTCCGCCTGCTGAGAAAAATGCGATATCTATATCACGCCCCTCAAAGACATCTGCTGTCAACTCTTCGATTCGGATACTTTTGCCTGCGAACTCTACCTGTCCACCTGCTGATCTCGCACTTGCCAAGGGGAGGAGTGTAGCGACTGGAAATTTCAACTCTTCCAATACTCTTAATAACTCTTCACCAACTGCTCCTGTAGCCCCTACAATCGCTACGCTATATCTACTCATCTATTCTCTTCCTTGTTGTAAAATTACTCTATAATTGTATCTATTGAGTCTATATCTTCATTGAGGAGTGTTTCACTCTCCTCTTTTGGGCATTTTGCCACAGAGACTACTGTATCTTTCTTCTCTACATTGACTACTTTGACACCTGAAGTGTTGCGTCCTGCTTTGCGGATAGTATTCATATCGACTCGTATCATCTTGCCTATGCTTGTGAGACACATCAAATCTTTGTTCTCTTCTACAAATACTACTCCTACTACATCGCCTGTCTTTGGAGTGAGCTTCATAGAGATGACCCCTTTGCCCGCTCTATTTTGCTCTCTATACTCAGATGCTGTGGTGCGTTTGCCTAGACCTTTCTCGCTGATCATCAAGATCTCATCATCTTCATCTTCTATAGTAGTCGCTCCACAGACGAAGTCATCTTCTATCTTGAACTTGATAGCAGTGACTCCTCGTGCTACTCTCCCTATCTCTCTCGCATCTTCGACTTTAAACCGTATACAGATCCCTTTTTTGGTCGCTACAAAGAGCCATTTGGTATTAGGGTGCACTATCTTGGACTCTACAAGTTCATCGTTTTCATCGAGGTTGATAGCACGGACACCATTGCTTCTGATATTGGAGTATTCACTGAGATTTGTTCTCTTGACTATACCGTTTTTAGTGAAAAAGACTAAACTTTTGTCATCATTGAAGTCAGTAGTAGGGATGATAGCGGTGATCTTCTCCTCTGCTTGCAGATTAATAAGATTGACGACGGCTTTTCCTTTGGCTGTACGGCTTCCCTCAGGGATACGATAAACTTTGAGCCAGTAGAGTTGTCCCAAGTTGGTGACAAACATGAGTGTATCATGCGTATGGGAGATAAAAAATCTCTCTATGAAATCATCATCATAAGTGGTGACTGCTATCTTGCCTTTGCCACCGCGATTTTGTCTCTCGTAGGATTTGACTGGTACTCGCTTGATATAGCCTCTATGCGTGATAGTGACAACCATAGGCTCATTTGGTATGAGGTCTTCTATATCTATATCATCATAATCATCTACTATCTCTGTGCGTCTTGGGCTTTTGAATGCTTCACCCACTTCGATAAACTCATCACGGATGATTTTGTTGATCAGTGCTTCACTCTGGAGTATGCTCTCTAAATATGCGATAGTTTTGAGGAGCTCTGCGAGTTCATTCTCTATCTTTTCGCGTTCGAGTCCTACGAGACGGCGAAGTCTCATCTCCAAGATAGCAGATGCTTGGATCTCAGAGAGGCTGAAGTTGCTCATAAGAGCTGCTTTTGCTGTTTCGGTATCTTCACTCTCACGGATGATACGGATCACTTCATCTATATTGTCGAGTGCTATCTTGAGACCCTCTAAGATATGGGCTCTTGCTCTTGCTTTTTCCAAATCAAAGATGGTTCTTCGGATGATGATAGTTTTTCTATGGTTCAAGAAGAGATCCAAAAGCTCCATCAAGTTGAATACTTTTGGCTCTTTATTGACGATAGCGAGCATGATGATCCCAAAAGTCGTCTGCATCTGTGTTGTCTTGAAGAGATGATTTAAGACAATATCACTCATAGCATCTCTTTTGAGCTCCATAACGATACGGATACCCTCTCTATCAGATTCATCTCTAATCTCTGAGATACCCTCTATATGTTTATCTCTGACGAGTTGTGCTATATTTTCAATGAGGCGTGCTTTGTTGACTTGGTATGGGAGTTCATCTACGACAATGATATCTTTGCTCCCCTTCTGCTCTATGTGAGTCTTGGCACGCACTTTGATACGACCTCTACCTGTAGTATAGGCATCGGTGATCCCTTTGCGTCCAAATATGACACCAGCAGTAGGGAAATCTGGCCCTTTGACTGCTCCCATCAATGCTTCTATAGAACAGTTAGGATCATCTATACGGATCAAAAGTGCCTCTATAAGCTCATCAAGTCTATGTGGAGGGATATTAGTCGCCATACCTACAGCGATACCTGAACTCCCATTGAGTAGGAGGTTAGGGACTCTACTAGGAAGCACATCAGGTTCACTCATACTATCATCATAGTTGGGTACGAAGTCAACTGTATCTTTGTCGATATCTCGGAGTAGTTCTTCAGATATCTTGGACATTCTCGCCTCTGTATATCGCATAGCAGCTGCATTGTCACCATCAACAGAACCGAAGTTTCCTTGACCATCTATCAATTGTTCTCGCATAGAGAACTCTTGTGCCATACGCACGAGAGCATCATAGACAGCATTATCTCCATGTGGGTGATATTTACCGATCACATCACCAACTATACGAGCGGATTTCTTATATGGGCTTCTATGGGAGAGATTGAGATCACTCATAGCATAGAGTATCCTTCTATGGACTGGCTTGAGTCCATCTCTAGCATCAGGCAATGCTCGACCGATGATGACACTCATAGAGTAGTCAAGATAACTCGCCTTGATACTATCTTCTATCAGAACATCTTGCGTATTGTTACTATTTTCAAATAGATCACTCATATAGCTCCTTGATGTGTTTAGTGAGAGAGGATTATATCTAAATATCACTTTTGGATTGATAATAGTTGTTATAGGCATCACTTTTAATAGATTTTTGCTATAATCATTTTCTAATACTAAAGCAGGATATCAGTAATGAATATATTTGATGATGATGATGAGTTTGTAGGGACACCCAAAAGTAACTATTTTGCGATAGCAAAAACAGCCAATCAAAATATAGTAGAGATGGAACTAGAGAAGATGTTCAATAGATTTGCTGTTGCTGAAAAGATGCTCGAAGAGCGAGGATTGGAGGAGGAGCATGAGAAGTTGCTCAAATCTATGGTGATAGACCCAGAGTTGGAGCGTCGTACCAATAGCCTATTTATCGAACTTGTAGGCAATATAGTCACACAGTGCGAATAGTATAGGAGTCGATTTGTTAGAAGCTGTAGAGAGAAAGATAGAACAGTATATCAAAGAGTTGGATGATAGTGAAGTAGAGGCTCTCTACCATAAGCTTCCTCACGGCAAGAGACTGCGTGCCAAGCTCATCCTCAAGATAGCAGGGAGTAGCCTTCGAGTCATCAAGACGGCAGCTATCGTCGAAATGATCCATGCAGCGAGTCTTTTGCATGATGATGTGATAGATGATGCTTATACACGACGCAACAAACCCTCTATCAATGCACTCTATGGAGACAAAACAGCTATCATGTTGGGAGATATCCTCTACTCAAAGGGCTTCTATGAACTCAATGATATAGATAGAGAAGTCTCCAAAACTATCTCCAACGCAGTGACACAGCTTAGCCTCGGTGAGTTAGCAGATGTTACACTCTCTAAACAGTTCAACACAGACAAATCCCTCTATATGAAGATGATTTACCAAAAGACAGCATCACTCATAGAAGCGAGTGCTGTAGCCGCTGCACTGCTTGCAGGCAAACCATCCGAACTCTACCGAACCTATGGGCGTAATCTTGGATTGGCATTTCAAATGATAGATGATCTCCTCGACATCACAGCCAACTCGGCTACACTTGGCAAGCCAGCACTACATGATTTTGTAGAGGGGAAGACGACACTTCCCTATATCTATCTCTATGAGAAGCTTTCCGTAGAGGAGCAGCAGAGACTCAAAAGCCTCCATGCGAAGCGTTTATCGTCTAGTGATGAGCAGTGGATTATGGAGCAGATGCAAAAGCATCATATCGTAGAGCAGAGTTATGCAGAGGCAAAGATTTTGGTCGATGAAGCGATAGTATTGATGCGGAGTGTAGGCGAAGAGGCACTAGAGGGTATAGCTAGAGATATGATAGATAGGAGTTTTTGATGTACTATTCAGTAGTGAGTTTCAACCATAAAAAGTGTGAACTCTCCAACAGAGAGAAGTTGGCATTTGCCAATGATGATGCAAAGAGGGAGATGCTCAACCGTTTGGCGAGTTTCGACTTTATCCATGAAGCATTTATCATCGCTACTTGTAACCGTATAGAGGTGGTAGCAGCGACTCGCGACAACTTCGCAACATATCATACGATATTGGGACTCTTCTCCAAGAGTAGTGGTGTCAACTTCTATGAACTCGAAGGATCTGCAGAGCAATTCAATGATGAAGATGCGATCGCTCATCTCTTCTCTGTAGTCTCATCACTCGATTCGCTCGTCATTGGTGAGTCACAAATCACAGGACAAGTCAAAGAGGCGTTTCGTCTATCATACCAAAATAATACAGCAGGTAGAAGACTCAATCGTATCATCTCCTATGCAGTGAAGTGTGCCGCTGAGGTGAGAAATGTCACCAAAATATCTGAAAATCCTATCTCTATAGCCTCTGTTGCTGTAGCACAAGCTGCAGCGATCATGGGTGATAGTCTCGCAGGGATGACAGGTGTCGTCGTAGGTACAGGAGATATGGGTACGCTTGCGAGCAAACATCTACTTCGTGCAGGGTGTGATGTCGTTTTGATAGGACGAGATAGAGAGAAGACAGAGCAGATAGCCCAAGAGCTAGGAGAGGATGTCAAAGCAGAGGGTATGGAAAACCTCTCCAAATATATCAACCGATATAGACTACTCTTCACTGCTACATCCTCTCCAGAGCCTATCATCACCAAAGATATCATACAGATACGAGATATGCAAAGGTTGTGGTTTGATATGGCGATACCTAGAGATATAGAGGATATAGATATAGCCAAGATAGAGATTTATCGCATAGATGATCTCAAACACATCTCAGCAGATAACCATGCCCTGCGTCAAGAGCAAGCACTCAAAGCCGCAGAGATAGTCGATAGATACAAAGATGAGTTCTTCGCGTGGCTGCGAGCCTTGTCTGTCGAACCTATCATCAAAGATATGCGTCTGCAAGTAGATAGCGTGATTGATGCAGAGATGCAAAGAGCGATAAAAAAGGGCTTCATCCCCCAAGAAAATGAAGAGAATATACGCAAAATGGCTCTACAGATGTTCAATAAATTTCTCCATAAACCAACTGTCATGATGCGTCAAAACTCTAGCGAAAAAGAGGGTGCAATAGGTATAGAAGCACTCCAAAAGATATTTGATATTGATACAGAAAATATCAATTTCCAACTCTACAAACAAGACCACCACAAAGGATATAGAAAGTGAGAGTAACACAACTATTGATACCAACAACCAAAGAGACTCCAAATGATGCTTCGTTGGCAAGTCATATCTACCTCATTAGAGGGGGATTTATCCAAGGGGTAGGGAGTGGACTCTACAACTTTTTGCCACTAGGAAAGCGGGTACTTGATAGAGTCAAGAGTGTCGTCAAAGAGGAGCTCGACAAAGCAGGTTGCCAAGAGGTGAGTTTGGGTTTTGTCACACCAGCAAGCTACTGGAGAGAGAGTGGGAGATTTGAAAAGTACGGTAAAGAGTTACTACGATTTAAAGATCGTAAAAACAATGACTTTGTCTTGGGACCTACACATGAAGAGATGATGGTCAATCTTGTGAGAAACTCTGTCAAGAGCTACAAAGCACTGCCACTCAACCTCTATCAAATAAACCTCAAATTTCGTGATGAGATACGACCTCGCTTTGGCTTGATGCGTGGGCGAGAGTTTCTCATGAAAGATGGCTATAGTTTCCATACTTCCCTAGAGGATATGCAACGAGAGTTTGCTCTCATGGAGGAGACTTACAAACGGATATTTACGAGGCTCGGACTAGAGTTTCGTGTAGTCGAAGCTGATAGTGGTGTGATAGGTGGGAGTGGAAGCAAAGAGTTTATGGTACTCGCTGATAGTGGCGAAGATACGATAGTCGTCTGTAGTGAGTGTGAGTATGGTGCCAATATCGAAGCAGCTACGAGAGCCAACAAAGGGTGCGATGTAGAGCCACCAGAGGCAATCTATGCGAAGTTTCATACACCTGATACTACGACTATAGAGGCTTTGAGTGACTTTTTCAAAGTAGATCCATTTTATCTCATCAAGACAGTAGCTAAAAAGGCACTCTTTGATGTGGGTGAGAGTAGGATCGTACTCTTTGCTCTACGAGGCTCGGATGAACTCCAAGAGACCAAGGCTTGTAATGCAGTAGGAGCCAATGAACTTGTGGATATATCTCAAGAGGAGTTAGAGCAAGCAGGATTGATAGCTGGCTATATGAGTCCTACAATCGTGCCTAATGGTATCGAAGTAGTATTTGACAATGGACTCAAAGAAGCGAGCCATCTCATATGTGGAGCCAATGAAAAAGATTATCATCTCGTAGGGATAGATCTCAAAGGGTATGAAGCCCACTACACAGATCTCATAGCAGTCCAAGAGGGTGATATCTGTCCTCATTGCGGTGGAGAGCTACGATATACCAAGGGGATAGAAGTAGGGCATATCTTCCAACTTGGCACACAATACTCAAAACCACTCGAAGCGACATTTTTGGATCAAAATGGCAAATCGAAGCCGTTTGAGATGGGAACTTATGGTATCGGAGTGAGCCGTCTGCTTGCAGCAATCATAGAGCAACACCATGATGAGAGAGGGTGCAAATGGACGAAAGAGTCTACGCCTTTTGCTTTGACTATCATCATCTCCAATATCAAAGATGAAGCACAAGTAGCCTTGGCCAAACAGAGTTATGAAATACTTCAATCCAAAGGAGTAGAAGTACTGCTCGATGACCGAAAAGAGCGATTTGGCTTCAAGATGAAGGATTTTGAACTCATCGGTACACCACTTGCTTTGGTTATCGGCAAAAACTTAGCAGAGGGTTTAGTCGAGGTAGTCACAAGAGATGGTTTAGAGAAGCGAGTTATATCTGCTGATGCAATAGTAGAAGAGTTAGAGAAGTTGTTATGATATTTCTTTTAGTTCCATTTTTTTTCGCTGAATTGATACTGTCGCTACAAGTGATCGAGTCTTTAGGTGCTATGTGGAGTTTCGTATGGATCGTAGGGACTATAATGATAGGCTATATCCTACTCAAAAATTCTCCATATGCTATCCTAGGGGGGTTCAATGCTGTATCTATGGGAAAGTTAGATTTACAAAACTTTCAAAACGCTAGCATGGCATATATCTTTGGATCGATACTTTTGATCGTACCAGGTATATTGAGTGATACTTTTGGGCTTTTGGCTCTATTGTATACTCTCTATTTACAGTTTGTAGCTAAAATTACACCAGAAAAACCAAATTTTAATCAAAAAGGAGATGATGATGTCATTGATGTCGAAGTTATTGATGAGTCTGATAGTAGCTACCGTAACAGTTAGTGCTAGCGTAGAGGATAAAGATCTTATAGAGTTTTTTAAGAGTTTTGTGATTAGGAGTCACTCAGCCAAAGTAAACTCTATAGATATAAAAACGGTCAAAAAGGTGGATGATCATCCCCAATGGGAAGCATATAGGGTCGTAATGAAAGCTATGAAGGATAAAAAAGAGATTCCTATCACACTTACTATATTGTCAAATAATGACTTGATGACGACCATGTTAGTCGATGCCAAGAAAGGTATAGACTATACATATAGAATAAAAGGAAGCGTGGGGTCACTTTTTAAAAATTCTAAAAAAGGTGAAGTAGATGCAAAAACTATCACTGAATATATGAAACACTTTTATCTCAAACCACCATTCAATCAAGAGGTTACAACCAAGCTCATCGACATACAGAGTCTCAAAGATTATCCAAAATGGAAAGCCTATCTTGCTATTGTGAGCTTCAAAAATAAGGGAAAAGATGTCTCAATCCCAAAAACGATATTTTCAGATGGCACTCTCATCACTTCTGAGTTAGTGGATTATAAAAAGAAAGTTGACTACTCCAGAGAGATTAAACCACAAGCACCAGCATCTATCTATGAGAGTTCTCATCTTCTCTTTGGAAACAAGGATGCAAAACATAAACTTGTGGTATTCTCTGATCCACAATGTCCATTTTGCATGGATATTGTGCCAAAGATTATGCAAGCAGTAAAAGAGCATCCCAAAACTTTTGCACTCTATTACTACCATCTTCCATTGGTACGCATCCACCCAGTATCAGGGGTACTCGTGAGGATTATCCATGTTGCTCAAGAGCTTGGGAGAAGTGATATTGTAGAGAAGATATATAAACTCAAAATCAATGTACGAGAGAGAGATGTAGACAAAGTAATAGCAGCTGTCAAACAGCAGACAGGATTTACAGTCACGAGAGATCAGATAGAGTCCAAAGAGACGAATGATGCTATCAAAGCTGATGAGATGAGTGCGAATAACCTTATGATAACAGGTACACCAACAGTTTATGTAGATGGTGTATGGGATAAAAGAAGAGATAAATACAAATCTCTCATACCATAAACAAAGAGTAGAAGTGACACATATAACTATAGCAACTAGAGCTAGTAATTTGGCTCTATGGCAGGCATATCATATCCGTGATCGTATAGAAGCGAACTTTTCTGATGTCAAGGTTTCTCTCAGTGAGATTACGAGTAGAGGCGATAAGATACTTGACAAACCTCTCGCTCTTGTGGGTGGCAAAGGTCACTTCACCAAAGAGCTCGAAGATGCAATGCTTGCAGGTGATGCAGACCTCGCTGTACATTCACTCAAAGATGTACCGACCTATATACCCGAGGGCTTGGAACTCGTGGCGATTACGCAGAGACAAGACCAAAGCGATGTTTTTTTGTCTCATAAATATAAGAGCCTAGAGGAGCTCCCCAAAGGAGCAGTGGTAGGGACGACGAGTCTACGAAGAAGGATGCAACTCCTTCAACAACGCCCCGATCTTATAGTGCGAGATTTGCGTGGCAATGTCAATACCCGTCTGCGTAAATTAGCTCAGGGGCAATATGATGCTATCATCTTGGCTTATATAGGTTTGGCTCGTCTTGATCTATTGAAAGATATTCCATTTGTGCAAAAACTCACATTTATGATACCACCTATGGGACAAGCGGCTCTAGGTATAGAGATAGTCAGTAGTAATGAGAAAGTCAAAGAGATAGCCATGAGCCTCAACCATGCACCGAGTCAACTCTCTACCAAACTCGAAAGAGATTTTGTCTCCAAGATAGGGGCAGGTTGCTCTGCTCCTGTAGCAGTCAATGCCACGATAGATGGCGAGACGATGCGTATCAGGGCGATGCTCGGCTACCCAGACGGTACACATATAGTACAAAAAGAGTTGAAATCTAGCGTAGAGTTGTGCGATGATTTGGGTTTGAAACTTGCTACAATGATGATAGACGAGGGTGCGATAGAGATACTCGCCAAAGCAGAAGAGATAGCATTCAAAGATGAGATGCCAGAGAGGTTATAACACTTTGGAGAGCCAATATCTTCTTTATCATGAAAATAGACAACAGATCACTCTGACTTCTCAGGGTGAGTGGAGACTCTACAATATCTCTGAGATAGAGAAGATAGTTCAAAAGATTTGTAACAACAAAAGTAACAAAAAAATTGTTTGGGATTTCTCTCAACTCAAGAGTTTTGATAGCTCTGGGGTATTGCTTTTTATCTCTTGTTATCAGACACTACAGCAAAATGCTCAAGTAGAGTTGCAAGGCTATACAGATGAGCAAGAGCGGATGTACAGACTTTTGCTCCAACATAAAGTCCATGAGAGTATTCCCAAAAGAGTAAATAATCCCCTCTATAACTTCGGTAAATTGGTAGTGACTTCTTATGATACTTTTGTAAAATTTCTTGATTTTACAGGTTTGGTACTTATATCTTTTTTGCGTTATTTTCGATATCCTAAAAACTTTCGCCTCAAAGAGACAGTCCATTATATGGAACGCTCTGGAGTCGATGCTCTTTTGATCATAGCTTTGACTGCATTTTTGGTTGGGATGGTCATATCCTATCAAAGTGCTGTAGAGCTAGTCAAGTTTGGTGCAGATGTATTTATAGTAGACTTAGCAGGTATCTCTATCACACGCGAGCTTGCTCCACTCATCACTGCGATCGTAGTGGCTGGTAGAAGTGGCTCTGCTTATACAGCACAAATTGGTGCGATGAAAATCACAGAAGAGATATCTGCTATGCGTACTATGGGGTTTGATCCTTACTATTTTCTTGTCTTACCTCGTATGATAGCTCTGATACTATCGCTTCCTCTGTTGATATTTTTTGCAGATATTGTGGGTATTTTTGGTAGCATGTTTGCTGCAAATTTAGAATTAAATATCTCATACTCTCAATTTCTTGATCGTCTTCAAGAGGTTTTAGATAGCAAACACTTTTGGATAGGGATTATCAAGGGTCCATTTTTTGCTATATTGATTGTGATGATTAGCTGTTTTCGTGGATTGCAAGTGACTGATGATACAGAGAGTATAGGGTATCAGACGACAGCTAGTGTCGTCAACTCGATATTTTTTGTGATAGCTTGCGATGCTCTTTTCTCAATTATTTTGACACAGTGGGGTATATGATGGAGGTGATCAAAGTAGAAGATGTAGTGACAAGTTTTGGTGCTACAGTGATCCACGATGGTATCAGCTTATCAGTAAATAGAGGTGAAATATATGGTATACTAGGTGAGAGTGGGGCGGGTAAAACGCTTCTACTCAAGGAGATGATCATGCTCCTCAAGCCTACCGCAGGAGAGATTACAATCTTGGGAGACAAACTTTCGCAGATATCATATACAAATGCTCAATATTTGCGTCAAAGATGGGGTATACTTTTTCAGTTTGGTGCACTCTTTACATCTTTGACCGTCGCAGAAAATATAGAGATCAAACTCAAAGAGTATACCAATATCAGTAAAAAAATGCGTGATGAGATAGTCAAAACAAAGATAAGTATGGTGGGTCTTCCTGTCCGAGCGGGGAGTCTCTACCCTTCTGAACTGAGTGGTGGAATGATCAAAAGGGCATCTTTGGCTAGAGCATTGGCGATGGACCCACAACTTCTCTTCCTTGATGAGCCAACCTCTGGATTGGATCCAATAGGTGCTAGAAATTTTGATAATTTGATACTAGAGCTTCGAGAACTTTTGGGCATTACTGTCGTGATGATCACCCATGATTTGGATTCTATTACAACTATTATAGATCGTTTTTGTGTATTAGCAGATAAACAAGTCATAGCAGAGGGTTCACTAGAGCAGGTATTGGAGTCAGAGCATCCATTTATTGAGAGATTTTTCAAAAATGATGCTCTGCATAGTGGGATAAAGAAGGAACTTTTGCACGATGTATAGTAGAGTCAATTATACTTTAATAGGTCTTTTTGTTATGATTTTTACTTTGGGGATTGTCTCCTTTGCACTCTGGTTGGGCAATAATACCTTCAAAGATGATACTACAGCGTATATATTGCCTATGCGTCAATCTATCTCAGGACTCTCCAAAGACTCCTCAGTGAAACTCAAAGGTGTAGATATCGGTACAGTGAGTGATATACGCATCAACCCAAACAATATAGAAGAGATAGAGATCGTACTCAATATCAAAAAGAGTGTACCTATCAAAGAGGATATGCGAGGTGTTGTCAAGATGTTTGGTCTCACAGGACTCTCTTATGTAGAGATAGAGGGGGGAAGTAATGAAGCAAAACGACTCACTGCACAAGGTGGTGCGATGCCTGTGATCAAATCTAAGGGTTCATTTATGAATAATATAGAGAAAAAAGTAGATGATATCTCTGAAAAACTCTCAAAAGTTTTAGAGAGTAGCGAGCTAGTACTCTCACAAGAAAATATCAAAAACTTCTCTGCTCTTTTAGAAAATAGTAATCAAGTTGCGATCAAGGGAGTCACTGTAGAGGATAAGGTAATTCTCTCTCTCGATGAGACGACGCAGACTATGAGAGAGTTTGTCGAGCAGTTTACAACACTCTCTATAAACTATAATAGACTTGCAGTCAATCTTGATAGAGAGATGAAGCCACTGATTGAGAGCTTTGAAAAGTCAGCAAAGAGTGTAGAAGATGTTGCAAATAGCATTGAAAAAACTGTGAATAGAGGAGACTATAATCTCCAAAAAATTATGCAACCATCTATGGATGATATAAGAGATTTGACAGCACAATTGCGTGCATTGACACGAGAGCTTCGAGCAAGTCCGAGTGATATACTCTACAAATCAAGAAAACCTATGAAAGGACCTGGTGAATGAAACATATCATCTTGGCTACTATTGTTATACTCTTGAGTGGGTGTACAAATAAAGAGGCTCCTATGAAGAGTTATCTCATTAACCCTAAACTCAATATCAAAAAGTATAACTCTGTATATCATGACAAAACAGTAAAAATAGCATACCCCAATAGTATCAAAGGGAGATCATCTACAGCAATATATTTTGCCTATAATAGTATAGAGGAGGGGAGCTATCGAAATGCATCATGGAGTAGTAGCAATAGTGAGCTTCTCAATAGTGTCATTGTGCGTGCTGCAGAGAAGTCCAAAATTTTTAAAATAGTGGTAGATTATAGGTCTACAGCCCTGACTGATTATAGTTTAGAGAGTTCTATCTATGAGATGTATCATAAGGTAGAAGGTGGCAAATCCCTCTCTATCTTATCTATACGATTTGATCTCATAGAGAGTAGTAGCAATCTTTTGGTCAAAAGTAAAAAGTTTTCGTATCAAATCCCTACAAAAACTATAGATGCTTTGGGATATGTCCAAGCAACAAATAGAGCAGCTCAAAAGCTTGCAGAAGATTTAGTAAGGTGGTTATCTCAATGAGTATTATTTTTGGTCCCGTACACTCCCGTCGATTTGGTAAGTCACTTGGTATAGATTTGAGTCCTTCAAAAAAACAGTGTAACTTTGACTGCCTCTATTGCGAACTAGAACCTGCCAAGACGATGGATAGCTATGAGAGTGTAGTATCTATAGAGGAGATAATAGATGCACTCAAAGTTGCATTAGCAAAGCATCATGATATCGACTTCATTACACTCACAGCCAATGGAGAGCCTACACTCTATCCTCATCTTTCACAATTGATAGATGCGATAGATAGCATCAAAGGTGATATCAAAACATTGATATTGAGTAATGGTAGTACTATAGCATCACAAAGTGTTGTCAAAGCACTACTCAAACTCGATAGCGTCAAACTCTCTCTTGATTGTGCGACACAAAAATGTCTCCAAAAGTTGGATAGATCACATCAAGGCATCACTATAGATTCGATCATGCAAGGGATGTTAGATTTTAAAAAACTCTATCATAAACCCCTCATTATTGAGACACTTTTTGTCAAACGACTCAATGACAAAGATGAAGAGCTTCGTATGCTCAATGCGTTTTTCTTGAGATTGCAACCGACTCGTATAGATATAGGTACGATAGATCGCCCACCTGCGTATAGAGTAGAGTCTTTAGATTATCAAGCTTTGTATAAGATATCACAATTTTTTGATGCTTCTCTCCCAGTATACATCGCATCTCGTAAAAAAGTTCTCTTTTCTCCAGAAAATTATAGTGAGAGAGATATTATTGAGACACTTGCAAAGAGACCACTTACCCCTGATGATATTGAAGTACTTTTCAATAATGAGAGTAAAAAACGGCTTGAAAAGCTCGTTTTAGTGGGAAAAATAGAAAAAAAAGAGGAAAATGGCATTATTTTTTATATTTTATGCAAAAAAGCTTGACATTCAACTCTTTTTTGACTATAATACCGCCACGAAACAAGCATACGCTTTTTCAAACCATTCCGGATTAGCTCAGCGGTAGAGTAGGTGACTGTTAATCACTTGGTCGCTGGTTCGAATCCAGCATCCGGAGCCACACTAAAAATCAAATTTTTCCCATTTAGATACTATTTTTTATCGTAATACTAGTGCTATTATTCCAATATCCTTTTCACTATCCTTATGAAGTTCCTTAGCATAATTTTAACTCCAAGTGGTATAATAAGCGTTAAAATATACAACTCAGGAGTATTTGTGAGTATCAAAACTAATATAGAGTATGCAGGACAAGAGCTAAGCGGTGATGAGAAGATGTTGGAGAGTACCCTCAAGCTTGAAGCCTTTTATAAAAAACATAAAAAAGTCATATGGAGTGTAGTAGCTATAATCATAGCAATATTTATCATGAAGCCAATTTTTGATTCATACAATGAGATGCAATTAGAGAGTGCAAATAGAGCACTTTTGACACTACAAAAAGATGCAAAAAATAGTGAAGCTTTAGCAACCCTCAAAGCAAAGAATCCAGCACTATATAGATTGTACACCTATTCACAAGCGATCAAAGAGAAAGATACGAAGATGTTAGCTCAATTGTCTACGAGTAGTGATAAACTCATAGCAGATATCAGTAGCTACCATAGTAAGGTTTTGGCATCACAGAGTAGTGACTCTCAAATGTATAAAGAGATGTCCATGGTAGAAGATGCATATCTCGCTATCAAAGCAGGAAAAAGTCAAGAAGCACGAGAGAAGCTTGAGTTGATAGATAGTCGTTCAGCTGTTGCTCCTATCGCTAAACTTTTAAAACACTACACAATAAAAGGAAAATAAGATGAAGAAAACTCTTTGGATAGCCTTAGCACTACTAGTTTTTTCTGGTTGTGGTAGTAAAAAATATTTTGAACCAACGCAAACTTATAGTGCAAAGAGTGCTATCAATGGGCATAAAGGCAAATCAGTCTATTTGACAAGAGATGGTGTGACATTTGACAATAGAACATATATCGGGGCAAAGGGTCGAGGAACTCTACTGCTTGATAAGGGTGATCACTATCTTGGTGAAAATAGTACTTATGTTATCGTTTCAAATATAGAGGGGAAACTCTCTTTGATCAGTAAAAGCTCTAAAAAGAGAGTCAAAACGATCGAGTTTCATGTCCCTGTAGTCTCTGCTGCAATTAAGGGTGGGAAGATAGTCTATCTCCTCCAAGATAATACATTTGGTATTTATAAAATTGCAAATGATGAGAAGATTATAGAGAGTAAATCAGATGACACCTTTGCTGTGGATGCACGGATCGCAAATCCTATATTTGTAGATAATTTGGCAGTTATACCTACGCTTGATGGTAAGATACTTATCGTAGATATGAATAATCCAGAGAATGCAAAAGTCATCTATGTGAGTTCAAAAACCAACTTAAACAATCTCATATATCTCTCAAGAGTTGGCAATCTTTTGGTAGCAGCTACACCATATAGGATTATGACTATTGGAAGCTCTGAAGGAGAGTTTGCTGAAGGTATTAGTGAAGTCTCTATATCCAACAAATCTATCTATCTATTTACAAAAGCTGGTGAAATCATCAAGTTTTCTCCAGAGCTTAAAGTCCTTGCAAGAGCGAAGTTTAAATTTGCACACTTTAGTGTAGCGACTGCATTTGGTGGTCGTGTCTATGCGATGGATCAAAAAGGCTCATTGATTGTTTTGAGTGCTGATTTGAAAAAACATCGTATATATGATGTTGGGGATGTAGAAGATTTTGCTTTTGTTTCAGGTGACAAAATCTATAAAGATAACACTATAATATCACTTAGAAAACTAGGTTTATGAGTGATATAATCGCTGCATTTGAGGAGCATCAATATATCAACAAAGGGCTCGATAGCCATACAGTTGATGCTTATGTCAGTGATTTGAGACAGTTAGAAGAGTATACTTCATCGACTCTTCTACTTTTGGAGAGTAGCGATATACTCTCTTTTCTTTCTACCTTTAAAAATAAACGAACACTCAATCGTAAACTCTCCTCTATTAATAACTTTTATAATTTTTGCACAAGCAAAGAATTTTTTGAAAAAAAGATCAATATTTCTATGGCAAAAGTAGGGAAAAATTTACCAAAATATCTCCACTATGAAGATATCATGCTTGCTATTGAAGGCATTGATCGATCCAAAAAGTCGGGTCTTCGTGATTATGCATTGATACTTTTTTTGTATGCTAGTGGATGTCGCATTAGTGAAGCATTGCAAGTGCGTAGAGAAGATATCATAGATGGATGGGTCAAAATCCGTTTTGCAAAGGGAGAAAAGGAGCGAGTAGTGCCTCTCGCCCCTTTTGCACTTCAAGCTATCGAAGAGTATATAGAGAGGGAGTCTATCAGCTCTGACTTTTTGTGGCTCAACTATAAAGCCCAACCACTCAGTCGTATTTCAGCATATAAAATGACAAAAAAATATTTGGGAGTCTCTCCGCATGTTTTACGGCACTCTTTTGCTTCTGCATTGATTATAGGTGGAGCTGATCTGCGTGTAGTACAAGAGCTTCTAGGGCATAGCTCTTTGGTAACTACACAGATCTATACACATATAGAAGAGGAACATTTGGCACAAACAATTCATTCATATCATCCATTGGGAGATAAAAAAGCAAAATGAAAGAGATAGTAGAGTACCTCAGTAGTAAAAATATCATATGTAAACGACTCAAAGAGGTAAAACCAAAATCTTTAGAGAGTCGTAAAAAGATAGAGATTTTTGTAGGGATAGATCTCAAGCACTACTATTGCTCATTTCTATTTATAGAGAAGAAGAGTAGAGTATTGAAAAAAGAGGTTGCAGAGATCATTGAACTACACAATAAGTTAGAGATCTTTGAAGATAGCAAGATCACCAAGCGATATATTCGTATCAAAGCACCATTATGTTCGCATGCAAAAGCGATGTTAGAAGAGAATGGGTGGAGAGTATGGATGAATACTTAACTTATTTTTGATATAATTATCAGATAAGGATAAAGATGAAAATTTTTCTACAATATAGTATGGTCATAGTGTTTTATACATTTTTTGTGAGCAATTTAGAAGGCTCGCAGCAATTTATTGTCTTGACACATGCAAAGAGTGAGGCTGCTATAGCAGATAAAAAAGTCACATATGAACAAATCATCGCAAAAGATCAAACTCTAAGTCAACTTAAAAAAGATCAAAGATTTACAGCAAAAATAAAAAAAGTCTCGATAGAGTATCTTCTTGAAGTAGATGGTTTTCAAAAAGATAGTGAGATGATACTCACATATCTGACGCTTAAAGAGCATTTTCCACAAGCATTTATAGCAAATAAACCAAGAAGAACCTCCACACAAAAAATGAGTCAATATATTCCAAAAGAGATATCTATAGAAGAGAAGAGTGCAGAGAAGGATGATGCACTCTCTTGGATTGCTATCTTTAGCCTAGCACTTGTAGGTATCTTTTCGCTTTTTATCTCCTCAATAGAGATGAAAAAAATCAATAAAAAATATGAAAAAATGCAAGAGAAGCAACACAGTATTGAGCTGTTTTTGACACAAATGGGTGAAAATATCTATCGTCTTACGAGAGAAGCGATAAAAGAGGATGAAAAAAATCTCCATAAAGAGCAGGATGAAAATATAGCTTTAAAGAGTGTCAAAAATAGATTATTTGATGAAACGAGAATGATGATCTATTTCTTACGATTGAAATCCAAAAAATTGAAGATAACACAAGAGAGTTTCAATCTCAATACAATGTTGAGTAATATTTTAGGAACATTGAGTAGTAACTTCAAAGATAGCAATATAGAGTTGATATTTGATATAGATCATGAAGTTCCAAAGGTTATTGTATCAGATCTTCTCCATCTCTCAGAAATTTTGATAGAGTTGCTTCAAAATGCTATGCAAAATAGTATTAATGATCAAGTGCAATTAAAGATTTTTCTCAATACAAAAAATAAATTAGTCTTCCAAATTACTGATACAGGTTTGGGTATTGATAGAGATGAACTTGAAAATCTCTTTATCCCCACATATACCAAAGATGGCATATATAAGGGTGTGGGTCTTTTTGTGGCTAACGAACTCACCACTATGATGGGTGGAGAGCTATATATAGACCAGCAGAGTAGTAGTGGTGTGATTATCAACTGTGCTTTGCCAATCATTGATATAGCTACTACAAAAGAGAAGAGAAAATATAGATTGCCTAACAGAACATATATTCAAAAGAGAGTACTCCTCTGTGAAGAGCAAAAAGACGCTGCAAAAGCAATCAAAAAAATGCTCAAATATTTTCGATATGAAGTGAAGGTTATATCTCATAAAGAGTTAGAAGAAGGCAAGATAAATCTCTCTCGTTTTGATCTCATTATGGGAGATATAGAGAGGTTTGATGTCACTAGTGTTGATTTGATCCAAGAGATCCGTCGTGATTATCCACTCAAGGTTGTCAATCTAAGTAGTATATTTTCTACGAAAAAAATTGTCAAACATGAATATATTGATGAGTACCTCAAAAAGCCATTTAGTCAAGAGAGATTGCGTGATTTGATTATTGTACTCTTTGGTGAAAGTAGTGAAAAGTCTTCAGTTGTTGCTAAAGCGAAAAATAGAGTAGAATCAGTCAAAGTTATCCCTCCAAAAGAGATACGAAGAACCAAAGATATAGTGACTGGTAGCTTTAAAAAATTTGCAGGATCTCATATTTTGGTTGTTGAAGATAGCTTTATTGATCAAAAGCTTTTTCAAAATATTTTTGAAAAATCTGATATTAGAATGACTCTAGCGACGAATGGGAAAGAGGCATTGGAACTTTTGAAAAATAAAAAAGCAAACTATGATTTAGTTTTGATGGATATAAGTATGCCTATCATGGATGGATATGATGCTATCGCACAAATTAGAGACAATAGCAACTATGACCATCTTCCTATTGTTGCTTCTACCTCTATGACACTTGATAGCGAGATCAAGAAAATGTTTGATTCAGGTGCCAATGCATATCTTAGAAAACCTCTTGATACAGGATATCTCTACACAATTCTTGATAAATTTATTGGGAAGGAGAAGGTAGATAAAGTATCTAAAGTATCTCAAAAATCAAAGAGTAAGAAATTACAAACGATCGATGGACTTGATTTTAGAAAAGGTATTAAGCTTGCAAATGGGAGTGAGGAGTTATATAAGGAGGTACTCAATGAGTTTGTCACAGCATATGGTGACTCTGGTGATACCATAAGAAGAATGGTTGAAGAGGATAGATACCAACAAGCAAAAAGATTATGTTTGGATATGAAAGGGCTTACCTCTACTATAGGAGCATATGAAATGTTTGATATTGTAGACTCTATGTACAAACAATACATTTACAACAATTTACATCTTATCCCAAAATTTGTAGAGACTTATAATGATGGATTAGTGAAGCTTCTTGCAGCTATTGAATACTACAAGAGTGAGTCATGAGTGTGTATGAATTTTTGTGGCAAGAGGTGCGTAGAGTTCTCTTTTTTACTTTTTTGACTTTGACACTTCATGCTGAGACAATCTCTTATAAGGTTATCTTTGGAGTCGACAAAAATGAGACTATTGTCACGAAAAATCTCACATTTACTAAAAAACTATTTGAAACACAGAGGGAAGCTCAAGTCTTACAAAAGAGAAATCATTTGAATTTTCATAAAGTCTCTTATGGTGACTATAAAGCTATAGAGTTTTCACCTATAGAGAATTTTGATACACAACAAGCTCTCACTCTCTTTCTCAAACCATATTTTCCAGATCTTTTCGTGATCAATAGAGATCATGCACCAAGAAAAGTAACAAAAGTCTACCAGCCTATAGTGGTAGACTATACCCCTCAAGAGACAACAGTAGCATTAGAGATTGAAAAAAGATTAGAAAACAAAAATTGGTTCAAGCAGTGGCATATCCTAATTATCATTTCACTTTTAGGGGGTTTCTTCTTCTATCGCAAATTTAAAAAACTCAAAATAATGAAAGAGCAACAAAGAGTACTTTCAAAAGAGCAAGATAGCATAGAGACAAAATTGCAACAGTAAGG
>CBEUND010000033.1:0-22708 GCA_965544395.1 uncultured bacterium | reverse complement strand
TCACCTCTTATCCAACCCCTCTCTTCTCCACGCGAGATACCCGCCCTTTAGATTGATAGGTAGGTAGCCATTTTTTTCTAATAGTCTTGAAGCTTTGATGCTTCTGTTGCCGCTTTGACAATAGACTACTATTTTTTTCTCTTTTGAGAGCTTTGATAAATTATCTTGGAGTTTGTCGAGTGGGATGAGTGTGGCTCCTTTGATGTGACCGTAGTTGTACTCTGCTTGTGTGCGGACATCTAAGAGCGTGATATTGTCGTCACTCTTTATCATAGTATAGGCTTGTGTCGCTGAGACTGACGGGAAATCCGTGAGTATCCAACCTCTCATATAGGCATAAGAGAGTGCCAATAGAGCCATTGCTATCCAGTAGAGTATATTGATATTGAATTTCATTTTTTCTCACTTTTGAACTTTTTTGATAGTCTATCGCTTTTTTCTTCTGTTTTGTCTGTTTCGCATAGTTACATTAACAAAAGTAATTATTACGAAAGGCTAGGGTCAAAACACTTTAACCTATTTTCTGATACTATAAAAACAAATACTCTGAGATTATTCTCACTAAAGGAAAGGGGTTATAATGACTCATGTGATAACAGATCACCCGTATTTTGGTGTCTTTTTTCTGTTTGCATTGACAGCGATTGCCTTCCCGGCAACACTTGCTGCTGCTAGGTTTGTAAGTCGTAAGCTTGCGAAATCGGATACTGAAAAGTTGAAATTATCGATCTACGAATGTGGACCAGAGGTTACAAAGCAACCCAATACAATATCTGTACAGTTCTATTTGATTGCGTTACTTTTTATTCTTTTTGATGTGGAGATTATATTTATGTTTCCATGGGCTATAGATTTTAAGCTCTTAGGTTGGTTTGGATTTGCAGAGATGGTTCTGTTTATTTTACTTTTGGCGATTGGTTTCGTATACGCATGGAAAAAAGGAGCACTTGAATGGCACAGCATCAAGTAAATTATGCCTCAACAGCAGGCTTGCCGATAGCATTGACTTCGGTAGACAAATTGGTAAACTGGGGGCGATCAAACTCTCTATGGCCACTCACATATGGATTGGCATGTTGTGCTATCGAAATGATGGCATCGGGAGCAAGTCGTTATGACTTCGATAGGATGGGGACGATCTTCCGTGCTTCACCGAGACAAGCAGATGTCATGATACTCGCTGGTACACTCTCCAAAAAACACGCAGAGTTTGCCCGCAGACTCTATGACCAGATGGCAGAGCCCAAGTGGGTCATCTCTATGGGATCTTGTGCCAATACTGGCGGGATGTTCAACACATATGCTACAGTGCAAGGTGTCGATAGGATAGTCCCTGTAGATATCTATCTACCAGGGTGTGCTCCACGACCTGAGACGCTTCAGTATGCTCTGATGATGTTACAAAAGAAGATCAGGAGAGAGTCTGCTGATATGAACAAAAATACGAAGCAGAGGATAGTCTAAGATGAGAAAATATACACCAAAAGATAATGTACAAGGCAAAGCGTATTATACTGATAGATTTTGGGTTGCTCCTCAAGTACCTACTCAAGCAGTAGAGGAGGGGAGTCACTTTGACAGAGTAGTCAAAGCACTCTCTAGCAAAATAGCTGTGAAAAATGCCGTAGTACAGATAGGACAACTCAGAGTAGTCGTCAATGCTACAGACAATGTAGAAGCACTACAGATACTGCGTGATGAGTGTGGCTATGCTATGTGTAGCGAACTCAGTGCAGTAGACTACCTCGCGAAAGATGGTGAGTTTGAGATATTTTATCAAATGCTCAATCTCGATGAAGCCAAGAGAGTGAGAGTCGTCTGTCGTATCAAAGAGGGCGAAGCGATAGAGAGTGTCTATCCACTCTTCAAACTTGCCAGCTTTGCAGAGCGTGAAATGTTTGATATGTTTGGTATCCAAGTCAATAATCATCCACTCCTCAAGCGAATATTGATGCCTGAGGATTGGGAGGGGCATCCACTACTCAAAACTTATCCACTCCAAGGAGATGAGTTTGCATCATGGTATGAGGTAGATAAGATATTTGGAAAAGAGTATCGCGATATCGTAGGACCAGAAAACAGAGATCCTGCAAGAGTAGATCGCTATGATTCACAGAGATTTTCTCGTATTGGGTATGAAGTGCCATTTGGAGCAGAGCTCAACGAAGATAATGAAAAAGAGAATCCAATAGAGTATAGTGAAACATTCATGGTTGACTACAATAGTGGTAGCAAGATACTTGAGAAACGAAAGTAGGGAGAGGTAGATGCAAGTAACAAATAAATTAACCCCATTCTTTGAAAACCTAAATTTTGAACGGGATGACAATACAATGGTGATCAACTTTGGTCCACAGCACCCTTCTGCACACGGACAGTTACGACTTGTCCTTGAGCTAGATGGTGAATTGGTGACCAAAGCATATCCTGATATTGGGTATCTCCACCGTGGTATAGAGAAGATGGCAGAGAATATGACCTATAATGAGTTTTTGCCTACGACAGATCGTCTTGATTATATCGCTTCGACATCCAACAACTATGCGTATGCATTGAGCGTAGAGCGATTGATAGGCTTGGAAGTCCCGAGAAGAGCTCAAGTGATCCGTACAATGCTCTTGGAACTCAACCGTATCATTTCACACCTCTTCTTCATCGCGACACATGCTCTCGATGTGGGTGCTATGAGTGTCTTTTTGTATGCATTCCGTGAGAGAGAGTTTGCTATGGACTTGATGGAGGATTATTGTGGTGCGAGATTGACACACTCTGCTGTGCGTATCGGTGGTGTACCGTTGGATCTTCCAAAAGGCTGGCTCACAAATCTCTCTAAATTCATCAATAAGTTGCCTGAAGAGATAGCGACATACGAAGACCTCTTGACAGCCAACCGTATCTGGAAGATGCGTCTCGAAGATGTAGGAGTCTTGACACCTGAAGATGCACTCTCTTGGGGGTGTACAGGTCCTATGCTCAGAGGATCAGGAATCAAATATGATATCAGAAAAGAGGAGCCATACGAACTCTATGGTGAGTTGGACTTTGATATACCAGTCTCTGATAGAAATGATAGCTATGGAAGATATCTCCTCTATATGGAAGAGATGAGACAATCAGTCAGAATCCTCAAACAGCTTCTCCCAATGTATGACAAGACAGAGTCAGCATTGATGGCACATTCACCACAATATATCTCTGCACCAAAAGAGGAGATCATGACACAAAACTATGCATTGATGCAACACTTTGTGCTTGTGACACAGGGTATGCGACCTCCAAAAGGGGAAGTCTACGCTCCGACAGAGTCACCGAAAGGTGAGCTTGGTTTCTATATCAAGTCAGAGGGTGAGCCATATGCCTATAGATTGAAGTGTAGAGCACCTAGTTTCTTCCATACAGGCTTATTACAAGAGATATTGGTGGGAACTTATATAGCAGATGTCGTTACGATCATTGGTAGTACCAATATCGTATTTGGCGAAGTTGATAGATAAGGAGTCGGGATGAAAAGATATGATTTAAGACATTTACATGATGATTTTTATGACCGTATGGTTGAGCTTATCGAGAGTGGCTTGAAAGCTTCTGAAGTAGGTATCTTTCTCTTTGAAGTAGGTGATTTTTCATCTATTCAAAAGAGTGCAGATGTGATCAAAGAGCAAGGTCATGACCTTATGAACTCACTGAAGTTCAATGAGGTAGACTGGACAATCGTCGTCAAGAAAGTAGACAAAGAGACACAACAAGCACGCAAAAAGGCTAGAGTAGCAGCACAAGAAGCAGCCCAAGCAGAAGCAAAAGCTCAAGCAGAAAAAGAGGCAGAAGAGGCGAAAGCTAAGGCAGAAGCCCAAGCCAAAGCAGAAAAAGAAGCAGCCGAAAAAGCCGAAGCCGAAGCGAAAGCTCAAGCAGAGAAAGAGGAAGCAGAGGCTAAAGCAAAAGCAGAAAAAGAAGCAGCCGAAAAAGCCCAAGCCGAAGCGAAAGCCCAAGAAGAAGCCAAGGCTAAAGCTGAAGCTGAAGCGAAAGAAAAGGCTGAAGCAGAAGCTAAAGCAAAAGAAGAAGCCGAAGCCAAAGCTGAAAAAGAAGCTGCCGAAAAAGCCCAAGCCGAAGCTAAAGCTCAAGAGGTGAAAGCTCAAGAAGAAGCTCAAAAAGCTGAAGCTCAAGCAGAGAAAGAAGCCCAAGCCCAAGCCCAACCAAAAGAAGAGACACCTCAAGCACAAAAGCCTAAAGCTACCCCTGCAAAGAGAACGACTACCACAAGAAGAGCTGCCAAACCTAGAGGACGAAGCAAAACTAGAGCGAAGGCTAAATAATGTCAGCGGTTATATTCTCAACTTGGAAAGATGAATTTATCGACAATAGAGGTAAGGCATCTACTGAGTGGAGCCAATCGGCATTTGAACTTCCTGAAGATTATACAGCAGATAGACGCTCCAAGGCTTTCATAGGCTGGGATGGTGTCGCGATATTCCAAGAGGATGTCGATGCGGTGAGACTTGCTACAGAGTATGCAGCACAATATCAAGTCTATTCAGAAGCGTGTGGTCGATGTGCTCCAGGGAGATGGGGCGGACGGATACTCTATGATCTCTTGGACAAGATCGCTAGAGGCGAAGGGAGTCAATCAGATATAGAGCATCTCAAAGAGGTGAGTGAAACAATGATGCTCACTTCCAAATGTGAAATTGGTCGCACTGTACCCAAACCCATTCTTGATCTCATGGAACACTATAAAGAGCAATTTGATAGAGTTATAGAGGCACAGATACCTTCCAAGCACTACAACAAAGAGATAGACTATATAGCCAAAGTGACAGCACCATGTACAGATGTCTGTCCAGCTCATGTCGATATACCTGCCTATATAGAGGGTGTACGAGATATGGATTTCACTGACTCTTTGGCAGCTACGAGACAGACGATGCCACTCGCTCACACTTGTGGTCGTGTCTGCCCACATCCATGCGAAGATGCTTGTCGACGAACCAATCTCGATGAGCCTATATCTATCATGGAGCTTAAGCGATTGGGTGCAGATTATGAGACAGATCATGAACTCCCTTGGCAACACCCAGTAGCACCAAAACCACTCAAAAATGATGGCAAAAAAGTAGCTATCATTGGTGCAGGACCTGCTGGATTGACAGCGGCTTATTATCTCGCCCTAGAGGGTATCAAAGTAGATATCTTCGAAGAGTTACCAGTATTGGGTGGTGAAGTTGCTGTGGGTGTCCCTGAGTATCGTATGCCTATAGATAAGTACAACAAAGATATAGAGCTTGTTACGAGTATGGAAGCAGTTACAGTCTATGACAATCATAGAGTCGATGCCCAGAAACTCAAAGAGATAGATGCTCAGTATGATGCAACGCTTCTAGCCTTTGGTACACGACTCTCCAAAAAGGTTCGAGCAGAGAATGAACGACCTGATATGGATGGCTACTGGGGTGCTATAGATATGCTTGACAAAGTAAACCTTTGGAATAAGTATGGCATAGGCTCCAGTGCAGCAGAAGATCTCAAAGATAAAACAGTCGTATGTGTTGGTGGTGGGTTTACCTCTATGGATGTCGTGCGATGTTCTATCAGAGATGGTGCCAAAAAGGTTATCATGCTCTATAGGAGAGACGAGAAGACGATCATCCGTAATACTACCTATGAAGAGTACCACGAAGCAGTAGAGGAGGGGGTTGAGTTTATATTCCACTCAGCAGTGGAACGAATCTATGATGAAAACAATAAACTTACGAAGTTGCTTGTCAATAAGTTTGAGCTTGTACCAGATCCAAATGGTGGGAGAGCTAAGCTTGTCAAGATAGAGGGGGGTGATTTTGAGATAGAGTGTGATTACCTCATCCCTGCGGTATCACAAGCAGCTGATCTTCAGCTCATACCAGAGGAGTGGGAAGTCAAACTCACCTCTTGGAATACTATCCTCACTAATGGCAAGGACTATATGACAAGCAGAGCAGGACTCTTTGCTGCTGGGGATTGTGAATATGGTCCGATGACGATAGTCAATGCAGTAGGTCAAGCAAAAAGAGCAGCATCTGTCATCAGTCGTTATATCTATGATGACAAAGTCACTCTCACTGATGATGAGATCATGGAAGATCATCTCAATGCACTCCAAGTCTATGACAAAGATGAGAAAGTAACAGGCTGGATGCCAGGTCTTCCAAGAGCAGAGAGTGAAAAGCTCGAAGTAGACGAGAGAAGAGATAACAACAGAGAAGTCAATCTAGGCTTTACAGGTGAAGAAGCACTTGCAGAAGCGGAAAGATGTATGCGTTGTTACTATATTTCAATGGTGGCGGTGTGATATGACAGCAAGAGACAATAGCAAAACAATCACAGTGACTATAGATGGCAAAGAGTGTCAAGCAGAGTATGGACAGACTATTTTGGAGATAGCAAGAGGGAATGATATCTATATCCCTACGATGTGTTATCTCACCAAAGTAGAGCCTATCGCTTCATGTAGAATGTGTGTCGTCGATGTGGAGGGTGTCGATGGTATGATACTCTCTTGTCAAGAGAAAGCGACAGATGGTGCAGTCATCACAACAAATACTCCAGAGCTATATGAACAAAGACAAAACATCATGAAACTCTATGATGTCAACCATCCACTAGAGTGTGGTGTGTGTGACAAGAGTGGAGAGTGCGACCTCCAAAATAAAACGATGGAGTTTGAAGTTGCAGAGCAAAACTTCACAGCAAAAGAGCAGCATAGACCAGTGCAAAATTGGGGTTTCATCTCATATGATCCAGCTCTATGCATCATGTGCGAAAAGTGTGTACGCGTCTGCACGGAGATAGTAGGTGACGATGTACTCTCTATCTCAGTGGGTGGTTACAACTCAACGATTGTGAACAATAAGCAAGATGAGGATTGTAGTAATTGTGGTGAGTGTATGTCTGTCTGTCCTGTCGGTGCATTGGTGAGTACAGATTTCAAATATACCTCCAATGCTTGGGAGCTTGAGAAGATACCAGCATCATGCACACACTGTAGTGCTGCGTGTCAAATGAGTTATGAAGTCAAACCAGAGAGTATCGCAAATCATGAGAGTAAAATCTATAGAGCTACAAACAATTATGAGTTTAGCTCTCTATGTGGTGCTGGTAGATTTGGGTTTGATTATGAAAATAGAGCCGCAAAGAGAGATATAGAAGCTTTTGAGAAGACACTTGATGCTTTCCGTCAAAGTAAAAGTATCAATTTCTCAGCCAATATTACAAATGAAGAGGCGTTGATACTCCAAAAGTTCAAAGAGCGATGCGATATCAATCTCGTTTGTAGTGAAGCGTATGGCTACCAACAGTTTCTCAAAGCCTACTCTAGTGTTACAGGAACTTCTCTCTATAGTAGCGATCTCAAAAAATTGAGCAAATCCAAAGCAGTTGTGGTATTGGGGAGTCGAGTCAATGATGATGCTCCTATGGTGAAATACCATATCAATATGGCGAGCAAGCGAGAGCGAGCAAGAGTGATATATATGCACCCTATCGAAGATCCATCACTCCAAAATATCGTCACACAATTTATAAAATATGAAGTAGGGAGTGAAGAGGGTGTCCTAGCACTCTTGGCACAGAAGCTACTAGAGGGTAGAGAGTTGCCTGATAGTGTAGAGCGTTATCTCAATGATTTGGATATCGGTAATCTTAGTGCAGAGAGCAATATAGGAGAAGAGGAGTTGGATCTCTTGGTCAAATCGCTTCTCAAAAAGAGTGGTTATACGATGGTTGTAGGTGCAGACCTCTACAACCATCCCAAAGCTACAAATATTGCGAAGCTCTTAGGTTTGATAGAACTCTACTCTGATTTTGAACTCTTGATTACTCCTCCAGCTACGAATGCTTTAGGTGTGGCATTGATTTGTGATTTGTCACCTGAAGTGAGCGGGTATACTATCGGTTACAATGCAATGGGTGATTTCGTACTTGATGCATTGGGAGGTGGAGATCTCGATATGCCAGCTCTCAACCAACAAGAGGGGACATTGAGCTCTATAGATAAACGAGTTGTTCCTACGCATGTAGCACTCCCGTATGGTGGCTATAGTCTCAATGACATTATGAATGCATTGGGAATGAAGCAAAAACATACGATTAGTTACACCAAGCAGTTACCTCTCGAGAAGGGTTTTCAATCTATTGAGTTTGATGCTCTTCCAGACTACTTCTCTATAGATGGGGTTGAACATCGTGGCTATCTACTCGAAAAGAGAGAGATCGTACAAGATGGAGTGCTAGAAGCTCCATCTGAACTACCGACATATGATGGTGTTGTACTCTATGCTTGTAATTTGGGTGATCAATTTTCTGCCTTTACTGAGAAGACAACACAGCTCAAATCTAATACCTCTTTGGTAGGCTCTACGCAGTTTGCTACTGTAGCCAAACTCCAAGAGGGTGACAGAGTGAAATTTACACAAAACGGTATAGAGTACCAAAGAGTGTTTAAGATTGATACATCCATGAAAGGAACTGTAGCAATTAATCCTACATACGACAAGGGATTAAGCACGGCTTCGGTATTCTATTATAGATTTAGTCAACCAAAACTAGAAAAAATGGACAGTTAAGATGAGTAATGAAATAACAATCAAAATTGATGGTGTTGAGTATAAGACCCAAGAGGGAGAATATATACTCAATGCCGCTAGGGCAAATGATCTATTTATTCCTGCTATCTGTTATCTAACGCGTTGTTCACCCACTCTAGCGTGTCGTATCTGTCTCGTAGAGGCAGATGGTAAGAGAGTCTATGCTTGTAATGCGAAAGCAAAAGATGGCATGGATATCACTACAACGACAGAAGAGATTCTCGAAGAACGGCGTGCGATAATGGAAGTATATGATGTCAACCACCCTCTACAGTGTGGTGTGTGTGATCAGAGTGGAGAGTGTGAGTTACAAAACTATACTCTTGAGCTTGCAGTAGATTCACAAAGTTATATGATACCAGATACAAAAAGAGAGGCGACCAACTGGAGTTCTGTACTTCACTATGATCCAGGTCTCTGTATCGTTTGTGAACGATGTGTGACTGTGTGTAAAGATATGATAGGGGATGCCGCTATCAAGACTGGGCCTAGAGGTGGAGCAGCACTTGACAAGGGTCTCAAAAGCAGTATGCCAAAAGATGCATACTCTATGTGGAACAAACTCCAAAAATCTGTCATCGTGCCAAGCAATGGTACAGGAGATACAAACTGTAGTGACTGTGGAGAGTGTGTAGCAGTCTGTCCTGTAGGTGCTTTGGTGAGTCGTGATTTTGTCTATAGTAGCAATGCGTGGGATCTCAAGAGAGTACCAGCAACTTGTGCTCACTGTAGTAGTGGATGCCAAATCTATTATGAGACAAAACCAGCATCTATCGAAGATACGAGCGAGAAAATATTCCGTGTCACGAATGAGTGGAACTATGTATCTCTATGTGGTTCAGGACGCTTTGGATATGACTTTGAAAATAGAGTAGAGGGGAAAGATACCGAAGCATTTGACAAAGCAGTCACAGCTTTGAAAGAAGCAGATGTCATCAACTTCAACTCTGTTATTACAAATGAAGAGGCGTTGATGCTTCAGAGACTCAAAGAGGAGTTTGGTACAAAACTTGTCAATCATGATGCATACGCATTCCAACAATTTTTGAAAGCGTATCGTAGACCAGCAGGAAAACTTCTCTATGGAAGTGACTTCAAAGAGGTGATGAAGACAGATTTTGTCATCTCTATCGGAGCATCTTTGAGAAATGACAATCCAAATGCACGCTATGCTTTCAACAATATCCAAAAGATGAACAAGGGTGCTGGACTCTACTTTCACCCTATAGCTGATACTGTGATCGCTGATCTTGGTAAGAGTGTGGAGTGCTTCACACACAAAGCAGGACTCGAAGAGGCAGCACTCTATCTTCTGCTTGATCTCTTTGCAGATAGAGAGAAACTCTCTGATAAGACAAAATCTTACTTAGAGTCGTTTCACTCTAAAAAAACAAAAACCATCCAAGAGAGAGTGATGGAGAGTGTGACCGAGACTGTAGTAGATAAAGAGACAGGCGAGAGCAAAGAGGTGACCAAAAAAGTACCGAAGATGGTGAGCAAAGAGGTTGAAGTAGATGACAACGCTCTTGTGACTCTCCTTGGTGGAGATGAAGGTTTCGCTGATAGATTTGAAAAGATGATGAAGAAAAAAACAAGCTTCTCTTTGATCGTAGGTGAAGATCTCTACTTCCATCCACATGCGAAAAATTTGGCAGAGTTAGTTGCCTTAGTCGAGCATGCTTGTGATATGAAAGTAGCGATGATCCCACCAAAAACCAACTCATTGGGGGTTGCATTGATTTGTGATCTTGATGAGAGTGGGCTTGGTACAAGTGTAGGGTACAATGAACCAGGTGACTTTAGACTCTCTGCTCTTGGTGATGGTGATTTGGATATGCCTGCGATGAACCAACAAGAGGGTACACTCACCAATATGCACAAAAGAGTAGTACCGACCAATGCAGCTCTTGAGTACAATGGATATGAACTCAATGATCTTATGTCTGCTATGAAACTAGGTCGAGAGCTTACCGTTGATTGGACAGAGATGCTAGGAAGTAAAAAAGGTTTCCAAGCGATAGAGTTTGATGCTCTACCAAATGGCTACACTAATAGCGGTGAAGAGATGAGAGGTTATCCACTCAGAAACTTGGGTAAAAGAGCTGCACAGAGTCATGTCGCTGAGTTTGATGCTTCACTTGCACTAGAGGGTGAGATAGCCTATAGATGTAATCCGCAAAGACAATTCAATGACTTCACGGACAAAGCCCATCAAATATTTGAAGCCTTTGCACTCTATGCTAGTGTTGCAAAAGCTGAAGAGTTAGGTGAAAAAGTAGAGGTTTCCTTCGGGGATAAGAGCATTGTCTGTAGTGTAGTCGCAGATGAGAGAATGGAAGGTGACATTGTCAAAGTTCCTGACTTCAAAAGTGCAAAAGAGATCTATACTCTATTTGGTAGAGATAGATTCAAAAATGTAACAATTAGAAAGGTGTAGATATGGAAGCAGCATTATTACCTGAAGTTACCAGTGCTGGTGTGATCATCAAAGCGATCATAATCTTGGCAATTATCTCTGCGATTGCAGGGTTTGGTACTTATCTTGAGAGGAAAGTTTTAGCATTTATGCAAAGAAGATTGGGACCTATGCATGTGGGTCCTTATGGTCTCTTGCAGATTGCAGCAGATGGTATCAAACTCTTCACTAAAGAGGATATCATCCCACAAAATGCAAACAAGTTGATATTTCAAATCGCCCCTGCTATTACAGCAGCGACAGCATTTATTGCATTGGCATCAGTACCAGTCTTTCCTGACTTTACTATTCCTGAGTGGATTCCTCTTTTGGGTGGTGTCTTTGTTCCATCTATCGCTGCTGATGTCAATGTGGGTGTACTCTTCATACTTGGTATGATGGCAGCTGGTCTCTATGGGCCGCTTTTGGCAGGTATGGCACAAGCCAACAAATGGGGTATCATTGGAAGTGCAAGAACAGCGATACAGCTACTCAGTTATGAAGTAGTCACAGGTCTTGCTATATTAGCACCTATTATGATGGTTGGATCTCTTTCACTTGTAGATTTCAACAACTATCAAGATGGTGGATTGACATCTTGGTTGATGTGGCAACAGCCTGTAGCGTTTATTTTATTTCTAATAGCTGGATTTGCAGAGACCAATAGAACACCATTTGACCTTTTAGAACATGAAGCCGAGGTTGTCTCTGGATATGCTACAGAGTACTCTGGTATGCGTTGGGGGATGTTTTTTATTGGTGAATATGCCAATATGATTACTATCTCTGTCATGGCAGCAGTGATGTTTATGGGTGGATATAATGACCTTGGTTTCTTTGCAGGTTGGTTTATAGTGGTGATGAAAATAGCATTTGTATTTTTCTTGATGTTGTGGGTGAGAGCCTCTTGGCCACATATTAGACCTGACCAATTGATGTGGTTGTGTTGGAAAGTATTGATGCCAATAGCAGTTATCAATGTTGTTGTCACTGGCTTAGTGATGATGGTATAAGGAGCAGATATGAGTTTAGAACAGTTTAAAGATAGAAGCGTAGGTACGCAGAGTTACAAGATGATAGATAGCAAACCTACACCTACTACAGGCTTGGGTCAATTTCAACAAGTAGTAAGCCGTACTTTCAAAGGTGAACTCTTTGTAGGGTTGTATGTAACAATGCGAGAGATGATCAATGCACTCTTCAGAGGGGAGATGCATACGACGAAGTATCCATTTGAAAAACTCCCTATATCTCCACGATATAGAGCGATACATGATATGTTACGCCTCCTTGAGAGTGGACACTATAGATGTATTGGGTGTGGATTGTGTGAAAAGATATGTATCTCTGATTGTATCAAGATGGATACTCGCTATGATGAAGATCAGAGGAAAGAGGTCTCAGAGTATACTATCAACTTTGGTCGTTGTATCTTCTGTGGATATTGTGCAGAAGTGTGTCCAGAGTTGGCGATTGTCCATGGGCAACGCTATGAGAATGCATCAGAGCAGAGAGCGGGTTTCTCACTCTTTGAAGATATGTTGACACCTATCGATGCCCTCAAGCAACAGCAAGAGTATGATGGATTTGGTGCAGTGACACCAAATGCAGATGCCAATATCAAAAAAACGCCTCTAGCGTATTAGAAGGAGAGAGAATGTATGAACAAATAGCCTTTTATCTATTTTCAGTCTTAACGATAGGACTCTTCTTGGTAACGGTTTTGACAAGCAATGTACTCTATGCGATGACATCATTGGCTGCGGGCATGGTACTCATATCAGGATTTTTCTTCATCTTGGGGGCAGACTTCCTCGGTGTAGTACAATTGATTGTCTATGTTGGTGCTGTCTTGGCACTCTATGCTTTTGCTATGATGTTCTTTGATGTTACAAGAGATGTCAAAGAGAAAAATGCAAATCCAGCTATGGTCTTCTTGTTTGGTGGCTTGACTGCTTTATTGTTGGTTGTCATATTCTCTGCACCTATTCTAGGTGAGAATATCCAACCACTCTACCCTATGGTAGAGGGAGCGACAAACCCACAAGCTGTAGGAATGGTACTCTTTACAAAATATCTCATACCATTTGAAGCGGCTGCAGTGATGTTGCTTATTGCGATGATAGCAGGCATTATCCTAGCAGGTAAAAAGATGGATCAGAGTCTTACTACTGATGAAGATGAGATAATGGTAGTTGAAGATATTTTAGAGGAGGATGAGAAATGATAGAACTCAATGACTATCTTATACTATCAGGACTATTGTTTGCAATTGGTCTTGTAGGTGTATTGAGAAGAAAAAACCTTTTGATGCTCTTTTTTGCAACAGAAGTGATGTTGAATGCTGCCAATGTAGCATTCGCAGCTATTTCACGCTACTATGGTGATCTATCTGGGCAAATGTTTGCTTTCTTTATTATTGCTGTAGCAGCAAGTGAAGTGGCAGTAGGTTTAGGACTATTGATAGTTCTCTATAAAAAACACGGAACACTAGATCTCGATGATTTAGTCTCAATGAAAGGGTAGTGATGGAAAAGTATGTATATATTGCACTTTTTGCACCGTTTGTTAGTTCTCTTTTTGCTGCTCTTTATGGAATGAGTCCAAAGAGATTGTTTGTGGGAGTGATAGCTTCAACTCTATTGGCTATCTCCTTTTTTGCGTCTGCCTTTTTAGCTCTCTATGTTGCTGTTACAGGTGATAGCGTCCATGTGACGATGATGGATTGGATCAGTGCAGGTGATTTGGCTATACCATTTGGTTTTACAGTAGATTATGTCTCTGTTACTATGATGACGGTTGTGACACTTGTCTCTACTGTGGTGCATATCTACTCTATAGGTTATATGGATCATGACAAGAGTTTCAATAGATTCTTCTCTTATCTCTCAGCATTTGTATTCTCTATGATGATACTTGTGATGAGTGATAACTTCGCTGGTCTCTTTATCGGTTGGGAAGGTGTTGGTGTCTGTTCTTGGTTGCTTATCGGTTTTTGGTATCACAAACCAGATGTATCACCAGAGGAGAATCCATCTATCTCTCCATCATGGGCAGCAAACGAAGCATTTATCGTCAACCGTATAGCTGACCTTGCAATGCTTATTGGTATCTTTGTTCTTTATTGGAATATAGGATCACTTCAGTATGATGTCGTTTTCAAAGAGTTGCCACATTTAGATGAGTCTATTTTGACACTTGCAGCTATTGCACTCTTTATTGGTGCTATGGGTAAATCAGCACAGTTCCCACTCCATACTTGGCTCACTGATGCGATGGAGGGTCCTACACCAGTATCTGCATTGATTCACGCAGCGACGATGGTAACAGCGGGGGTTTTCTTGGTCATTCGAGCTAATCCTCTCTACTCTATGCCAGAAGTTTCTGAAGTGAGTTACTTCATCGCTGCTCTTGGTACATTCGTAGCATTCTTTGCGGCATCTATGGCTCTTGTCAACAGAGACCTCAAGAGAATTATCGCATACTCTACACTCTCTCAGTTGGGCTATATGTTTGCAGCTGCTGGTTTGGGTGCATACTGGATAGCACTCTTCCACCTTGCAGCACATGCATTCTTCAAAGCACTGCTCTTTTTGGGTGCAGGGAATGTTATGCATGCTATGCATGATGAGCTTGATATCTTCAAAATGGGTGGACTCAAAAAGTCTATGCGATGGACATATATCTACATGGGTGTCGCATCACTAGCTCTCGCAGGTATCCCGCCACTTGCTGGTTTCTTCTCCAAAGATGCTATTATCGAAACAGCATTTAATGAGGGGACATATATCTTGTGGGCGGTACTTGTTGTGACAGCTGGTATGACAGCATTCTATAGCTTCAGACAAGTATTCTTGACATTTGAAGGTGATGAGAGATATAAAGAGTTTGGTATCCATCCGCATGAGATGTATAAGTTTGTATTGGTAGCCATGTCTCCATTGGCTATTTTGGCTATTATCGCTGGATTCTTCCAGAGTTCTTTCCATACATTTATCATCAATCTCTTGCCAAATTATGAGATGGGTCACCATACGCATGAATATGCTACAGTACTTGGGTTCATCGTATTGGCATTTGCTGTAGGTGGTATCGCTTTGGCTTATTATAAATATTTTAAAGGATTAGAAAGAGATATGAAATGTGAAAATAGTTTCATCTATAAATTATTGAAAAATCAATACTACATCCCGCAATTTTATGCAGAGTTTATATCCAAGCCATATGCTATGATATCTCATATAATGTGGAAATCAGTTGATATGAAAATAGTGGATGCTACTGTAGATGGTATTGCGTATCTCTTATACACTAGTGGTGATAAGACAAGAAAGATACAGAGTGGTAACCTCTCCAATTATCTCAATTGGATGAGTTTTGGTTTAGTTGCATTATTGATTGTTGCAGCAATCTCATCACTAATAGGATAAGGAGTAGGTAGATGGATAATATATTAAGTGTTTTAGTATTTTTCCCAGCAATCGCAGGATTATTGGGATTTGTTGTAGACAAAAATAGTATGAGAGTGTATGGTATCAGTGTTGCTACCGTAGAGCTTCTGCTATCGCTTTGGCTCTGGATGAGCTTTGATGGAACCAATGCAGGTATGCAGTTTGTTGAGTTGATACCTATTGTTCCTGACTTTGGGATTAGTTATTATCTTGGGGTTGATGGTATCTCTCTCTTCATCGTAATCATGGCAGCGTTGATGACGCTTTTAGGTATGATAAGCATGAGTGTGGAAAAAGATATTAAAAACATGATCATTGCACTCCTCTTTTTGGAGATGACAATGGTAGGTGTCTTTGTAGCTTTGGATGCTATCATCTTCTATCTCTTTTGGGAACTCTCTCTTGTTCCTATGTTGTATATCATTGGTGCTTGGGGTGGTCCACTTAGAGTCTATGCCTCTATCAAGTTCTTCTTGTATACATTTACTGGTTCATTGATTATGCTAGTTGGTATGCTCTTTATGGCATATCTCTATCATAGTGTCTCTGGTGTATGGAGTTTCTCTATTACAGATTGGTATGCATTGGTACTTCCAGTGAGTTATCAGATATGGCTCTTTGTTGCATTTTTTATCGGTTTTGCTATCAAAGTGCCTATGTTTCCATTCCATACTTGGTTGCCGTATGCACACGGTCAAGCACCAACTATCGGTTCGGTGATACTAGCAGCAGTCCTACTCAAGATGGGTACTTATGGTTTCGTACGATTCTCTTTACCACTCTTTCCTGATGCATCTGTGATGATGATTATGCCTATTGCTGTGATTTCAATTATTATGATTATCTATACAGCGATGGTTGCGTATGCACAAGAGGATATCAAACAAGTGATCGCTTACTCATCTGTCTCCCATATGGGTGTGATAGTTTTAGGTACATTTGCAATGAATGCAGAGGGTATTAGTGGTTCTATCTTTTTGATGCTCTCTCACGGTATCGTGTCGGGTGCACTATTTATGTTGGTTGGTGTCATCTATGATAGACGACATACCAAACTCCTCAGCGAGTTTGGTGGATTGGCAACAGTGATGCCAAAATATGCACTCATCTTTGGTATTATGTTGATGGCAGCTGTAGGTCTTCCACTCACTATCGGTTTTGTTGGGGAATTCCTTGTACTTCTTGGTTTCTATAAAGTCTCTATGATAGGTACTATACTCGCAGGTACGACTATTGTACTCGGTGCTATCTATATGTTGACTATATACAAAAGAACTTTCTTTGGACCAATTACAAATGATGAAAATAAGAAGTTGTTAGATTTGGACAGAAAAGAGATAGTTTCACTTGTGCCTTTGGTTGCCATAGTGATTTGGTTGGGTGTCTACCCGAAACCTGTACTCGCTCCTATAGATAATAGTGTGAAAGCTATGTTGAGCTTCATGGAAGAAAAAGCGATTACTCCTGAAGCAAAAGAGCGAATAGTTGTAAATAGTATAACGAAGGAGGCAAAATAATGTTAGAGCCTATCAATGTAAGTTTAGCTTCCCTCAATATGATCACGCTAGCACCTATGCTTATAGCTATTGCTGGTGGTTTAATCATATTGATTATTGATTTGATAAAGGGAGATTTGCATAAGTCTCTCTATGTGATGATGACAATTTTGATTCTATTTATTGATTTTGGATCAGTGCTTGGACTCAATGTCAACGAAAGAGGTTTCTTTGATGTGGTCTTGGTCGATGGTATTGCTATGGTTTCTCAGATGATTATCCTGATAGCTTCTATGCTTTTTATCCCATTGGCCTTGACTACTAAAAGATTTCATGAATACTCCTATCCTGAGTTTTTTGCACTCTTTTTGTTTATGATAGCTGGTTTCCAATTTATGGTATCAAGTGACAACCTCATACTTATCTTTGTAGGTATTGAGACGGCATCACTCTCACTCTATACTTTGATAGCTCTTCATAATAGAAGCAACTCCTATGAAGCTGCTGTGAAGTACTTCACTATGGGTGCACTGTCAGCAGCTTTCTATGCTATGGGTTCTGCTATTGTGTATGCATTGACAGGAAGTGTAGAACTCTATCAAGTGGCTGATGTATTGCAGACACGCTTGGCAGAGCCTAGTTTGATGATAGCTATACTTGGTGGGTCTATATTGCTTTTGGCTGCATTTGCATTCAAACTTTCACTCTTTCCATTCCATACTTGGGCACCAGATGTCTATGAGGGTGCGAGTGCTCCACTAGCAGGGTATATGTCAGTAGTACCTAAAGTCGCTGCATTTGTAGTGGCTATGCGTATATTTGGTATGTATATTGACCTAGGTATTGAGTGGATTCGTATAGCGATCTTAGTACTAGCTGTCGCTACTATGACTTTGGCAAATATTATGGCACTTGTACAAGAAGATGTCAAAAGAATGTTGGCATATAGTTCTATTTCACATGCTGGTTTCGTGATGGCTGCATTGGCTTTGGATACTACCAAGGGTAACTCAGGCGTATTCTTCTACTATGCTCTCTTTATGTTTACAAATCTTGGGGCATTTACGATGCTTTGGATTAGTAGACACAAAAATAGAGTTTACCATGAGAGATATGACCATCCATATGAGAAGTTTGCAGGTTTGATCAAAATAATGCCTATGGCAGCAGTAATTATGGCTCTCTTTATGCTCTCTTTGGCAGGAGTTCCTCCATTTTCAGTCTTCTGGGGTAAGATTTATATAATGGGAGCTGCTGTAGATGCAGGGTATGTTTGGTTAGCAGTTGTGATGGGTCTCAACTCAGCGATTTCTGCCTACTATTATTTGAAACTTATAGTCTATATGTTCCTTATGTCTCCAGAACAAAATGATGGTACAGTCACTTATAACTTGACGAAGCCACTTATCACTATCGTGGGTATAGCTGTTGCTGCCACAGTAGGCTCTATCTTTATTATGAATCCTCTTCTTGGGTTTATAGAATATATGGTCAGTGCTAGCGGATATTAATAGCTAGTATTGTAGCAAAATTTTGGTGCGGTTCACGCGCCAAATATCGAATTTCTCTTTTATCAAACTATCTTTAGAAACTACCTCTTATTTCGTAAATTATAATCCCATTACATCCAAAGGTCTCATATCTTTACTATAGCAGTAGGCTCGTATCTTGATTGGCATAGAGGAGATCCGACATAACTCTTTATACTTTTTGGGCATGGATGAGTTGATAAATGGGCAGATATAGAGGCGTTTTGATTGATAGACAACTGCCCACTTTCCACCTATGACTATACTATCTTTTCTTTCTATCTCTTGGCGTTGATTTGCAGAGAGTAGATAGCCCAACTCTTTGAGTGCAAGATCTGTAGCTCTTGTCTTTAAGCTATTTTTATTGAGGGTATAGACTCTGAGTTCATAGTGGCTCAAGAGCAACTCTATGCCATCTTCTAGCTCTAGTTTGTCTCTATATAGGTAGTTGAAACTTCTTTTGATACCATCAGTAAATTGTTCCAAGAGGGGATCACTAAACGCTTCTCTAAATCTATTTCTCTCATATTTTTTATCTTTATTACTCTGGTCTATAAAGTATTTATGATTATTGCTCTGGAGATATATAAGTAGCTCTTGTTTGGTCTTATCTAATAGAGGACGGATAAGCTTATAGGATGCTCCTTTGGCTGTCTTCCTCTCTGTATGCGGTTCTAAACCTATCAATTCACAAAGCCCCGCACCTCTACTCAAACGCATCAATAACCACTCTAACTGGTCATTGAGTTGATGAGCAGTGATGAGATTATCATAGGAGTAGGTTTCAATAAGGGATTCAAAATAGTCATAACGAAATGCTCTAGCATTGGCTTCAAAATGAGTCTCATAGCGAGGTGCTTTTGTTATATATACTTCTATGTTATACCTCTTGGCTAACTCCAATGCATAGGACTCTTCATCGAGCGACTGATCTCTCGTCCCATAGTTGACAAATGCTATATCAAAGGGTATATCTGCTTCTATGAGAAGAAAGAAGAGAGCAGATGAATCAACACCTGCTGAAAATGCTAAAAGATTTTTTTTGTCAATAAGTTTTGAGAAGTGTTGCAAGTAGCTTGTCCCCAACCAATTGAGTAATCATGGCTTCATATCGTTTCCCATAGACTATAGGTAGATCAGCCGTATCGTTGATGAGTAGTTCTCCATCTATCTCTACAGCCCACGAAAGGGGTCTTGCAGATAAAAGATATTCATGTTCACTACTCTCACCATCTATGACTACAATTATCTTGCTACCTACTAAACTCTGTAGAGATTTGAGTGTAGAACTTTTGGCTATCTCACCCAATCTCGCTGCTCTGCTCTCTATAGTCTGATCATCTATCTGTTTCATTTTGAAAGCGGGAGTTGTCTCTTCGTTAGAGTAGTGAAAAGTGTTAAATCTATCAAAGCCGAAATCTTCTACAAATGAGCAGAGTCGTTCAAACTGCTCATCGTTTTCATTAGGATGACCAGCGATGAGAGATGTACGCAAAAAACTCTCTGGCTTAGCTCTCATATACTCCAAAAGTGCTATAGTTTTCTCTTCACCAAAACCTCGTCTCATAGTTTTGAGCATCCTGTCATCTATATGTTGTATAGGCATATCGTAGTAAGTTTGAAATACTTTGGAGTCTGCTAGTGCATCTATGAGTTCAAAGCTTGTAGTACTTGGGTAGAGGTAGAGTATCCTAGCACTTACTACACCCTCTATCTGCTCTACAGTTTTGATGAGCTCTATAAGTCCATCACTCATCTCTATATCTCGCCCAAAACTAGAGCTATCCTGTGAGATAAAAGAGAAATCATAGAAACCCTCATCGACCAATCTCGTTACCTCTTTTTGGATAGAAGAGAGTGTTCTTGAGTGGAGTTTGCCTTTGAAGCTAGGTATAGCACAAAAAGAACACTGCTGATTGCACCCCTCTGCTATCTTGATATATGCATGATAATTAGAGCCTGTAATAACACGAGCAGAACTTTCATTGGCTAAATAGACTTCAGGTGTGAAGCTACTCTGCTTTTGACTGATAAGTGCATCTATCTTTTCGTAGTCTCCTACACCAGTGAAGATATCTATCTCTGGCATATCAGCTTGTAACTCCTCTTTGTATCGCTCTGAGAGACAACCACTCATGACAAGCAAAGAGTCATCTTTTCTCTGTTCATGCAGCTCCAAAAGAGTGTTGATACTCTCCTCTTTTGCTGCATCTATAAAACCACAAGTATTGACGATGATCACATCAGCACTTTTGGCTTCATCTATGATATCATAGTCACGCAGGCGACCTAGCATCACTTCACTATCTACTAAATTTTTGGTACAGCCTAAGCTAACTAAATGTAATTTTTTGCTCACGATAATTCACTTTTTGTTGATTTGAGTTTGAAAGAATAAAAATTTAGAAGAGAATAAAAAGATCAAGAGTCAGGCAAAAGCCTGAACTCTTAGGGTATATAACTATAAGAGTCTACTCTTAGAAATTATATCTAACCCAGAAACGAAGAACATTGTTTGCATCTTCTTGCAAGTCATGATCTTGGTATACATATGCAGCCAATAGAGTTGTGCTGTCATTCCATACTTTAGTTTTGTAGATAAAGTCAACTTCTGCATAGTCTACATCAGCAACAGTACCAGCTTCTTGATCTATGACATGATCATTCATAGTTGTTCCACCATAGTTAAGGATAAATTTACCACCAAGAGCATCTGCACTTGCACCGATGAGGAATGTATCAGCATTGCTAGCAATCATGTCTTGATTAAGAATCATTTGTGTATAGAGAGGAGTTTTTACACCACCAACATTGAATACACCTGTAAATCCCTCGTCGACACTTGAGTATGCAGCTTTTATACCAAACATACCAAATTTACCTGCGATTTTAGCACCATAAGCAGTAGTATCTTCAAGATCATTACCTACAGATATTTGTCCACCTTGAACAGCAAATGATACTGGCAAATCATCACTTGCATAGAGAGCATCTCCCCAAATAATAGTAGCAGCATCACCTGTACCAGCAGTTTTTGCTTCACCATTCATTTCAGCTATTTTGTTCATCATATTGTCAACAAGATTTGCACCATAGTAGAATGAACCAGTGATAGTTAAGTTAGGGATTGATTTGTTTTGAGCTGTAACCATAAAGATACCATCAGTACCATTTACTTTGTTGAAGTCATTGAGATTAGATGGACCTGAATGAAGACCATGTGTAAACCAGTTACCATTTGCATCCCAAGCACCTACACCATTTTGGTTAGCACCTGAAACCCATGCCCCTACCAATACTGTACTTGGAACCATAGTATTTATATATACACCAGCTTCATAAGTATTTTTGAAAACATTCCAACTTTCAGACCATGCAAATGGAGAGAGTGCTTTAGGAAGTTCTTGACGACCTATTTTGAGTGTATTCGCACCATTTGACCACTGACCATACAATTTAGTTACTGCACCACCATTGAGGTTACCATCAGCACTTTGCATGATATTTGATACTACTTCATTTTGTAGACCAAGAGTACCAAGACCAGTTACTTGTGCACCTACACTCAAACCATAATCAAATGTACCAACAGCATTCAACTGAAGACCAGCACTTGCCAATGAAGACTCTTGCTCAAAAAGGCTACCAGTACCAAATTGATCAGATGTTTGGTAATATACTACAGCTTGTCCATTAAAGTCCCATTGTGGGAAAGGTTGCTCTACTGTCTCAACTACTTCTGCTACTGGTGAAACATTTCCACCTGCAAAAGAGCTACTGATTGCCAACGCAGCCATAAGGCTAATTCGTGTTAATTTCATCTCTACTTCCTTGTATCATATTAAAATAATTAATGTAACTTGTCCAAAAGATTTACATTCATTTACAGATATGTTAATCTGTTAACCGAATATTAACAGTATTAAACTTAATATAACATTACAATGAGCTAAAAGTGTGAAAATAAGTTACTTTTTCTTTCATACTATAAAGTATCATCAACTTTTCGTGTACTTTTGTCCATAGCTGATATTTTTTAGATTGTAGAGATAGATAGGTAAAATGTAATCTATTAAAAAGTAAATAAGTACTATATTAATGTAAGCCAAACCCAAAAAAAACCAAAAAAAAGTAAAAAACGCAATAATTTTCAACAAATCCCCCA
>CBEUND010000032.1:0-22942 GCA_965544395.1 uncultured bacterium | reverse complement strand
TTTGTGTAGTCTTGGAGGATTTTTTTCATTTGTTTTCTTTCACCTTTACATTATTGTCATTTACTATTACAAATATATCGTCAAACTTCATAAGTTCTTTTTTTAATGATGAATATTTGAATTTTGGGTAATGTTTTTTAATATATACACCCACAGCACCAATTGTAGAGTAAGATTCATTCTCTAGTTGTGAATTTTTAACAGAAGATAGTAATATTTCTTTTTTCCTCTCAATATTTTGGATTTCTGAATCTTTATTAGTATTTTTTTGGACTTGATTTTTACGAATAATATCTTCTTTAAATATCAATTCATAAAAAAACTCCAATAAATTAGTATATTTTTCTTTAACATTTATTTCAAATTCATCTTTTGTACCCCTGTCAGCCTTTTTATTTATTTCTCTAGGTATCCAGCTAACAGGAATTTTCATATAATTAGATACTAGTTGAACATATTGATCATCTACTGCATTAGTATTATCATTCAATATTTGTATTTTTCCTTCAATTCTATTTTTTTTCACATACAAAAAAGCATTCAATATAGCATATTTTTCAGCTTCTGTAATGTTCTTAGGTGACTTAGTTGACATAGAATATATTTTCTTTTTCTTTTTGTCATATAGGGCTATTCTGGACTTTTTCGTTTCGTTATTGAAACTTGCATCCACATATATTATTCTTCTTTTTCTATTATTTGGTTGGTTATTTTCTGCCACTGTTTTCCTTATAACTATTTTATCTGATAGTAAAAATGTCTCATATTGCACATCGTGCTGTAGGACAAAGCATCCCACCATTAAGTAAAGTTGATTAATAATCTACTAGCTACGATGATAGATTTCCTCTAGGCTGTCAAAAAACTGACTCTATGTCAACTTCTCTATTTCTTATTTTTGGATTGTACAAAGTTGCTTTATGGTTAAAAATACTATTTTTTACAATTATTCATAGTATAGTTCCTTTTAAATTAATTAATTTCTAGATTGCAATAAGCTTTTAAAATATCGTCCCACCACACAAATTTGTTTCACATGGTACGCCATTTTTATCGGGATCCATACCCTCAATCCCTGGGCAGTTTGCCAAGAAAAATCTAGCTTCAAGGCAACTATTCATTTGTATACATTTTGTCCGACCATCACATTTGTATGTTTCTGATGACCCCTCATAGTTACCTTGGTTGACCATCAATTCTCTCTCAACTTTCGAGTCATCAGATGCTTTACTCTCTTTTGCTTCTCTTTTGTTTTTAATGATTTGATTATCGTACTCATTAGGATCTTCTACAAAGAGAGTATCATCTTCGTCACTTTTATTTTCATCTTCCAAGTATTTATCTAGATATTCATTTTGCTTTGGTGCATAGTAATAATTTATTAAATAATAATATCCACCTGCTCCAATAATTAAAGCTATTATTATGCCTTTCACTACTTTCCTTTTTTTATAATTTGATCATCTTTACTCATCTCATTTTCTCTAGCCTATCTTTCATATAAAGAGTTATCCTCTCCATAGCCTCTTTATGATTAGCGATAAACGCTTGATGAGCATCCTTGTTACAATAGTTTGTCACGATAAATATTCCACCTGCTGGTATCTCCAACTCCTCGGCTACTTTGAGTATAGCAAAAAACTCCATATTTTCTAACTCTATATTTTGTTTGAGGTACATAGAAGAGAGGGTAGGGTTGGTGGTGATGTAGTTGCTGGAGTTTATGATTGTTTCACGTGAAACTTCATCAGCTGTTGAGATTACATTATCTAGGGGAGTATATGCCCCATGAGTTAAAAATCCATTCTCTATATTGGCAGCTGTTTTTGACTCAACTATATCAAATATCTGATGATTACCATAACTTCCTGCTGTACCAACAAAGAGTAGAAACTCTGGGGGATTGAGTAGGCAGAGTCTCGTGAGATTGATAGCAGTGTTGACCATACCTATACCTATGGGAGTGGCGAAATCAAACTGTTCATTATCTCCTGCACACACTATCATCTATCTTCTCACTGGGATATTGTGATCATGGAGATAGTGCTTGAGATCCATGATATCTATCTCTTTGAAGTGAAAGATAGAGGCAGCGAGAGCAGCATCTGCATTGCCTAGAGTAAATGCCTCTTCTATATGTCGCATAGTTCCTGCTCCACCACTCGCTATGATAGGGATATTGACTACATCGTTGATGCGTCTGGTAAGATCATTGTCAAAGCCTGCTTTGGTGCCATCAGCATCCATAGAGGTGATGAGTAGTTCGCCAGCACCTCTATCATACGCTTGTTTCGCCCACTCTATAGCATCCAACCCCGTATCATTGCGTCCACCGTGAGTAAATATATGCCACTTATCATCTGATACCCTCTTGGCATCTATGGCTACGACTATACATTGCGAACCAAATCGTTTGGCTCCTTCATCTATAAACTCAGGGCGTTTGATAGCTGCGGAGTTGATACTAACTTTGTCACACCCTACATTGAGCAAGTTGTAGATATTACTCAACTCTCTGATACCACCACCCACAGTGAGGGGGATGAATACTTCTTTGGCTACCTCTCGTACTACATCTACTATAGTGTCACGCCCCTCATGTGTAGCTCCTATATCAAGGAATGTGATCTCATCAGCACCCTCTATATTGTAGCGTTTGGCTACCTCTACAGGATCTCCAGCATCACGCAAGCCTACAAAGTTGACACCTTTGACCACTCTACCATTGTCTACATCGAGGCAAGGTATGATTCTTTTTGCAAAATAATCCATTTTATCCCATTTAGTAAAATATTATGGTACTATTATACTAGATTATCCCAAAATTAAGGCACTTTAGAGTATGATAGAGACCGATTTAGGTCAATTCGCCAACAAGCGATTTGGACAGAATTTTTTGAAAAGTGATTATTATATACGACAAATCATCCAAGCGATGCCCGAAGAGAAATCTGATGGAAAGTCTCTCCGCGTAGCAGAGATCGGACCTGGCTTAGGTGATTTAACCAAAGAACTCGTAAGAGTGAGAAATGTCACAGCATTTGAAGTTGACAAGAGATTATGTGAGCATCTTGCAGATACGCTTGATGAAGCTATTGAGTCAGATAGACTTAGGCTAGAGTGTGGAGATGTGCTTGAGCGTTGGGGAGAAGAGAGTCTACTAGATGAACCATATCGTCTCGTAGCCAATCTACCCTACTATATTGCGACTAATATTATTTTGAGAGCATTGAAAGATCCAAATTGCCGATCGATATTGGTAATGGTTCAAAAAGAAGTTGCACAGAAGTTTTCTGCTGTTGCAGGCAAAAAAGAGTTTTCGGCTCTCTCGGTATTGACCCAGAGTGTAGGAGAAGCAACACTCTGTTTTGACGTAGAAGCAGAAGCTTTTGTTCCTCCACCCAAAGTAACTTCGGCAGTGCTCTTGATCACAAAGGAACGGAGTGATAGTAATGAGAAGTTTGAAAGATTATTGAGGATTGCATTTTCGCAACCACGCAAGAAGCTCTCTAAAAATCTATCCGTTGCCTTTGGCAAAGATACTATCGCAAATCTTTTTGATACACTGGAACTAGAATCAAATCTACGACCACATGAAGCTGAGACATCTATCTATCATCAAATATATAATGAACTAAAGGATATTTTAGATGGACAACAACACAAACAAACAAGAGCGTCAAGAGAGTAGACAAGACTCCAGAGCAGCCAACCCAAACAGAAGGGCAAATCCACATAGAGCCAATAACGGCATAGAGGGGCAGAAGCAAAACCGCCCAAATCCAAACAGAAAACCAAATAGCAATAAAAACCAAAACCCCAACAGACAAAAGCAGGGGGGAGAGAAAGCATCTCCAAATCGCAAGCCAAACCAAAACAATAATAGAAAACCAAATAGCAACAATAGAAAACCACAAAACAAAAACAATAAAAGTGGCAACAGAAACAGTAGCAAACGAAGGAAAAACGAGCCTACTAATGTCTCCAATGAGATGAGAGCATCTATTCTCAAAAACAAAGAGGTACAAGAGGCTAGACTCAACCCTTGGAGACAGATAGATATCACTTCCAAAGGAAGAGTGCGATTTACTCCTCTAGGTGGACTTGGTGAGATAGGTGGAAATATGGCAGTACTTGAGACTGAAGAGAGTGCTATCATCATAGATGTAGGTATGAGTTTTCCTGATGAGAGTATGCATGGTGTAGATATACTCGTGCCTGATTTTAGCTATATCAAAGTCATCAAAGACAAAATCAAAGCTATCATCATCACCCATGCACACGAAGATCACATAGGAGCAGTACCATACCTCTTCAAAGAGATGAAATTTCCTATCTATGGTACACCGCTTGCACTAGCGATGATAGAAAATAAATTTAATGAACATGGTCTCAAGAGTGATACAAGCTACTTCAATTTCATCACCAAAAGGGAACAATACACTATAGGTGACCTCAAAATAGAGTGGATGCATATGACTCACTCTATCATAGATGCTTGTTCACTTGCTATAGAGACTCCAGCAGGGACTATTATCCACACAGCCGATTTCAAAATAGATCATACTCCTATAGATGGATATACAGCAGATTTACAGAGATATGCTCACTACGGATCAAAAGGGGTTCTTTGTCTCTTTAGTGATAGTACCAACTCATACAACCAAGGATTTACCAAGAGTGAAGCCGTCGTTGGTAATACCTTTGATACCCTCTATATGCTTGCAAAGGGTCGGATGATCATGTCTACATTCTCATCCAATGTCCATAGGATTTACCAAGCGATGGAGAGAGGTATCAAACATGGTAGAAAAATTTGTGTCATAGGTCGATCTATGGAGCGAAATATAGAGGTGACGAGAGCTTTGGGTTATGTAGATATCCCTGACAAGCACTTCATAGAGCCTCATGAGATCAAAAAGTACGCTGACAATGAAGTACTCATAGTCACTACAGGCTCACAAGGTGAAGATATGGCAGCACTCTTTCGTATGGCTACCAATGAACACCGCCATATCAAGCTCAAGCCGACAGATACTGTCATCATCTCTGCCAAAGCCATACCAGGAAATGAAGGCTCTGTATCCAGAATGATGAACTATATCGTCAAGACAGGGGCAACAGTGCGTTATCAAGATTTCGCAGATATCCATGTCTCAGGACATGCAGCCCAAGAGGAGCAGAAGCTCATACTACGACTCGTACAGCCGAAGTTTTTCCTCCCTGTGCATGGTGAGTACAACCATATCGCCAAACATGCCAAAACAGCAGTCCAGTGTGGAGTCAATGAGAGAAATATCCTACTCATGAGCGATGGAGATCAAGTAGAGATCACCCCTAAATACCTCAAAAAGGTAAAAACTGTCAAAACAGGAAAAACATTTATAGATAACCAAAACAACAGAGAGATACACGATGATGTCATTATAGATAGACAAAAACTCGCCTCTGATGGTATCATCAATGTCATGCTTCAGATATCAAACCAAACACATAAGATGATAGGCAAGCCTGTGGTGACAATCCATGGTGTCATCCCTGAGAATCAAACCAAACGATTTACAGAGGAGATAGCAGCTATGATAGAGAAGTTCCTCTCCAATGCAAAACCAGAGCAGGTAGTATCAGCAAAAGTAGTAGAGAATGAAGTGAGATTGATGGTACGCAAACATGTTATCCGTCTCAAAAAGCTCTACCCGATTATTATCCCTACTATTTTTTATGTGTAGGATGGATACAACCCAGAAGTGATTGGTGATTATCGTTTGGTGGGATACTCCCACCCTACAGCAAAAATTGATAAAAATTAAGAAGTTGTGATTATTAAATGAACCCCATACTAATAGCCCAAGAGACCCTAGAGATAGAAGCCAAAGCCCTGATAGATGCTATGCAATCAATAGATGAGCACTTCATCAAGGCTATAGAAATCATAGAGCAGACCAAGGGCAAGCTCATCGTCACAGGTGTAGGCAAGTCAGGTCTTGTGGGTGCAAAGATGGCGGCTACCTTTGCGAGTACAGGGACGGCTAGCTTTTTTTTGCATCCTACAGAAGCACTCCATGGTGACCTAGGCATGATAGGCAAGGGCGATACAGTTTTGGCTATCAGCTATAGTGGTGAGAGCGAAGAGTTGGTACGGATATTGCCACATGTCAAACGGTTTGATATTCCCCTCATTGGGATGAGTGCTGAGTCCAACTCCACTCTAGGACTCTATAGCGATACACTGCTCTCTATAGCTATCGAAAAAGAGGCTTGTCCTCTAGGTGCTGCTCCCACGACATCAACAACGCTTACGATGGCTATAGGCGATGCTTTGGCTGTGGCTCTGATGAAAAAACGAGGCTTCAAAGCAGAAGATTTCGCCTCTTTTCACCCTGGTGGTTCACTAGGTAAACGACTCTTTATCAAGATCAAAGATTTGATGCGAAGTGAAAACCTCCCTATCATTACTCAAGAGACGACACTCAACGAAGCGATAGTAGTGATGAGTGAGGGGAAGCTAGGTACAGTATTGATAGTAGACGACAGAGAGCGACTCGTAGGACTCTTGAGCGATGGTGACTTGAGGAGGGCTTTGTTGCATGAAGATTTCGACCTCTCACAAAAAGCTATCACCTACGCCACCCAAGAACCCAAAAGCTATCAAAATAGCGAACTCTTAGCCAGCGAAGCCCTAGAGATCATAGAAGACAACCGCATACAACTACTGATCATCACAGATGAAGATCTCAAGATAGTAGGGGTTCTTCATATCCATGATTTAGTTACGGCAGGCATCAAGAGGTAGATAGTCCCAACTAGATACTCTTTGATTATATAAGTGGCAGATTGTATCCATCCTATCTACTCTTCACAATCGATAGAGAGTAATAAGGAACCTCCCAAAAACAATCAGAGCTAGAGTGAGTTTCCTTGTGGTAGCCTTATGTTACCGTTTTGTAATCTTTTTTTTCTATAATTTCGCCATACAACAAGACAAGGAAAAAGGACAAAACAATGAAAAAAACTCTACTCTCTTTAGTAGCGGTATCGGCTCTATCAGTTGCAAATGCAGGTGGGTATATTACACCTTCTACAGGTAGTCATAGCGAAATCGATGTACTAAAAGCACAAATGGATGAAATGTCTAAAAAGATAGAAGCATTAGAATCAAAAGATGGTGCTACTCTCAATGAGAAATTTGCCAAAGCAACAGTTGTAAAATCAAAAGCACCTGTGCTTAAATTTAGTGGTAAACACTATATTGGTTTCAAGAGTATGGATGACAATGATAACCGTGTCAACTACTTTGAGACAAGCAGAAACTACTTTCAAGTCAAAGGATATTTTGCTGAAGATCCAAAGAGTTATGCTAGAATCACACTTGATACACACCAAGTAGGAAAAGAAAAAGTCCCAAGTGCAGATGGTGATATCAGTGTCAAAGATGCTACTACAGGTGACTGGACAGTGAGATTGAAGTATGCTTACCTCTATATGGATAATGTTTTACCATTTACTGGTGTAGAATTTGGTCAAGCACATAGACCTTGGATTGATTATGCAGAGCATCATGGCTGGAGATACAGATCTATCTATAAAACTTTTGTAGAAGCAAAAAATGGTGGTGACTATACTAACTCTGCAGACCTTGGTGTGAACTTCAAGACAAAAACAGAGTACTTCTCAAGTGAACTTGGTATATACAATGGTGAGGGATACCATGGTTCATTGGATAAAGATGAAGATAATGGCTTGAGCTTTGAGTGGAGATTGACTGCTCACTTGCTTGGTACAGGTAAAAAACATGTACACAAACATGACAGCTATGCAGATGTATCATTCTTTGGTCAACTCAACCAAGACTACAGTAGCAAAGGTGATGTTATAGATGGTGATTTCAACTGGTATGGTATCAATGCAGTCTATAACCAAGCTGAATTCTTGATAGGAGCTAACTATTTGACTACAGACAAAGCAGCATCTAAAGTTGCTGGTGATGGTTGGTCAGTAAATGGTGAGTTGAGAATGCTTACTTTTGATGACTCTCTTGAGAAGTGGAATATCGTCGGTAGATATGATAACTATGAACTTGATAACGGTGAAACTAAAAAAACAACTATTGCTGGTATAGCATATAAATGGAACAAAAATGTTGAGTTTATTGCTAACTATCTTGATGAAAAACAAGAGTATGACGATATCACTAAAGCAACCAAAGAAAACAAAGGCTTTATGTTTACAGCTGAAGTAAACTGGTAAAACAATACCTCTTTTCAATTATCAAGAACTATTCTTGGTAATTGTCCAAAACTATTTTGATCTATCCTCCTCTTGAGAAGGGTAGACTCTAATAGTGTAAAATCTCTTAAGAAAAATAACTGCAAAATCAATTCAATCAACAAATAATATCATCATGTTATAATCTACCTATGATAAAATTAATATTCAAAAAATCACTCTATATTCTCTCGATGCTGCTCTTGATATCACTCCTCTCTTTTGGAATGATACATTTGGCTCCCAATAGCTTTTTTGCAGCAGGTGGTCTCAACCCAAATATCACTCCAGAGTCTATAGCCCATCTCAAATCGGTCTATGGACTCGACAAACCTCTTTATATGCAATATCTACTTTGGCTTAAAGCGTTGCTACATTTGGATTTTGGTTTATCTTTTGCTAGTGGGCAAGGGGTTCTTACAGAGATAGGTTCACGCATAGGTATCACACTTGGGATCAATGTGGTAGCGATGGTAGTGGTCTTTTTTTTGTCTATCAAGTTAGGGGTAGCATCTGCACTGAGAGGAGGCAAGTTTGAGGAGGGAGTCAAGCAGTTGTCGCTACTTAGCTATGCTACGCCATCTTTTTATTTAGCCCTTCTCCTTGTTTTTCTATTTTCTTTTAAGTTGCAGTGGTTTCCTATCAGTGGATTAGAGGGTTTTGAGACATATAGAGGTGTCATGTATTATCTGGATCTTGCCTACCATCTTGTACTTCCTATCACAGTCATTGTCTTCGTGGGTTTTGGTTCGCTACTCCTCTATATCCGATCTCTGACACTCGATATCTTAAAGAGTGATTATGTCTTCTTTGCAAAATCCAGAGGCATAGGAGAGAAAGAGCTCAAAAGGGTCTATATATATCCCAATCTAAAGCCATTTATCATCACCATATTGGGACTCTCTCTTCCTGGATTATTGGGGGGTAGTGTCATACTAGAGCAGATATTTTCTATAGATGGCATGGGATTACTCTTTTATCAAAGTGCTTTGAGTCGTGATTATCCTGTCATCATGGGTATACTTATCATAGGGGCTTTTTTGACTCTGCTTGGGAATGTGATAGCTGATTTGATCTTGCTCAAGATAAACCCAAATAGATAAGGAGGGGGTACGAATCTTCTTGAGAGGACTCATCCCTCCCAAAAAGTTCAAAAGGAGTAATCCTTAGAGAGCTGCTTTTGCTGCTGCTAAAGCTTCTTCATAGTTAGGTTCAGTTGTGATCTCAGGTACAACTTGTTTATACGCTACTTTTCCATCTTTTCCTACGACAAATATAACTCTAGCAAGGATACCTGCCAAAGGACCATCAGCAAGAAGAACACCATACGCGTTCGCAAAGTCTTTGTTTCTGAAGTCTGAACATACTTTGATGTTGTCGATACCAGCGGCACCACACCATCTAGCTGCTGCAAATGGTAAATCCATAGATACAGTGATAACTTCTACACCTTCTAATGAAGCTGCTTCTGCATTAAATCTTCTAGTCTCTGCATCACATACACCTGTATCAAGTGATGGTACTGCTACTACGAGTTGTACTTTGCCTTCACCACCAACTTGCTCATCTTGAAGCATTGGGTTACAATTTACTACTGTGACTACTGGTGCTGTGTCACCTACGCTTACTTCTGTTCCTTCTAGGTTACATACGATATCTTCTTTAAATGTTACTGTTGCCATTTTTATTCCTTAAAAATAATTTGATAAGAGCATTATTCCCTAAATCAGATAAAATTACTCTTAATTAAAAATTTTTTTTCATCATTTGCAATCGCTCACTTATTTGCTATCGATTTTACCCAACTCTCCATAGCAGTATTTGCATCAGGATTTGGTGCTTCTAAGAAACTTATCACAAAACCATCACTCATCTCTGCTACACCTATAGATCTTGGTCTTACTGCCAAAACTTCAGCCTTAAGCAATGATTTTCCAAAACAACATATGATATTTTTGGCATCTTTGATATCTTCTGAGATAGAACCTACTTGAAGAGAAGCTGTATGCGAGTAGTGATCAAACACACTGATATAGACTGCTACAGGATGTGCCTCTATCTTCTCTTTGAGAAATGCCAATATCTCATCCACACTCTTGAGCATTGTCTCATCTTTTGCTATCTCTAAGGTAAATACTGGATACTTTTCCATCACTGTTATCTGTTTCATTCTTTTATTTCCTATTGATTGATTTAGAACAAACATTCTATCATAAGAATTTTAAGTTATGATATTTATAACCTGTATAGAATTGTTTTTGGGAAGTTGCCTCAGGAAGAGGCAGTAGTATTGACGTGGTTATATTCGATATAGACTCTCGTCATCCCTATCAAAAATGAAGTGATAGCTGGTCCTAGGATCATTCCCCAAATACCATAGCTACTCATGCCAGCGACGATAGAGAAGAAGATTGCCAACTCATTTATATCATTACTATTGTTGAGCATATCCTCTTTGATCACTTTGATAATAACAGGCTTGACAAAAGTATCAGCAATCACAGATATCATAATGATAGAGTAGAGTGCGATAACCCAAGCAGTGTGAACATCTATCTGATGCCAGCTATAGAGTGCTACAGGTACCCATACCAAAGCACCACCTACGATGGGGATAAGGGATGAAAACCCATAGATGATCCCTAGTAGCACTCCATTGAAACCAAGATTGGCAATAAATATACCAAAGAGTAGCCCCTCTAGCAGAGCTGTAGCGATAGTCGAGTAGAAGACTACCTCCATCGTAGATGAGACTTCATGAATCATTTTGGCACTTTTGATTCTTGTGATAGGCAGAAGTGAGCGGATCAATTCAAAGATACGATCACCATGGAGATTGATAATAAAATAGAAGAGTATGACAAAAAACATATTTTTGACAAAACTAATACCTGCACTTCCCAAAGAGGTGATATAATAAGCTGACTTTTGGACAGATGAGAGTATCTCCTTTTCGCTAAAGTTTTTTGCCATCCACTCTCCCACATATGGGAGTTTGGAAAGAGATTTATCTACACCGTGGACTGTCTCTTTGAGCATCTGCTTGTCTACATTGGTGATGTATTCGACACCTGCGGTTGTGACATAGACTATAGGGGCAAAGATGATTACAACCAAAAATATCGTCATAAGGAGCGAACTCCAAACTCTAGAGTTGAACTTTTTAGTGAGTTTCTTGGTGAGGTTATAAGTTGCCATCGTGAGTAGCATAGCGACTATCATAGAGAGTAAAAATGGCTGATAGATGCTATATGCACCCCAGAGAGCCAATGCAAACAGTATGATGAGCACAGAAATATTGGTTTTATTCAAATAAACCCTCCTGAATATTTTCACTCATAGGGGGAGTGAGTCGAAAGTGTGTATAACTTTTGGGTGTAGCTATGCGACCTCTTGCTGTTCGTTCTATATATCCGTTTGAGAGGAGGTATGGCTCTAAGACATCCTCTATCGTCCCCTCATCTTCACTCAGAGCTGCACTGATGGTGCTCAGTCCCATAGGTCTGCCTTTTGCACTTACAAGGAGTTCTAATAGTTCGATATCTTGTTCATCAAAACCCAGATCGTTGACACCTAACTCATCGAGTGCAAACCGTGTCGTTTTGAGATTGATCTGCTCCTCATCTGCAACTTCAGCAAAATCTCGCACTCTCTTGAGGAGTCGCAGTGCTATCCGTGGTGTGCCTCTACTTCTCTTTGCCATCTCGCTAGCAGCATTTGAGAGGGCAGGTTTATTGAGCTTTTGAGAAGCTATCTCTACAATAGTCGCAAGCTCTTGTGGCGTATAAAACTGCATACGAAAGTGCATACCAAATCGTTCTCGTAAGGGGTTAGAGAGCATACCCGCTCGTGTCGTCGCACCGATGAGTGTAAATCGTGGGAGGTCTATCTTCACCGTCTGTGCAGCTGGTCCACTCCCTATGATGATATCGAGACGGAAATCTTCCATAGCGGGGTAGAGTATCTCCTCAATGGCTGGGCTCATTCTATGTATCTCATCTATGAAGAGGATATCACCCTCTTCTATATTAGTAAGAAGAGCAGCTAAGTCGCCTGATTTTTCTATCATGGGTGCTGCTGTTGTTTTGATATTGCTTCCCATCTCATAGGAGACAATATTTGCAAGGGTAGTTTTGCCCAAACCTGGAGGTCCAAAAAAGAGGATATGATCGAGTGCCTCTTCGCGTCGTCTACTCGCTTCTATGAAGACTTTGAGATTTTTTTTGATCTTCTCTTGTCCTATATAGTCATCCCAACTACTAGGACGGAGGGTTACTTCATACGAGCTTTCACCTTCAAATTTCTCTATCTCTACCATCCTCTCCACTATCTACTGCACCACTATATTATTGATCACTTTTGTCACACCCTCTGTATTATTAGCTATTTTACCTGCCATATCTTTCTGCTCTTGGGTTTGGGCAAAGCCACTTAGGAGGACTTGACCTTGCAGTGTCTCTACAGTGAGGCTCAAAGTCTCCAATCCAGAAGCTTGTACCAATCGTGTCTTGACACTACTCGTGATAATAGCACTATTCATAAACTGCTCTGGCTCTTCTTGTGCAGAGATTGCTACACAGCCACTCAATCCTAATGCCACTATAACTGTAGATAGTATAAAAAGTCGTCTCATTTCAATCCTTAATAAGTATGTTTTCCATCTGGAAAAGCTCCCGCTTTCACCTCTGTCGCATAACTCTTGATAGACTCTTTGACAAGAGTAGCACCATCTCCATATTGTTTGACAAATTTTGGCACAAACTCATCAAAAAAGCCCAGCATATCACTCCAAACAAGGACTTGACCATCACAATCAACCCCTGCCCCTATCCCGATAGTAGGTATCTTGACTCTCGTCGTCACCTCTTTGGCTACATCGGGCTTGACACCCTCTATGATCAATGCTACAGCTCCTGCTGCTTCTAAGGCAAGTGCATTATGGATGATCTCCTCTTTCTCTGCATCGTTTTTTCCTTTGATAGAGTAGCCACCTTCGCTTCTGACACTTTGAGGCTTGAGTCCTATATGACCAAATACTGCTATAGCATTCTCACTCAAATGACGCACGATAGTGGCTTTTTCGCTCCCACCCTCTAGCTTGACAGCATCCACGCCTGTCTCTCTATAGGCACGGATAGCATTCTCTAAAGCTATTTGTTCATCACTATAGGAGCCAAAAGGCATATCAAAAAGCACAAAGCTTCGTTTGGCTTTGGTACAGACTGCTTGAGAGTGATAAATCATCTGATCCATCGTCGCTGAAAGTGTATCTTCTTTACCTGCAAAACTCATATTGAGGCTATCTCCTACTAAGATTATATCAACAAGAGGATCGAATATATTGGCAAAGAGTGCATCATATGCAGTGACCATGACAATTTTTTCGCTATTTTTCATCTTTTGTAAATGTTTTAGTGTTATTTTTGGATTCAAATTTACTACCTCATGCATGCTCTTAATTTATGTTTTGTATAATATCACAAAAATTATTTGGGATAAGTAAGTAGAGAGTATTGTTTTGATATTTTAAGATGACACATATCCCATCACAAAGAGAGAACTTTTGAAAAATCTTGTTGCTTATATCACTACGGGTTATCCAAGCCTTGAGTTTACTGTCGATCTTGCATTGGGGCTTGCTGAGTCTGGTGTCGATACACTAGAGCTTGGCATCCCATTTTCTGATCCTGTCGCAGATGGTCCTACTATAGAGAGAGCCAATCTCCAATCACTACAAAATGGTTTCAAGATAGCAAATCTTTTTGAAGTCTCCAAACAGATAGCACCGCATATCGATACACTTTGGATGGGTTATTTCAACCCTTTCTATCACAAAGGTATAGATCTCTTCATAGAGGAGGCGAAAAAGAGTGGAGTCAATGGATTTATCATCCCTGATCTTCCACTCGAAGAGGCACGCTCCTACAAAAAGATCATCCAAGAAAATCAACTCTCACTTATAGACTTCGTCGCTCCTACCGATACGCCAGAGCGGATAGATGAGCTTGTAGCTAATGCACAGAAATTTATCTATCTTGTAGCCTATGCGGGGATTACAGGTGCAGGCAAAGCAGAGTCTTTGGAGAAAGTCATAGCTAAGATACGCCAACAGACAACTACACCACTCTTCGTGGGTTTTGGTGTGGATGAGCATACCGCCAAAGAGAAAGCCAAAGGTGTCGATGGGGTGATAGTAGGTTCTGCCTTTGTGAAGATACTGCTCGATGAGTCTCTCTCGCAGAGCCAAAAACTCACTAAAGTTACTCAATTGGCCAAAGAGATCAAAGAGAGGATCAACGAGTAGAATGCATGTCATATAGAACTTGGTTTGATAAACATGGAGCAAAACACAAAGCTATCGTCACCAAACTTGCACACCTTAGCGATGATGCCCTTATAGAGTATTTTCGCTTTGAAAATATGTGCATAGAGGAGCCTGACTTCTGCCCTCTTTATGCAAAAAATAAAAAATGCCATGATATAGAACTGCTCAACTGCTATCTGTGTGCATGTCCAAATTTCCGATTTGATGATGATAGTTTTAGAAAAGAGAAGGGGAAGAGTCTCTTCTCTTATTGTGATATTGATTCAAAAGATGGAAAACAATTTATCAATGAGCGTGCTATACATCAAGATTGTTCAAACTGTTTAGTACCACATAGAGAGGCTTATATCAAAGAGCATTTTGATAGAGACTGGTTCTCTATCATGGGGAAGGTGACTCAAGATTGAGAGTTACCCTTGATTGCATCTAGTCATTCCATCCACTAGAGATGGAGATCACATCAAAATCATTTTTCCAATACTCTTTGAATTTGCCTCTAAATCGCTCCCATCCGTAGTTGCTACTGTATGCTTGTTCACTCCATAGAGCGTCTTTACTAAAGAGAGCAAACCAACGACCTTCACCATAATCTAGCTTGATGATTTGATTGCCATGATCCCACTTATCTCTAATGACTTTTCTGACTGAACTCCAATCATCCAAACTAATATAGCTCTGGTTTTTATATTGAGAATTTTTGACAAATACACCAACCCATTTACCACCACCTGCTTCTACTCCAACGAGTGAGTTTCCTTTGCTCCACTGATCTTTGATCGTTGCACGAAACTCTTTCCATTCTCTATCATCAGTCACTACTTGATCTTTCCAACCTGTACCTTTGGCAAAGATACCTATCCACTCGGCATCACCATACACTAGGTCTATAAGGCTATAGCCCTCTTTTTTCTTCTTCTCAATTCCTTTAGCAAATTTGCTCCAATTGCTACTATGAAGATAGGATTGTCCTCTATATCCTGTAGCTTTAGCAAAGAGAGCCATCCAAGTACGGCGACCATGTTCCAAGTCTACAAGGTAGTAGCCTCTTTTCCACTCCTCTTCTATCCCATCACATATATCAAGGATATTCTCTCTACTAACGATGGATTGCTGTTGCATTTTTGTCCCTTTAGCGTAGAGACCTACCCATATATGCTCTGCATAACTTGATGTACTCAATAGCACCATAGACGCTAGACTAACCAAAAATTTTTGATAGATTTTCATTACTTCATCCTTATATTATTTATTGGAATAAGTATAACATATAGATAAGAAAATTAAACTGTTACTATTGAGAATAGTTTAATAGACTTCTTGCAAAACTCATGAATTGAGAATATTTTTTAGTGTGCATTAGATTTTATTCTGTAGCTTTGAAGGACTAGCCTTAGCTAATTCAAAAAGATTCAGAATGAAAGATGATGTGCAATAAGAAGTATACGCTTTCATTGAGTTTTGCAAGAAGTCTAATGTTTGGGAGTGACGAAGAGAACTTCAAACTCCAGATAATCAAAAGGATAACGCTCGATGAGTTTTTTTGTCTGTTTATAACTTAAGTGTTGTCTCCCTCCATTTGTACCACTCTCTTTGATATATCGTAACATTTTATATGTGTCGTCAAAATGAAGCGTATACTCCACCCTCTCATAGTGAGCATCAAAATAACGATCTATCTGCTCTTTGAGTCTATCTACACTATATATAGGAGAGCTAATTCCTGCACATTGATGCAGAGAGCGGAAAGTCCCTGAAGTAAAAATAGCAAAATAGAAATGCTCCGAGAGTTGAGAAATGTTGTAGAGTGTTTTGGAGAGATCACTACTCCATTGTATAGCTGAAGAGGAGAGGAGTAGATCATACTTATTATTGGGGAGTTTTGCAAATCCAGCACTATTGTTGAAGTCCCCTTGTATCAAAGAGACATGTTCATCTTTTGGATGGAGAGCAAGCATCTCATCGGATATATCAAAAGCGACAAACTCTTCAAAAGAGATATCCCGTGCTAGTAAATTGGCATACACTTCACCTCGTCCACACCCTATATCTACGATATGACTATATTTTTTTGTAGGTAAAGTAGTGATTAATTTTTGTGCTACTTGTGATTGTATACTATTGTGTTTGCTATAATCATTTGCAAACCGAGAAAACTCTTGGGCTACCCGTATCATCTATTTAACTCATTTTCATATTTTTTTAGGTATAATCTCCAAAATTATACCCAAATTATGTTAGGAATAACTCCTATAAATAATTTCAAAGAGGAATCAATGACATCAACACTTTTAATAGTACAGATAATTCTGTCAATCGCTATCACAATCTCTGTATTGTTACAAAAAAGCTCTAGTATAGGGTTGGGAGCATATAGCGGAAGTAATGAATCAATGTTTGGAGCCAAAGGACCGATGGGGTTCTTGGCGAAGATCACTTTCACACTAGCCATTTTATTTGTAATCAACACACTCGCTTTAGGTTATCTTTATACTAAAAATAACAATAAATCTGTAGTCGATACAGTCAAATCTGTGGTTCCAGTATCACCAGAAAAAGTGGCTCCCAAAACGCCTGTGGCTCCTTTAACACCTGTAACCCAAGAGAATGAGGCTACCCCAGCTGCACCTGTAACTCTTAAAAAGGAGAAGAGTGCTACTCCCACACCTGCTGTCGAGGGAGAGAGTACAACTCCAACAGTAGAGACTGTATCACAAGAGAGTACCCCAGTTGCTCCTGTAGCAGATAGTGCTATAGAGACAAACGAAGGCAACGGTACAACAACACAACAATAAATATTTAGGAGAAAATCTATGCTTAATGAAATTTACGACAACACGAAAGATCATATGCAAAAGAGTATTGAAGCACTCAAACGAGACTTTTCTACGCTTAGAACAGGGAAAGTTACTACAAATATTGTAGATAATATCAAAGTTGACTACTATGGGAACCCTACACCTCTCAATCAAGTCGGAAATGTCATCGCTATGGATGCGACGACTATATCTATCACTCCTTGGGAGAAGTCATTACTCTCAGCGATAGAAAAAGCTATCCAAGAGGCAAATATCGGAGTCAATCCAAATAATGATGGTGACTTTATCAAACTCTTTTTCCCACCAATGACTGTCGAGCAGAGACATGAGATCGTCAAGCAAGCCAAAGGCATGACCGAGAAAGCTAAAGTTGCGATCAGAAACAATCGTAAAGAGGGAAATGACAATATCAAAAAACTCGAAAAAGAGAAAGAGATCAGTGAAGATGATATGAAAAAAGGTCTCGATCAGATTCAAAAGATCACTGATGAGCATATAGCTTTGGTTGAGTCTATACTCAAATCCAAAGAAGCTGACATCCTCAAAGTATAATGATGCAAGTAGAAGAGATATATAAAGAGGCAGGTGCTTTGCTAGAGGGACACTTTATCCTCAGTAGTGGTAACCACTCCAACCGATACTTACAGAGTGCAAAAGTCTTAGAAGATCCAAAAAGAGGAACTCTGCTAGCAGAAGCTCTAGCAGAGATGATTCGCAAGAGTGGTATAGAGGTAGATACAGTCTGTGCTCCTGCTCTTGGTGGTGTTATAGCTGGATATGAACTTGCTAGAGCTCTTGATGTCCGTAGTATCTTTGTCGAACGCAAAGAGAAAGAGATGGAACTCCGCAGAGGCTTCGAGGTAACTCAAGGTGAAAAGGTACTTATCTGTGAAGATATCATCACTACAGGCGGTTCAGCGATGGAAGCTGCTACTATCATAGAGAAGTTGGGTGCGGATGTCGTAGCATTCGCAGCCTTGGCAAACCGTGGATTCTGTCAGAGAGAAGGAAGCGACACTGCACCCAAAGAGGAGTGTAAACTTCCAAACAATGTGAAATTCTTTGCTTTGGATGATTTTGAGTTTGCTATGTATCCTCCTGATGCTTGTCCACTCTGTCAAAGTGGGAGTGAGGCTATCAAGCCAGGGAGTAGAAACTAGCTCTTTGGAAACTAGCTCTTTGAGTGTTTGTCTCTTTTAACCTATTTCTGATTTTTGGATTGTATAAAGCTGTAGTGTGGAAGCATTCCACCATCTGTAACATTACAATTATATCCATAAATTAGAAATTTTTCGTCATCTTGGTAAAATTGTTTTTGTACAGCTCCTTATCTTTGGTGACTATGAAGTTCACCACAATATTCACTCCGAAAGAGCGTCTCATCTGAGTCCTTGAAGATAGCATACTCCTCTTGGACTTTTTCAATGATTTTAGGTTCAGCCAACTTTTTATGTATGATATAACCTACCATATTCTTTTGGGGATCATACTTGGCTTGAACGCAAGCAGAGACCCACAAATACTCTCCATCTCTTGTGATAGTTTTGAGATACCCCGCCCATATTTTTCCATCCGCAGCAGTATCTAAAGCTTGTTGGCATATACCATGTGGCATATCAGGATGATGACTGATATCAAAGGGGAGACCTATGATCTCTTCCCGACTATAGCCTATAGTGTCTCGAAAATTACGATTTGTATAAGTGATGAGTCCATCTTTATCTACCTCTAGTATCATGACTCTACCGTTATAATCTTTTTCAGACTCTTTGACATCTTCTCTAGCAATACTTTCACCAGTATTAATATTTTCAAACTTTCTCATGCCTATTTATCCTTTATAATAAGAAAATTTATAAAAAGAAATATTAGCATAATTTATAAAAAATAATTCTTAAAAATTCTTTCTTTATTAAGTATCTTTTGGATATTATTGAGTAAAATCAACTTTTACAAGGTATGACACATGGATAAACATCAAGTACTAGAACAGATTCGTGCTGCAAAAGCAGCTCATATTAGCTGGGTACAAAAAGCAAAACTACTTATTGAAGGCTTTGAGATGGATAAAGACTCTATACCTATCAACTCTACAGAGTGCAAGTTTGGTGTATGGTTCTATAACGATGCTCAACAATTAAATAGTTTACGAAACAATAGTCTAGAGTGCATGGAGAGTGTAGAGACTCTTCATTTTCAACTCCATGATATCTATCTACAGATATTTAAGCTCTACTATGATATTGGAGAAAAAGGCTTTTTTGCGAAACTCTTTGGATCAAAAAAGAAAGTAAATGATGAGACAATAGCAAAAGGGAGGAAATATTTTTCTGAACTTGAAGGGGTATCCAAGGCACTTTTGGTGGAGATTAACAGATTGGAGAGACGCATTATAGCTATTCCAGAGGAAGAGCTTGCAGATCTATAAAAAACTGTTCTTTGGAGGTTCCTAAGTTTGTAGGGTTATTGACCCTACAAAACATTGCCTAATAGAGACCGAATTTGCCATCGGCTCTTTTGTACATTACACGCATAAGACCATCACTATCATTAAAGACGATAAATTGTCTCTTTTTTTCTTCTTTGAGAGCTGTGATTGCATCATCAAAGTCCATCGGCTTATGAAGCTCTAAATCCATAGGGACGATATCCACTTCATCAGTATCTATATCAGAGATTGCCTCTGCTTCTGCACCTAAATCTTTGAAACTCATGACTTTGTGATCTTTGATCTTATCAGAATGTCTACGGAGTGACTTCTTGACTCTCTCTATAGCAATGTCAATTGCCGCATAGACATCTTTATCATTTTGTGTAATGACAATAGTATATTTCTCTTTTAGTTTTACGACAAACTCAACAACAAACCCTTTTTTCCCACCTTTTTCATCCGCTGATATGAGTGTTGTTACAGAAATGATCTCTAGATTGTATTTACGCAATCCATCTATTGCCTCTTCTGCATAGTCTTTAATGGGGTCGGTAAGATCAAAGTGCCTTCCAACAATATGTTTGTTCATGGTATATCCTTTAAATTCAAAAATAAACTAGAAGATGGTCACAAACCATTTTCATAGCTTAATTGTAACTTATAAAGCTTAATAGTCGGTAAACAAAGATTATTTGTAGTGATACTATTTTTAGTGAAGTAGGGATGTAACGCACTTTTATCGGAAGTAGTATGATTTTTTTGATATCTTCAAGCATCACAGTAGATTATGATGCTTGAGTCACAGGAAGCTCTTATTGTGACTATTTGCTTGATGTTGCTGTAGTTTTTTTACTTTTGTCAGATTTTGTACTCTTTGTTGCTGTAGTACTTTGTTTTGATGTTGTTTTTTTATATACATCGTTTTTGATGTTTTTTACCAAAGCTGGGCCGACACCTTTGACTTGCTCCAAATCTTCTAGTGATTTAAAAGCAGTTTTTTTTCTCTGCTTTATGATGGCATCTGCTTTCTTCTCTCCTATGCCATTGATTTTCATAAGCTCATCTTTTGAAGCCTTATTTACCTCTTTGACACTCATGGCAAATGCAAAACTTGTTGCAAATACTAGGGCTAAAACTGCTGTCTTTTTTATCATGATCATCTCCTTCATATTTTGGGTTTTATCGCGTCATTATACAATAGCTACAAGCATAAACGATCTACCAATGTATAATTTCGGTTTTAAAGTATAGCAGATATTTCTTGAAACCATCTTTCTACACTAAATAATTCTACCCATCCTATCCTAAAAGAGCTACTCTATAGCAAAGCCATGGTACACTACTATAAAATCACAATCAAGAAGAAAAAATGAGACTCAATAAATTTATATCACACAACAGTAGATACTCTCGACGAGATGCAGATAAGCTGATAGAAGAGGGGGAAGTCACTATCAACCGCAAAGTCATCAAAGAGTTTGGATATGAGGTAGAAGATGGGGATTTCGTCGCTGTCAAGGGTAGGGCTATCAAACCAAGAGCAGAACTCACCGTCATTATCTATAATAAACCCAAAGGCGTACTCGTCACCAAACGAGACGATAGAGAGCGAACAACTATCTATCATAAACTCCCAGGTAAATTTCGGCACTTTATCCCTGTAGGGAGGCTCGACTATGCCTCTGAGGGTTTGCTGATACTCACAGACTCTCCAGATGTCGCAGAGAAGCTTATGCGTAGTGATATCCCACGGACTTACAACCTCAAGATAGATAAACCACTCACAGAAGAGATGGTGGATGCAATGCGTGAGGGGATGGTACTCAACGATGCGAGGGCAGGAGGGCATGAGAAGAGCCAAATTACCTCTATGGAGTTTGCTCCGTTTGATGACTTAGAGATTCGTTCAGAGGGCAAAAACTTCACCAAGATTCGTGTCACTATCTCAGAGGGACAAAACAGAGAGCTACGACGCTTTTTTGCTCATTTTGGTGCAGAGGTACTTGATCTCAAGAGAGTGGCTTTTGGGGATATAGAGCTCAATAATCTCCCTACCAATAAGACTCGCTACTATAAGAGAAGAGAGTATAGTGACCTTTATGCTTACCTCAAAGAGATAACAAAAGCAAAACTCAAAGAGGAAGAGAAGCTCAAATCCCAACGGAAAGAAGAGTATGAAGCCAAAAAAGCAGATGAGAGATTCAAAGCCAAAGTAGAACGAAAAAGAGAAGCGAGGAAGCAAGCAAAAAAAGATGCAAAAAAGAGATAAAATCCTTATTTTAAATATAATCTATAAATATATTTAATGATAATAGTTTTGATTTACCATAATTTTAAATAAAATTCTCTATAATACTCCAAAGAATTATTACACACTAAAGGATATGTATGAATTTTGTTAAGGGTATATTTACAGCTATAGGGGCTATTGTTGTTTTCGGTTTGATTTTCGCATTTGTTAAATTTGATCTAGGTACACGCATAAAGCAGGTCAATGCATTAGATCCTCGGGCAATGCCAGAATATATGAAAATGTTTGATACTGTATTGACGACAGGTGATCCAGCCAAAGGTATGGTAAGAAAAGTAAAACTACAGATACCAGAAGGTATGTCACGCGATGAAGCTATAGAGAATGCTTTGGAGATTATGGATGAGGTTGGTGAAGAGCATGGACTCGCTATGGTAGATACCAAGCTTATGTCCAGAGGTGAAAAAGATAGTGCAGGTGTCTATCAACCATATATTCGTATCAGATCATACTGCTCTAAAACAATAGCACAGATATTTTTGGGACACTCTTCTGAGTTTATAGGTTTTATGCCTTGTAGAATAGGCTTAGTAGAGAATAAGAAAGGTGAAATTTGGCTCTATACTATGAGTATGGAACTTATGATTAATGGCGGTAAACCACTTCCTCCAAAACTTTTGAAATTGGCAAATGAAGTTCGATCAGGAATGTATAAAATGATGGAATCTGCAGCAAAAGGAGAAGAGTAATCCTCTCTCCAAAAGTATTATTTACTTTTGGAGGATTTTCTTCTTCAAGCATTATCTTCTCTTCAACTTTAGGTAAACAATAACAGCAACCCCCACCCATCCCCT
>CBEUND010000031.1:0-23221 GCA_965544395.1 uncultured bacterium | reverse complement strand
CACGCTAAGAGTTCATGGAACTCTTTGAGTCTATGTGTCCAATCTTTAGAGAGAGCAAAAGTCTCATGCCACTGCATGGCTATACCAGAGAGAACCATAAATATCAATAGAAGATAGAGGAGTTTATATCCCCAATGCACCAAGTGTATATGGAGTGACTCATCTTTGTCATCATAGCCAAAACCAAGCTCTTGCCAAAATATCCAAGCACGAAAGAGCAAGAGGAGAGCCAAGGCAATACCCAAGATGATATGCCACTCCCACATAGGGGCTCGTATAGCTTTGGCGACGATCTTTGCTTGCTCTGCTGTGACCTCCACTCCAAATGAAGCGAGTTTTTCTACTATGATAGTCGCATTCTCATGCCAACTGAAAAATGTCTCTCGTAAAAAGAAAGTAATAAGCAGTCCTGTGACTACTATAGCGTTAAGCCAGTGCCATATTCTGATAGATGCATTGTAATTTATTCTCATGAGAGAGCCTTATATATAAATTATATTGCCAATATTCTCTCTTATTGATCTTTATATCAGCTGAAATAAAGCTATTTTTACTATAATATGCTCCTATTTTTCTGAATACTACACCTCATAAAAATATTTTGTTCTTTGATAATATTTTTGTGAGGTGTAAAAACCCAGATTTGAATTCTCATACTTTGTATGAAACAAAATTACTAAAAGGAAAACGATTTGCCAACAATTAACCAGTTGATTCGTAAAGAGCGTAAAAAGGTGATCAAAAAATCAAAATCACCAGCACTTGTAAAGTGTCCTCAAAGAAGAGGTGTTTGTACTAGAGTCTATACTACGACTCCAAAAAAACCTAACTCAGCATTGAGAAAAGTAGCAAAAGTTAGATTGACAAGTGGATTTGAAGTTATTTCATATATCGGTGGTGAAGGTCATAACCTTCAAGAACACTCTATCGTCCTAGTTAGAGGCGGAAGGGTCAAAGATTTACCAGGTGTGAAGTATCATATCGTTCGTGGTGCTTTGGATGCTTCTGGTGTTGCCAACAGAACAGTCGCTCGTTCTAAATATGGTACCAAAAAGCCTAAATAGTTTTTAGTCTAAGCCTAGAGAATAAGTAGAGTCGAGAGTATGCAGCCCTTATCATAATCCTTAGGGGATAAGAGTTGAGTAAATTAAACTAAATATATAATTGAAGGAAAATAAATGAGAAGAAGAAGAGCTCCCGAGAGACCTGTTCTCCCAGATCCAGTATACGGATCAAAAGTTTTAACTAAATTTATCAATGCAGTAATGCTAGATGGTAAAAAGAGTACTGCACAGAGAGTAGTCTATAGTGCATTAGAGAGAATCGAATCAAAAACTGGTGAAAAAGGTATTGAAGTTTTCAACAAAGCGATGGAAAATATCAAACCTGTAATGGAAGTAAAAAGCCGTAGAGTCGGTGGTGCTACATACCAAGTACCTATCGAAGTACGCCCTGTAAGACAACAATCACTCGGTATTAGATGGATTGTCGAAGCAGCGAGAAAGAGAAACGAAAGAACAATGATGGAGAGACTATCAAACGAATTGATGGATGCTGCAACTGAGAAAGGTTCTGCTTTCAAAAAGAAAGAAGATACTTATAGAATGGCTGAAGCAAATAAAGCATTTGCTCACTATAGATGGTAAGGAATTAAATCATGGGAAGAACTCATCCACTTGAGAAGGTTAGAAACATCGGTATCGCTGCTCACATTGATGCAGGGAAGACTACTACAACTGAAAGAATCCTATTTTACACAGGTGTATCGCACAAGATTGGTGAAGTACATGATGGTGCAGCAACTATGGACTGGATGGAGCAAGAGCAAGAGAGAGGGATCACGATCACTTCTGCTGCGACTACTTGTGAATGGGAAGGTCATCAGATCAACATCATAGACACTCCAGGTCACGTTGACTTCACTATCGAAGTTGAGCGATCTATGAGAGTTTTGGATGGTGCTGTAGCAGTATTTTGTTCAGTAGGTGGGGTACAACCACAATCTGAAACTGTTTGGAGACAAGCAAACAAATATCATGTCCCAAGAATGGTATTTGTCAACAAGATGGATAGAACTGGTGCTGATTTCTTTGAAGTTGAGCGACAGATCAATGATAGACTCAAATCAAATGCTGTACCTATCCAAATCCCTATCGGTGCTGAAGAAAACTTCCAAGGTGTTGTAGATTTGGTAACAATGAAAGCAACTATCTGGGGTGATGACCAAAGCAAAATGGGTCAAGAGTTTGAGATAGTTGACATCCCTGAAGATTTGGTAGAGACAGCTGAGGAGTATAGAGAGAAGCTTATCGAAGCGATCTCAGAAGTAGATGATACACTCATGGAGAAATTCATGGAGGGTGAAGAGCTTACAGAAGATGAGATCAGAGCTGGTATCAAAGCGGCTACTCTTGCTATCACTATGATCCCTATGACTTGTGGTACTGCCTTTAAAAATAAAGGTGTTCAGACACTTCTTGATGCAGTTGTTAATTATCTTCCTGCTCCAACTGAAGTGGCAGAGATCAAAGGTGAGTATGAAGATGGCACAGAGGTGACTGTGGAGTCTTCTGATGATGGTGAGTTTGCTGCTCTTGGATTTAAGATCATGACAGACCCATTTGTCGGACAATTGACATTTGTTCGTGTATATCGTGGTGTACTTGAATCTGGCTCATATGTATACAATACAACCAAAGGTAAAAAAGAGCGTATCGGTCGGTTGCTCAAGATGCATGCTATCAAGAGAGAAGAGGTCAATGCACTCTATGCTGGTGAAATCGGTGCAGTTGTTGGACTCAAAACTACACTCACAGGAGATACACTTGCTAGTGAGAAAGATAAAGTTATCTTGGAGAGAATGGAGTTCCCAGACCCAGTCATCTCTGTAGCAGTTGAACCAAAAACAAAAGCTGACCAAGAGAAGATGGGTATCGCACTAGGCAAACTAGCACAAGAAGATCCATCATTTAGAGTAGCGACTGACGAAGAGTCTGGTCAAACTATCATCTCTGGTATGGGTGAGCTTCACTTGGAAATCCTTGTCGATAGAATGATGAGAGAGTTCAAAGTCGAAGCAGAAGTAGGTGCTCCACAAGTTGCATACAGAGAGACTATCAGAAGCTCTGTCAACAAAGAGTACAAATACGCCAAACAGTCAGGTGGTCGTGGTCAGTTTGGTCATGTATACCTCAAGATCGAGCCACAAGAAGCTGGTAGCGGATATGAGTTTATCGACTCTATCAAAGGTGGAGTTATCCCAAAAGAGTTCATCCCTGCTGTCAACAAAGGTATCGTAGAAGCTATGGGTAGAGGTATCCAAGCGGGTTATCCTATCGAAGATGTCAAAGTCACTCTCTATGATGGAAGCTTCCATGATGTTGACTCCTCTGAGATGGCATTTAAACTCGCTGGTTCTATGGGATTCAGAGATGGTTGTAGAGAGGCTAACCCTGTTATCCTTGAACCAATGATGAAAGTGGAAGTAGAAGTACCTGAAGACTTCATGGGGGATGTCATCGGTGATATCTCTAAAAGAAGAGGTCAAGTGAGCGGTATGGGTGATAGATCTGGTAACAAGATCGTAGACGCATTCGTACCTCTTTCAGAGATGTTCGGATACTCTACAGACCTACGATCTATGACACAAGGTCGTGCAACTTACGCAATGGAATTTGATCACTATGATGAAGTGCCACAAAATGTTGCAAAAGAGATCATCGAAAAGAGAAACGGTTAGTCACTAACTGCTCTCAATAAACATAGAGGCACTCGCCTCTATGGGTAGTATCATCTCTGTTATACTGCCAAAGCCTTTGTGAGATCTGCTATGAGATCATCACTATCTTCCAAACCTACACTGAGACGAATCAATCCTGCTGGTACACCAGCATCTATAAGCTCTTGAGCGGATAACTGTTGGTGTGTAGTACTTGCTGGGTGTGTGATGATCGATTTACTATCACCTATATTGACAACAAGTGTAAATATATCGGTACTATTAGCTATTTTTTTCGCTAATTCTATATCTTCTACCTCAAAACTCAAGAGACCACTATAGCCATTTTGTAGATATTTTAGAGCCAATTCATGGTTTTTGTCACTCGCAAGACCTGGATAGTTGACTTTTTTAACTTTTGGATGACGCTCTAAAAATTCTGCTATTTTCAGTGCAGATGAGGAGTGTTGCTTCATTCTTAGTGGCAATGTTTCAAGCCCTTGGATATACAACCATGAGTTGAATGGACTCGGTGCAGCACCAAGATCACGCAGGAGTGCCAATCTCACTCGTAATACAAATGGAGGGAGTGGTAAATCAGAGTAGACAAGACCATGATAACTCTCATCAGGTTCATTGAAGTGAGCATATCTTGGATTGTCTGCTATCTTTTCTACCAAGTTTTCTCTCTCTACTATAATACCGCCTATAGCAAGTCCTTGACCTGTAGTGTATTTGCTAGCAGAGTGTACCGTCAAGTCACAACCCAACGAGAGAGGCTTACAGAGCATAGGTGTCGCTACAGTGTTATCTACACAAGTCAATATATTATGCTTGTCAGCTATAGCGACAATTGCATCAAAATCTGCCACATCTATACTAGGATTTGTGATACTCTCAAAGAGTATGAGTTTACTCTTCGCATCTATCAATGCCTCTATCTCGCTAGGGTTATTGACATCAAAATAGCGAGTCTCTATCCCAAATCGTTTGATGGTATGACCTGTGAGTGTAGTCGTACCACCATAGACTTGTTTGGCTACTATGATATTGTCTCCTGCTTCAGCGACATTGGCTATAGCATAAAATATAGCAGCCATTCCGCTTGCAGTCCCTACAGCTGCCACGCCACCCTCTAGTGCTGCAAATCGCTTCTCAAATACATCTGTTGTTGGATTCATCAAGCGAGTATATATATTGCCAAGCTCTTTGAGTGCGAAGAGGTTGGCAGCATGGTCAGCATCTCTAAACTCATATGCTGTTGTTTGATAGATAGGTACAGCCATTGTGCCTTGGGTATCTTTGTCATATCCTGCATGGATAGCTACTGTTTGATCTTTCATATTTTTCCTTTATTTGATAAAATTATCTTGATAAGTAGATGCTTAGTCAGCACTTTGCTTTCTAAGATCAGTTGTCCAAAAAAAATCTATCCAATCTGTGGCATATTGGGCATACCAATTTGGCTTGATGGAGGCACTCTCTTTGTAGAAGAGTGAAGCAGTTTTGAAGTTTGCGTTTGGGTATCTCTGCGAGAGGGATTTGATGACAAGCTTTAGCGTCTCCCCACTATCTACTATATCATCGACAATCAAAATATTTTGTGCATGGCTCATCTCTGGGATATTAAATACCTTGGTAGATGCCAGTTTTTTTGTCTCATTATACCCTATAGTATTGATAGTATAGACTTCACGGATATTATAAAACTCTCCAAAGATATGTGCAAGGCTCAAGCCCCCTCTCGCGATGCCAATGATGGTGTCAAACTCCCAATCAATCTTTTGTGTAAGTATATGACAATCAGATATAAACGCTTCATAACTATAATCATACGCCATCTTCAAATCCTTTCACATAAGTCTAACAAAAAAGTTCTTAATTTGCATCTTTTTATGCTAAAATAGTTCTATTATAACCCTAAGGAAGAGATTTGAAACAAATAATATATATCGTGACTTGGTTCATGATTTTGCTCTATCCCCTGAGTGCTGCACCACCGCAACCGCATACCTTTGTAGAGAATAGAGGCTTGGAACCTAGTATGAGGCTTGCTACTTATATGAAAGCACATATCAGCCAATCTGTGCGAAATGTGATAGTCGTTTGGAATCGCTCCTATAGCGATCCCAATCAACAAATAGCGGAGCTTCTCACTCTTTTTCGACACTTGGCAGATGCGACACAGCTCCCCAAACAGCTACTTCTCAATAAAAATTTTGAAATCTATAGAGTGTTGCATACACAAAAGATACTCAAAGCAGTTGAGAGATTGGACAGAGATATCAAGAAGGCATATAAAGCACTCTTTAGCTACTCTAGTGTCGTGATAGGTACTATTGATGGGAGCATGCAGAGTAGATACAAAAAGATGCTATCAACCATGCAAAGCATGGTCAATAGCTATAACAATCTTGCAAAAGTTACAAACAAAGAGTATAAGCAGAACTATCTGCCTTACTATAGACTTAATACTAAAAGATAGGAGAAAGAATGAAAGATGTCGTAGAGTGGCTAAAAGCCAATGGTAACCTCAAAGTGATAGATGAGCCATTAGATGTAGAGTTGGAGATACCCCATGTAGCATATATAGAGGTCAAAAAAGAGGATTCTCGTCCACTACTCTTTACCCATCCTCTCAACAGGGCTAAAGGGATAGAGTATGATATGCCTGTATTGATGAATATCTTTGCCAACAAAGCGTTGACGCAGAAGATATTTGGTCGTCACCCTGATGAGATAGCCGAAGGGATAGATGAATTACTCAAGCCCAAACCACCCAAAGGCTTCAAAGCAAAACTAGCGATGCTTCCCAAACTGTTTGCTCTCAAAAATCTATTTCCAAAGAGAAAAAAAGGGCGAGGAGAGTGTCAAGAGATCATCATCCCCAAAGAGCAAGTAGACTTGGACAAGCTCCCTATACTTAAGACTTGGGAAGGAGATGGTGGTCGCTTTATCACTATGGGGCAAGTCTACACACAGAGTCTCGATGGGCAGATGCAAAATCTCGGTATGTATCGACTCCAGCAGTATGACAAAAATCGCTTGGGTATGCACTGGCAGATACACAAAGATGCTTCACACTTCTACGACCAGTACCAAACAGTAGGTAAAAAGATGCCTATCACTGTAGCTATAGGTGGGGATCCACTCTATATATGGTGCGGGCAAGCTCCTATGCCACATGGGATGTTTGAGATGCTCCTCTATGGTTTTGTACGCAACAAAAACGCTCAACTTGTCAAATCTATCACCAATGATATCTCTATCCCTAGAGATGTAGATGTCGTCATCGAAGGCTTTATCAACCCTACTGCTACAGAGATAGAGGGACCTTTCGGTGACCATACAGGATACTACACCCTCAAAGAGCCTTTTCCTGTGATGGAGGTAGAGACGATCACTATGAAACAAAAGCCTGTCTTTCAAGCGACAGTTGTGGGTAAACCACCACTTGAAGATAAATATATGGGGTGGGCTACTGAGCGGATATTCCTCCCGATGCTCAAGCCAATGGCTCCTGATCTCATAGACTACAATATGCCTGAAAATGGAGTATTTCACAATCTCATACTTGCCAAGATGCAGACACTCTACAAAGGACATGCGCAGCAGTTTATGCATGCATTTTGGGGAGTAGGACAGATGAGTTTTGTCAAGCATGCTATTTTCGTGGGTGAGGATGCTCCCAAGCTAGAGGATTTTGATGCATTGACAAGACATATACTCGATAGAGTCGATAGTGACAAGATACTCATCACACGAGGTATAGTAGACCATTTAGACCACTCTTCGTCAGAGCAGTTCGTCGGCGGTAAGCTCGGTATAGATGCTACAGGTGATGTAGTGGAGAGGGGGATACGCAACCCTATAGATGATGCACAACTCTTAGAGAAGATGCAAGCGATAGATAGCGATATCCTAGAACTAAGACAATACTACGCAGATACCAAGACTCCTATCTGCATCATCACAGTCAACAAAAGTAAATCTATACAGAGTGATATAGCAAAGATATATTCACTTGAGGAGCATATCAGACTCTTAGTCATCATAGACAAAACCAACAATAACATCAATGAGCCATATATGCTCCTATGGCGTGTAGTCAACAATATCGATGCCCAAAGAGATATCTCACTAGAGCCATTCATCACCATAGATGCTACCAACAAAGGTGCAGCCGATGGATATGAACGAGAGTGGCCAGGGGATGTACTCTGTAGCAAAGAGGTGTTAGATAGCCTTCAAGAGCGAGGGTTGATAGATATAGATGAGGTTTTCATCAAGAAGTTTGGATTGTTAGGGTTTGAGTAGAGATGAGAGTCGTTAGAAATATAGAAGAGTTACGAGAGTCTCGAAGAGTATTAGATGGGAGTGTAGGATTTGTACCTACCATGGGTGCACTCCATGCAGGACACCTCTCATTGATAAGTAAAGCAAAAGAGGAGAATGATGCTGTCATCGTCTCTATTTTTGTCAACCCTACACAATTTCTTGCAGGAGAAGATCTTGATAGCTATCCAAACAAAGAGATAGCTGATGAAAAGATATGTCAAGTAGCAGGGGTGGATATACTCTTTATGCCAAACAAAGAGCAGATCTACAATAGTGATGAACTTGCAATTTTGGCTCCTGCAATACGGGGGTATATCCTCGAAGGAGAGAAGCGTCCTGGACATTTCGATGGTGTTTTACAAGTGGTGATGAAACTTCTCAATCTTACTACTCCTACGAGAGCCTATTTTGGCAAAAAGGATGCCCAGCAGTTGGTACTCATTAAACAGATGGTACAAGACTACTTCATTCCTTGTCAAGTCATCCCTTGTGATATAGTACGAGATCAAGGTGGTTTGGCTCTGAGTAGTCGCAATGCGTATCTCAACGATGAGGAGAGAGAGAGAGCCTATACACTCTCACGATCACTAAAGAGAGCATCCAAGAAGATCATGTCTGGAGAGCGAGATGCCAAGATTTTGATAGCACAAATCCAAAAAGAGATGCATAGCGTCGATAGGCTAGAGTATGTCGCTATAGTCAATAGAGATTTTAGAAGAGTTGACCATATAGAGATAGGTAACACTATCATCCTCATAGCAGCACATATAGGTAGCACAAGGTTGATAGATAATATTTGGATATAGGGCTATCCCTAAAACATATCCAAATCATTAAAGAGCGGTTCAGGTACTTTTGGTCTCTGTCGTATTCTTGGTTTTGGCTTTGGTCTATAGACTCTATGTTTTGCTTTTTTTATCCTATAGCGTTTTCTTTTGGCTCTCTTCACTTTATAAGTATCTTGATATTTCTTGACTACAGGTCTTTTTGATGGATGCTTTTTGTGGGTTTTTTTCTTTGCTATCTCCAACATCTTTTTCTCTTTGGCTAACTCTTCAGGTGTGAGTTTTGGCTTGAGATAATCAAGTTCCACAAGGGCGTTGGTAATAGCTCGAAAGGTAGGCACGGCAGATTTGGATGCAAAATATGCGTATGGTTTTCGAGCTTTGATCACCAATACACCTATAGTATAGTGGTGTCCTGATTTATCATTGGCAAAACCATAAAAACTACTATGATAGAGATCACTATATCCTGCGGAGGTAGCGATATGGGCTGTACCAGTTTTCCCTCCTATCTCTAGACCAGGATACTGTGCTGCGACTCCTGTCCCACGCTTGACCACTTCTACTAAGATATTGTGTATCTGCTCAGCTGTCTCTACTTTGATCGCTCTTCGTCTGCGTTTTTTAGCAGGGAGTCTATATCTTCTACCCTCTTTATCTTGAAAATAGTCTATGATCCAAGGAGTCATGACTTTGCCACCATTGTTGAAAGCAGTATAGGCTTTGAGCATCTGTGCAAAGGTAGCATGCATGCCATATCCATAGGATTGGTTTGCACGGTGCATTTTGTTGTTGAGTAGTCTCAATGACTTGATCTTCCCAGGGAGATCACGAGAGAGATCAATACCTGAAGGTTGGGAGAGACCAAATTTGAGTAAGCCTTTACGAAACTCTGCACCTGTAAGCATCCAAGATATTTGTGAAATACCGACATTGGATGAGTGTACGATGATATCTGTTGCTGTAAGACTTGCAAATTTTTCATCATCTGATATCCTTTGTCTTTTCCCTATTTTCAAATGCCCATTGTAAGTATTGATCCAAGTTTGAGGTGTGACTCTCTGATAATCGAGTGCTATAGCAAGTGTCAATGGCTTCATGACAGAGCCTACTTCATAGGGATATTCAGAAAATTTTGGATTGAGGGCGGGGACATCTCTCTGGGTGATATGATGGGGATTAAATCTCTGCGAACTTGCCATGGCTAAAACTTTGCCCGTTTTACTCTCCATAACTGCAGCGATGATCTCTTCAGCATTCACTTCTCGTTTCATGTCATCAAGTATCATCTCTATGCGTTTTTGGAGACTGAGCGATATATTGAGATGCATATCCAAGCCATCAACACGCATCACTCTTGTACTACTTCCACTCCTAATGATAGCACCAACGACATCTCTATCACCCATAAAGAGACCATTTTTTTTGGATGTGAGATATTTTTCAGCAGATCGCTCCAAGCCTTTCATACCCTTTGGACGCGTGTATCTACCATCATTTTTTTTACTAATATAGCCTATGATGGGAGTAAGGCAGTCTTTGAGAGGAAATTGGCGTGCTTCACCCACTTCGATGATATCGAGTCCATATACAACATTGATACCATTTCTATTTTTTGTTGCACGAAAGACTTTGAGTTTTCGCAGTTTATATGCCAACGATTTGAGCTGTATAGCATTTTTGGCATTGAGTCTCTTGGAGAGTATGACTCTACCTGTTCGTCTCTTTCCATGTTTATCATAAAACTTTTTTTTGATTTTGGATTCATCCATCCCACTATAGATACTAAAGAGTTTGAAAAAGAGCTTCTCTTTCTCGGGATCTATATTTTTGACATATACAGTTGCTTGGTAAATTTTGTAACTATCACTGAGTGTATAGCCATCTTTGGATACGATTTTGCCACGCAGTGATCTATCATGGATGACAGATGTTTTGGCTGGGATATCTCTATCAGATGTGATTGTACGCAGTACAGAGATCAAAAATGCAAGCACGAAGAGGATAAACATAGCAAATAGAAAAAATAATTTACTATTCCTACTCCTTCTCAACATCTCCAACTCAGCTAACTCCATCTATCCTCCATGCTAAAACTTCTTATGGTGCTATTAAAATGCTATTTTATCAACTCTATTGCATCAATTGGGTTAATTATATCTTCAGTTTGACTATTTGTAGGGTAAAATATCTTAATACTTTTAGAAAGAAGCATCTTATGATTGATACAAAACTATTAACAAGTGTTATTATTTTGATGACACTTTCACTTGTGATGAGTTATTCACTCTCTACATATACGGTATTACATTTTCATTTGAACGATTTTCATTTTTTTCTTCGTCAAACAGTATCAGTCTTTATAGGTATTGTATTGATCACTATTTTGAGTAAGTTAGATCCTGATAAGTGGTTTAATCGCATAGGATTTATGCTCTTTTTTCTCTTTTTCTTTCTTATGATAGCGATGCAATTTATGCCGACAAGTATGGTCAAGGCTGTAGGTGGTGCAAAACGATGGATACATATAGGACCTGCATCTATAGCTCCTGTGGAGTTTTTCAAGATAGGGTTTGTCTTCTTCTTGTCTTGGAGTTTTTCACGCAAAATGCTCTCGCCTGAAACTTTAAGCCTCAAAGAGGAGTTTAAGATGCTACTTCCCTATCTCGTTATTTTTAGTTTGGTAGTGCTTTTGATCGCTGTATTCCAAAAAGATTTGGGGCAGGTAGTAGTATTGGCAGGTACACTTGCTATACTTTTTTTAGTAGTGGGAAGGAGTCTAAAGTTCTTTGTGATTATGATTTCAGCCTCTTTTGTATCTTTTATCATACTTATTTTGATAGCTCCACATAGGATGAAGCGAGTATTGAGCTGGTGGTCAACAGTCCAAGATACTATCATCTCTCTTATTCCTTTCGATGCAGCACAGAGGCTTCATATAGAAGCAGGCAGAGAGCCATATCAAATATCCAACTCTCTCAATGCTATATATAATGGTGGCTTTTGGGGGCAAGGCTTGGGCAGTGGTCAATTCAAATTAGGTTATGTCTCTGAAGTGCATACAGATTTTGTTTTGGCGGGATTGAGTGAGGAGTTGGGATTTGTTGGTTTGCTTTTTGTTGTTTTGCTTTTTATTCATATCATCTTTAGACTCAACAAAATAGCAGCACAAATTCTCGAACCAAGATATGCACTCTTCTCTATAGGCATGGGTCTCGTCATAGGTTTGGCACTGATAGTCAATAGCTTTGGTATCAGTGGTATGACTCCCATCAAGGGGATTGCTGTGCCTTTCTTGAGTTATGGAGGTTCACAGATTGTGGCTAATTGTATAGCTATTGGGATGGTATTGATGGTTTCCAAAAAGATGATAAGGCTACCCCAAGGAACTAAACAGAGTATAGATACAAGAGAAGTTTTATAAGGAGTAGATATGAGTATTGTTATGACAGGTGGTGGGACAGGTGGTCATTTGGCTATCATAAAAGCAGTCAAAGAGGAGTTGGAGGGGGAGCTTATCTACATAGGCTCCACACAAGGGCAGGATAGACAATGGTTTGCAGAAGATGAGGATTTTGTAGCAAAATACTTTCTTGATACTAGAGGTGTGGTTAACCAAGGAGTATTAGGTAAGCTTAAATCACTCTGGATGCTTTTGCGAGCTACCAAAAAAGCGATGCATCTTTTAGATAAACATAAAGTTCAAGTGGTTTTCTCTGTAGGTGGATTCTCCTCTGCTGCCACCGCTTTTGCTGCGAAACTTAGAGGTATTCCTCTTGTCATCCATGAACAAAATGCAGCTTTAGGCTCACTCAATAGATTACTCAAACCCTATGCAGATACCTTTATATCATCCTATTTGGATGAGAGTCCTATCCAAGCATACCCTGTCAAAGAGATATTTTTTGACAATGCTAGAGTTCGTACGGAGGTAAAAACAGTGATATTTTTGGGTGGTTCACAAGGGGCAAAAGCTATCAATGAGTTAGCACTCTTACTTGCTCCTACACTCCATAGCAGAGCTATCAAGATCATTCATCAAGCTGGTGAGAAAAATAGAGAAGCGATAAGTAGGCAATATAAAGCATTGGGGATAGATGCTAAAGTCTTTGGATTTACGACAAAACTCGCTGTATATATGAAAGAGGCAGATTTTGCTATCGCAAGAGCAGGGGCATCAACCTTATGGGAACTCTCCGCTACGACTCTGCCTACTCTTTTTATCCCATACCCCTATGCAGCAAGTGACCACCAATACTACAATGCAAAGTTTCTCGTAGAGCAAGATCTCGCTTGGTTGGTGCGAGAAGAAGCAATAGATGAAAGATATCTACTCTCTTTGTTAGATGAAGATATGCAAACAAAAAGCCGTGGACTTGCGAAAGTAATCCAAAGAGATGGAAGTAGAGAGATCGCACACCTTTTAGAGGATTTTATTAAGTAAGATCTATTTCATATGATTTTAAGAAAATAAGATTAAAATTCAAAGTAAATAATATTAAAGGATTGATTATGAACAAATTCATATTTCTCGTGACACTCTCTATCTCAACACTTCTTTTTACAGGTTGTGGTAGTAGTGACAATACCACAGTAGTGGTACCACCACCTGAACCGGATACTCTCTATCTCGATGATGGAGCTGGTGGATTAGCAGGTGTCTCATATACTTGTACTTCAGGTTCTGGATTTACCAATGCACAAGGTGCTTTTACTTTCTATGCTGGAGATAACTGTACCTTTGATCTTACCGGTTTTGATGGCACAGTTTTTCTATTTGACCCACTATTTGTAGATTACAATGATGGTACAGGGGTTGCTGATATCTCTTATGATTGTGTATCAGGTATAGCTGGTTCGACTGATGTTGATGGAAGTTTCGACTATGATACAGACGATGCATGTACATTCTATCTATAAATAGACCTTTTTATCTACAAATTACCACAATTTAGCTAAAATATCCTCAATTTAATTTGAGGGTATTTCCATGGATATTAGACAATCCTTTTTAGACTTTTTTCAGAGCAAAGGGCATCAGCTCATACCTAGCTCTCCACTTGTTCCTGATGATGCTACACTGATGTTTACCAACGCTGGTATGGTGCAGTTCAAGCAGATATTTACAGGGGAAGCACCTATCCCCAATCCTCCTCGTGCTACTTCTAGCCAAACTTGTCTGAGAGCAGGTGGCAAACACAATGACCTTGACAATGTAGGCTATACAGCACGACACCATACGCTCTTTGAGATGTTAGGCAACTTCTCTTTTGCAGACTACTTCAAAGAGGATGCTATAGCTTATGCTTGGGAGTTTATCACAGATGAGAAGTATCTAGGTTTGCCTAGAGAGAAGCTCTGGGTGACAGTCCACAAAGATGATGATGAGGCAGAAGAGATATGGAAGAGACATATATCTGCCGATAGAATCCTCCGTTTTGATGCAGATAACTTTTGGCAAATGGGTGATACTGGACCTTGTGGACCATGTAGTGAGATATTTTATGACCAAGGTGCTGAACTCTTCAACTCTCCTGAGGACAAGATGGGTGGAGAGGGTGATAGATTTTTGGAGATATGGAACCTCGTCTTTATGCAGTATGAGCGAGATGAGAGTGGCACACTCCACCCCCTCCCAAAACCGAGCATAGACACAGGGATGGGGCTAGAGCGAGTCGTCGCCATCAAAGAGGGGAAATTCAACAATTACCACTCTTCACTCTTCACCCCTTTTCTTGAAAAAATAGGAGAGCTTGTAGGTAAGCCTTATGATTATAAAGCTTCTGATAGTGCGAGCTATCGAGTGATCGCTGATCATCTTCGCTCTTGCTCTTTCTTGATTGCTCAAGGGGTCAACTTCGACAAAGAGGGGCGTGGCTATGTTCTGCGTCGTATCATGCGTAGAGCCATCCGACATGGCTATCTACTAGGACTACGAGAGCCATTTATGTACAAACTTGTAGATACGATCGTAGAGACTATGGGTGGACAGTATGACTACTTACCAAAACGATCCGAGAGTATCAAACAAGCGATGCAGATGGAGGAGGAGCGATTTTTTGCTACTATCGAAGCGGGTATTAAACTCTTCTATGATGAACTCGAAAGTACCCAAGATATCTTTGATGGTGCAGTCGCATTCAAACTCTACGATACTTATGGTTTCCCACTCGACCTCACCCAAGATATGCTCCGAGAAAAGGGTATAGCTCTTGATAGTGAAGCATTTGATGCGAAGATGGAAGCACAAAAAGCCCAATCCAAAGCAGCATGGAAAGGTACAGGTGATGCCACAACGACAGGTGACTTCAAGTCTCTCCAAGAGCGGTTTGGAGCCAATGCGTTTGTAGGATATGACAACACTCATATCACTACCAAAGTATTGGCACTGCTCGATAGTGACTTCAAAGAGGTTTCTACTATAGATGGAAGTGGTTGGGTACTGCTAGAGCAGACTCCATTTTATGCTACTTCAGGGGGGCAGGTTGGAGATAGAGGCTCACTCAACGGTACGATCAAAATCACAGATACCCAAAAGTTTCTCGATATGAACTTTTCGCACTTTGAGGGGAGTCTCACTGTAGGTGATAGTGTAGAGGCAGTAGTGGACAAGAGTAGAGTAGAGATAGCCAAGCACCACTCCGCTACGCATCTACTCCATGCAGCTTTACGAGATATACTCGGTGAACACATCGCCCAAGCAGGTTCACTCAACGATGCGACGAGACTTCGGTTTGACTTTTCGCATCCACAAGCGATGAGTGATGAAGAGATAGCCCAAGTAGAAGCATGGGTCAATGATAAAATTAGCCGAAACATCCCCCAAGAAACGCAAGTGATGAGTATAGAAGATGCCAAAAAAAGTGGAGCTATGGCACTCTTTGGTGAAAAGTATGGAGATGAGGTACGAGTCGTGAGTTTCGCTGATGATTCTGTAGAGCTTTGTGGTGGTACGCATGTCTCCAATACTTCACAGATAGGGCTCTTTATGATCACCAAAGAGAGTGGAGTGAGTGCAGGTGTGAGACGGATAGAGGCTCTCTGTGGCAATGCTGCGATAGAGGCTGTTTTTGATCTTAGAAGAGAGCTAGATAGTATCAAAGCCGAACTCAAAAACCAAAACCCTCTCGCAGGTATCAGCAGACTCAAAGAGCAACTCAAGAGCCTCAAAACAGAACTTCAAACAGCTATCAACTCTAGTAAAAAAGAGTTGATAGCTTCACAGATAAACGGCATCAATGTGATAGTAGAAGAGGTAGAAAATGGTGATATCAAAGAGCTCATAGATGAAGCCAAAAATAGATACCCCAATATAGCGATCATGCTCTTCCAAAAAAAGGGTGACAAAGTGATGATAGCTTGTGGAAGCAAAGAGACAGCGATAAAAGCAGGCGACTGGATCAAAGCTATAGCCCCTATCCTAGGAGGTGGTGGCGGTGGTCGCCCTGACTTCGCTCAAGCAGGTGGCAAAGACGCAAGTAAAATAGCTCAAGCCATAGAAGAGTCCAAAACCTACCTCAGTCAAGTGATTGAGGGTGGGAATTAAGAGTTCAAAGGGAGATATATGAAAGCTTGGATTGTTGCTACATTTGGTTCGTATGCTCATGAGATAATCTTTTTGCATGTATTGAGTGCATTTATATGGGTAGGTGGGATGATTGCTATCCGTTTTGCTGTACATCCCAATCTCCAACTCATAGATGACCCACGACTCAAACTAGGTCGTACGCTAGCTATTGTAGGAAAATTTTTTCATATCGTGATACCATTTATCATCCTACTTATTATTACAGCTGTCTTTATGGCAGTTGGGTTGGGTTTTCGAGCTTCTGCTGTGAATGCTACAGGTGAGATCATTTCCCAATCAGCCTACGCTACTTATCAGACAGTTCATATCAAAGAGGTCATATGGCTCGTGATGGCTATAAATTTTACTTGGATGTATCTCAAGAGACGCAAAGCACAAAAACTCTATGATAGTGATGATTTGGCAGGAGCCAAAGATACGCTAGCATTCATCCCCAAACTCCTACTCCCTATCAATATTCTCTTGGGTGTAGTTGCTCTATGGTTGGGTATCACACTGAGAGGTATTTGATGCTCTACCTCTGCTCCTCTTCAGACTCTAGGGCTCTACTGCTTGATAAATTTGGTATAGAGTATATCCAAAGATCTCCTACATATGATGAAGAGCAGATCAAGACACCTCTAGCCAAAGATTTTGTATATACCGCAAGCAAAGGCAAGCTAACAGCAAGTATCAAAGAGTTTGGTACTGATACACCACTGCTCTGTGCAGATAGTGTTATCGCTACAAAAGATGGCAAGATATTACGAAAACCCAAAGATATAGAGGATGCTAGAGCGATACTACTCACCCAAAGTGGCTCAGAGATATCTATTATCTCTTCACTTCACTACTACTCACAAAAGTATCTATTGAGTGATACATCCGCTACACACTACCACTTCGCCCCATTTGCCGAGGATGATTTGGAAGCATACCTCCAAAGCGGTCTTTGGCAAGGCAAAGCAGGGGGATGTATGGTAGAGGGATTTTGCAAAAAGTATATCCTCTCAGTAGATGGCTATGAGTCTACTGCTATGGGGTTGCAGGTGGAGAAACTTCTCCCATGGATTATATAAATAGCAATGATAGGTAGGGTGAGAGTAGGCTGTCGAAAAACCCCTAAATCACTCACTTATTCACTGATGTTACGCACTCTTATAATTATTGTGCTTTTTAGATTGTACAGATGGGTAGGGTGGATGAAATCCACCACTGCAATGGTGGAATTCTCTCACTCTAACTATTTGCAGCATATTTAAATAATCAATCCATACTATTAAATGCGTAAGGTCAATTATTATAAAACTTTCTCAATAATATGTTATAATCAATTTTTGCAAAAGGGATCGTTTGTGCTTATGAGATATCTATACTTCACTCTTCTTTTTTCTTTTTTTTCTTTCTCTCAAGCTAACGAAGAGAGATATCAGTTGGGCAACGGTTTGCAGATAGGCTCTCTACCGCTCTATATTGGTAGTTACTTCTCTTTGGTATATGAGCATATCGATGAGAAAGACCCCTCTTTGACGCTTGATGATGTGGCTATTATGGTCTATGGAGAGTATAGTCACTTCTCTTATATGTTGGAGTTAGAAGCGGAGGATTTGTATCATAAAGTATTGGGTGGTAGAGAGAGTAGAGAGCCCAAAGAGCATTTGCATATGGAACGATTTTATGTAGATTATGAGTTTGATGATCACTCTATGTTGCGAATGGGGAAACAGAACTCACCTATAGGATTTTGGAATCTCAATCCTATTAATGTATTACGAGATACGAGCTCTAGCCCAACTATTGTAGAGCAACTTTTTCCTCTCTTGACGAGTGGGGTTGTGTTTGGATATACTCAAGAAGAACAGATGCGTACTACGATAAATCTCATAGCTCAAGAGAGCGAGGATATAGAAAAAGCGATACATAGTGATATCTACAACAATTTTGACCTCAATCGTCACTATGGAGTAGGTATAACTCTCCAAGAAAATGCCATGAGTTGCAAAGTAAGTGGAGGCTATTTTCGTACTATTGCAGATGAAGAGTATACATATCTTTTGGCTGCTTTTAAGTATCAAGAGGACAATTTCAAACTCCAAGGAGAGATAGGTAGGCAGTTTAGTAAAGAGCGTAGTACCATCCCCTATATAGGCTATCTGCAATACTCTCAATTTTTTGAACAGAAGCATGAAGCGATCATACGAGTTGAGAGTTATCATAATAGAGTTGAGGATAGAAGTGATAATTTTATCGTATTGGGCTATACTTACCGTCCTCTCTATCCTATCGCACTCAAAGGTGAATACCAGTGGCACACTTATGAGCAAGAGAATAAACTCCTCTTCTCTCTGTCGGTACTTTTTTAGGGCTTGGGATGATGAGAATTTATCTCTTGATGCTATTGGTTATTGTCACTCTCTCAGCAGAGAAGTTGGTGCTTATAACCAATAGAGATAACTCCATCAAATCACTCACGAGAGATGATATCAAACGCATCTATCTCAAAAAGAGACGCTTTTGGGGTGAGATGAAACTTACCATACTCAATCTCCCGCCCGATAGCACTCTGCGTCAAGATTTTGAACAAAATGTGTTGGGTATGAGTGCTAAAGAGTTAGAAAACTATTGGATGCGACAACACTACAGAGGACAACGACCTCCCTATAGGCTCAAATCACCCCAAAGTGTTTTGATATTTGTCAAGAAGGTCAAGGGAGCTATAGGCTATATCCCTAGCTCTCTCGCAGATAGGAGTGTACGCGTGGTGTACCAAAGTCAACAGTAATGCAATTTTTCAATAAATTTTCACCGCAAAGCTTTTTGCCAAAAACACTCAAAACAAAATTTCGTATAGCACTCTTTAGTATAGGTTTTTTACCATATCTACTGATATTGGTATATACTCACAACTTAGGAGAGAGTAAGATACTAGACAATGTACTCAAAAGACACCATACACAGATGCATCAAGTCAAAAAGAGTATTCAAGAGCAGTTTACCTCTCTACAAAAAGAGATGCACTTTTTAGCCTCTTTGGATATTATGAATGATATGATAGTGGGAGATGTAGACAAACGAATTGCCCAAATCTTGATACAAAAAGAGCAAGATTTGGCTTTAGATATGGATCTCTTCACTCTTGATATGCATGGTCAAGTGGTCTCATTTTCACATTATAAAAAGTATATTTTTAGATACTATCATCACTTCCAAAAAGCACTTCGAGCCAATCAGAACTACTTTTTTGTTGATAATAGTATAATTCTCTTCACACCCATCTACTCCACCCTAGACAAAAATCAGCAGTTAGGATATCTACTACTTATCTACTCTCTATCAAACCTCAACAGTTTTATCTCTCATCAAGATGGGCTTCGTTCGATTATCTATCATCCGCAGAGTGGGGTAATAATAGGTGAGCCATATAGTGATGTCAAACTAGCATTCAAAACTACTAATGATGACTCTGCAGATGATAAATATCTTATTTTGTATGAACCTTTTGATGGGATTATGGATAGATGGTCACTTGTTTATATGATTAAAAAATCTGTAGCATTGGCTTATTTAAATCTCTTTATTCTCTTTGTTTGGGGAGCCTTTGGGCTTGGTTTTGTAGTGATAGCTCTCATCTCTTGGTGGATTAGTAGGCGTATCCTCTACCCAATATCCAAACTCTCAGAAGCAACGCAATCTATCATCTCTACAAAAGACTATACCACCCAAGTAGACATCAAATCACAAGGAGAGATAAGTACCCTAGCAGATGATTTTAATGCTATGATTCAAGAGACTAATAGAGCCTTTGAAGTCTTGGAAAAAGAGAACAAACTCCGCTTGCTTCGTTTTATCCAATTGATTAATATCTTTAACCAACTTATAGAGACACAGAGCCAAGAGGCATGTATCTCTATAGCACTTGATGAACTCAAACACCTTATGCCTCATCAAAAATTCTCATTTTCCAAAGAGTATCCCTCCAAAGAGCAAAGAGACCAAAGAGATAATTTTCTTATACTCTCTGTCACAGATTTTGAGAAGCAAAGTTGTGATTTTTATGGTGTAATATATATTGAAAGTGAGCAAAAGATAAATGACCCTCAAGAGCAAAAATTTTATCGCTCTATAGCCACGATGATTATGCTCCAACTCGACCAAATACGCCTCATTGAGCAAACCCAAGAGATCTCTCGTGCCAAGTCCAACTTCATTTCGCATATTTCGCATGAGTTACGAACCCCTCTACATACTATACTCGGCTCTACACAATACCTCATCTCTTATGAAAATCTCACAGAACAACAGCAAGAAAAAGTCGCTAGAGTAGAGGCATCAGCCGATCACCTGCTAGGAGTGATTAATGATATTTTAGATTTAGCCAAAATAGAAGTAGGTAAAATCACAGCCACTATTATAACCCAAAGTAGTGATGAGGTAGCACAGATAGTAGAAGAGATTATCTCTATGCTAGAAGTTTTAGCAGAGCAAAAAAACATATCTATCACTTTTGAAAATAGAGTAACACCTCCTAGAAATGTCCAATTTGATAGCAGACTACTCAAACAAATCATCATAAACCTTCTATCCAATGCCATCAAGTTTACTCAACAAGGCTCTATAGAGTGTAGAATCCAACTCCATCAAAGTGGCTTAATACTAGAGATAAATGATAGCGGTATAGGCATCTCCCCACAAAACCTCTCTCAACTCTTCTGTGAATTTAGTCAAATCAAAACCTCAGATACAACCCAACAAAAAGGAACAGGTCTAGGTCTAGCCATCAGTAAAAAACTAGCCCACCTCTTTGGAGCGGATATACTCTTAGAGAGTGATGGAGAAGGGTATGGGACAAGAGCTAGTGTGCTTTTGAGGGGTACTTGATAGTAGTAAAAGTCCCTCTCTACCCCCGAATAGTATACCCAACTCCTCTGACTGTAGTGATAAAATCATTTAATGCTATCTTTTTTCTAAGATTTTTGATATGTACATCTACGAGATTACTCTGTTTGAGATTGTTGTAGTCTCGGCAGAGATGTTCGTTGAGTTGGTATCTTGTGAGGACTATGTTTTTGTTTTGCAAAAGTATCTCCAAGAGGTCAAACTCTGATAAGCTTAGCTTCACAGGTAGACCATCGAGAGTCACTGCACGGCTACTTGTATCTAGGGTGAGGGTATCTATAGAGAGGAGAGTACTCTTTTGTGGGGCTTCACGCCGTAGCAAGGCTCTGATACGAGCGAGTAGCTCTATATTGGAGTAGGGTTTGCAAAGATAATCATCACCCCCTGCATCGAGTACCTTGACGCGGTCATCTATTTGGGTATTAGCAGAGAGCATCATCACAGGTGTATTTATCTCCTCTTCACGCATCAATGAGAGCAGAAACAAGCCATCTCCATCAGGCAAATTCCAATCAAGCAAAAGTAAATCATAGTGTCTATTATCGATAAGCTCTATAGCATCACGATAATTATAGGCTATATCACAACGGTATCTCTCTTGTGCTAATAGCTCTTCAAGCTGATTTGCAACTGCTTTTTCATCTTCTACAATCAATATATTCATAAGGCAACCTTTGGGTATTATTATAAATTTTTTTAGCTTGTATTTCTCTTCATTTAATCTTCATTTATTGAGAGTATACTACCTCATCTTAAGCACAAGGAGAAGAGAATGAGAGCTATCTATACTACCAAACTATCAGATATTGCTTTTTTATTGCTGTTTGCATCGGAATTTACCTTTTATCTCCTTATTTTACAAACAGGTATCGTAGAGTATCACCACTCTGATATATCACAAATATGGATGGTTCCGCTAGGTGGTATTTTGGGTATTCTTGCGTCTATATTTGTACACAAAGAGCGAGAGTGGCTTATCCCTATTTTACTCTTGATACAGTTACTTCTCTCATTTCATTATGCTACAGCTTATGCTATAGAGCTATTTTTGTTAGGGCTTATTAGTGGTTTGACTGCTCCTATGCTTATAGCAAGGATTGATAAATTTTGGATTGCTATCATCGCTTTAGCCCTCTCATATAGTTATGGGAGTTACTATTTTGATACCCCTGCACCCAATAGGACTCAAATAGCACTCTTTTTGTCACTTGTTGCATTCGTCTCGTCACTCTTTGCACAGATGCAAAATCTCAAAAATAGCAGACTCCATCCTACTATCTATAGCGTTGGGAGTATATTTTTGTGGTTACTTCTTGATGCTGCTCTTTTTGAGACACTCTCACGAGATAGTGTGATGCATTTATGGGGTGAGAGTAGATTTACTTGGAATATAATACTCTCTCATATCATAGGATTAGTGGTTGCATACAAAGCGATATTATGGAGATACAACAATAGTGTTTTATTGCTACTCTTTGCACTTACTTATACGCTCTACTCTTTAGGATTGCAGGTAGCTCTTAGTTTTATCTACCCTTTTGTTATCTCTTATTATAATGTTATTATCCTTAAAGAGCTTTCGCGTTTACCTTATTCTTTTTTGGCGGTGATGGCATTGAGTCTTTGGGGGGCTTCAGGTTTGGGACTCCTTGTAGCATTGGGAGAGAACTTTATGGTGGCTTGGGTCGTCTTACTACTTTTGGCTATGATAGAAGTTATCAAAATGAGAAATATACCTCTCTATAGAGGAGCAGAAGAGCTTTTTTTTGCGTATACAACCCTATTATCAAGGAGGAGAAAATAGTATACCACTATCAAACTTCCCTCTCTAAGGGTTCAACACTATTAGGCTACCCAAGGGAATAAACACCCAAATAGAAGCCACAGAGAGGGTAAGATTTGCAAAATATAATTCGT
>CBEUND010000030.1:0-23734 GCA_965544395.1 uncultured bacterium | reverse complement strand
TATACTCTCTTGAACCTACTTTTGTTTGTGCTTGAAGTAGAGTTACAAAAAGAGCAATTATAAATTTTTTACTATTTTTTAGCCTTCAAATCTAAATTTTTAATAATATAAAGAGTATTAGCATCAATTTTTGTTAAATCTGCATTAAGATATTTTTGCTCCAATACTCCATCACTTGACCAAGTTGCAAAATCGTCATCATTTAGTACACCTAATGTAGAATCATTAAATATAATTAAACCTTCCATTTTATCGTGTGGATATCCAACAGCTTGAACCATATCAACAACAAGCTCTTTTTTTACTGCTTTAATTCCATTAGCTTCTAATTTACCCCAACCATCATTTAAAACAACTTGTTCTAAAGTTTGACCATCAACTAAAAGACCATTTGCAGGATTTTGCTCCATATTTGCACCTAGAGTTATATTTTCTAACTCTGTACCACTACTTAAAGAGATTTTATAAATATGTTTTTGAGCCTCTGGGTTTGCCTCTTTTGGTCCGCCCTTAAGGAAGCTTCCATCTCTTTCAATAACTAAAAACTCATCACTGCTAATAGCTGCAATTTCAGAGTTTGAGTCTTGAGTCTTTTCTTGCTTATAAAGATACTGCTTTGTCGCTCCTGTCTCTATATTGATAGTTACAATTCTTACAATATCTAAGTTTTTAACATCTTTATTTGGGTTATACATAGTCGATTGCATAATTCCTACAAGAGTTTTTTGATCTGGAGTAATGGCTATACCTTCCATTCCTCTATTTGGTCTTCTATTTGCAAATTCTGCTGGTAATGTATGAACATTTCTTGCATCATTAGAAAAAGCATTAATCCTTCCAATCTCTTTACCATTAGAGTCAAAATGAACTATATGAGGTCCATACTCATCACTTATCCAAAAAGTTCCATCTTTTGATGCTGCAAGACCTTCACCATCAAGACCATTATCATCAAGTTTAATATTACCATTCTCATCTAAAATAATGTTTCCATCTTTATCATAAGGAGTCTCTCCTGTTCCACCTAAAGCTGAAGAGTTTGGAAGTCCTGAAATATTATTTCCATCTCTATCTTTTAATAAAATATCTTTGATTTTAGTAATTGTTCCATCTTCTTGAATTTCAAATAATCCAATTCTTGGAGTATAGTCTGGAGTAGGGAACATCTTACCTTTTCCTGCCTCTCCTGTATAAGTAGCATTTGGACCTCTATCTGTTAGAGCATAAAATTGGTTAGTTTTAGTTGGGTGAGCTGTTGCTGCAGAACCATATCCACCATTTCTAATTTCCATTTTTTCATTTGGTTTTTTACCATCTTCAATTGTATTATCTAGTACTGTATAAGGTAAAGTAGAACCAGTTAACGGAACACCGAGTGTATGATCTTTTATTTCACTATCATTATTATTATCACTACCACAACCTGCAATACCTAACAGTGAAGCCGTAATCATTGAGAGAAAAATATGTTTTTTGTTGACCATAAGTATCCTTTTTTAGATAAAATTTCGAGTATTCTATCTGGGTATGATAACAATATAGTAACATTAGTTTCATACAAAAGATGTCAGGTAATAATAGCAATTCAATTCAAAGTGCATATCCAACCCTTCGTAGTTTGGATGGAGATACGAAAATCTACAAGTGAAGGAGTAGCAAAGTCATAGATTAGTCACCCTATCTTGTGCTGTTCTATTGCCTCTAGTCGTGACTTTTTAATATCGACTATCGCTTTGGGATACTCTACTAGGAGATTGTTTTGTAGAGCATTCTCTTGGTGGAGTAGCTTTGGCTCTATGCCTGTAAGCTCTTTGAGAATAGATTTGATAAATACTCCCTCTTTATCAAATTTGGCACTTTGGGTGTAGGGGTTGAAGACTCTGAAATATGGTACACTATCTGCTCCAGTACTCGCTGCCCACTGCCATGAGCCGACATTAGAACTGGGTTCATAATCTAAGAGTTTACGAGCAAAGTATTGCTCTCCCCACTGCCACGGCAAAAAGAGATTTTTGGTCAGATAGGATGCAACTATCATGCGTAAACGGTTATGCATCAGACCTGTAGCGTTGAGATGTTGCATCGCTGCATCTATGATAGGCACACCAGTATGACCCTCACACCAAGCCTCAAAATGCTCTGCGTTTTTGCTCCACTCTATATCTTTGCCGTTAAAGTTTTCAAATTGACTAGAGGGGAAATGGTAGAAAATAGAGTTATAAAACTCCCTCCAAAAAAGCTCTCGTATAAAAAATTCACTCGATGTATGCTTCTTTATTTGGTTGAAAACCTGCTTAGGGGATATAAGTCCAAAGCGTAGATGTGTAGAGAGTCTAGATGTGCCATCTATAGCGAAGTAGTCTCGTGACTCTTGATAATGCTCTAGTTTGGGTAGAAACTCAGCTATCAAATCATCAGCTCCTTGGTAGAGAAAGCTAGGGAGCTTCTCTCTTTTGAACCCCATCTCTTCAAGTCTCGGTATAGAGTCATACTCATAAGCAGAGAGTTTTGCCCTATTGGAATATTTGTACTCCTCTATCGCATCACTCTGCCAGAGAGGTTTGAGTGAGTTGTAAAAAGGGGTAAATACTTTGTAGGGTCTACCATCAGCTTTGAGAGCTTTGCTAGGGTGGATGAGAAAACTATCATAAAACCTCTGCATAGGCAAAATCTCTTCTATTGCTCTATCTCTCGCAAGAGCATAGGCATCAAAATCACAACTACAAAGCACTTCATCAAAATCGTTTGATAGTTTGGTAAATATCTCTAAAGGGTCGCCATAATAGAGAGCCAAATCAAGCCCTAGCTCTCGGAGTTGCTCTTTGAGTGAGAGTACACTTTGGTAGATAAATGTGACTCTTTTATCATCGTTTGGAAGAGAGTCTAGTATATTTTTATCAAAGATAAAAAGTGGTAGCACTTCGCCTTTGGCATAATGAAGCAAAGCACTATCTGCTATCCGTAAATCGCGCCGGAACCAAAGAATTTGTCGCATACTCTCTCCTAAAAAAGTTCTATTCTGTAACCCTGCATAAACTCTTATTGATTTAAATCCTCAAACTTGGCATCAGAGAGACAATCACTCTGAAAAGAGACCTTTGGTTGTATAATCTGCTCTAGGAGCGTGAGCTTTTTCTCTTATATGGAGAGTATTATCTTTTTCATTTTGTCTACCTTTTATAGTAATAACTACTATTCATCTTAAATCTCTTATTTATAGGCTTTGATATCACTTCTTAGAGCCAGCTCTTTTGGGTATGGGTTGAGAAATTTCTGCTTTTTGAGGTAGGAGTTGTCAAATCTCTTGACATAGAGGTTGAGGAGCTTGATGACTGCTATGAGGGGGATAATACCCTCTTTGTACTCATCACAGCTACTGAGGATATGCTCTTTCTCCTCTTTGGATATCTCTTTTTTGAAATAGCCATAGATATGGAGTAGTACATTATAAGTTTTGTTTTTATTACCTTTGAGAGTTATAGCTTCTAAAAATTTGCGTTTATACTCTTCCAAAATAGAGGCAAACTCTCCATTGTTTTTATTGGCAACTATTGCTCCTAGACTTTTGTAAAATTGTGTTGATTTAGCATAGATGAGGTATTTGTAACTAGTATGAAACTCTATGAGATCTCTCATTGTAGGGTTACTTTGCAAAAATTCATCAAGATCCCTATAGGCAAATATCTGCATCAAAAAGTTCTCTTTGAGCCAAGGGTCATTGAGCCGTCCCTCCTCCTCTATGGGTAGAAATGGTTGCTTCTCTTGCACTGCTTTGGCAAAGAGTCCCGTGGCTCTCTTTTCGCACATATTGCTTGCGTTATTTTGGTAGAGTTTGACCCGTTCTACTCCACAAGAGGGTGATTTGGATTTGAATATAAACCCACAGAGATGGTCGTCAAATGCTTTGAGAGCCAACTTATCAGAGATATCGGTTAACTCTTTGGTGACATCTTTTTGCTGTTTGTTGGAGATGACATGCGTCTCGCCATCTACATCCACAAGCCGAATAGACTCTCTAGGTGTCCCAAATATTATCGCTTCAGGACAGTAGGGGACAAACTCAAAATATTTAGAGAGTTGTTCGACGATAAAGTTATCTTTGTTTCCTGCACCATCATAACGGCACTTCTCACCTAATAAACATGCGGATAGACCTATTTTCATTTTTATCTCATTTCTTTTTTTATAAATACCCAGATTTATCAAAATTTTTTCTGTTTTATTATTATATAGTAAAATTTGTTTGTTTAGTAGGAATAGAATGTTAATTAATCATTAGGGTGGCAAGAGAAGTTTTGATAAAATACTATACATTATTATATTGAAAGAGTAAAAAAATAAAGAATTTTCAACAAATTTGCAAAAACCCTTGACTTTCTTTACTTTTTTGTCTATAATTCCGTCACATTTCAACAAATGACCTTTGAAATGTAATGGTGCTGGTGTAGCTCAGTTGGCTAGAGCAGCTGATTTGTAATCAGCAGGTCGGGGGTTCGAGTCCCTTCACCAGCTCCATAATAATTATCAGTGTTTGACCAGTAAAGATCAACAAGCGGTGAGTTAGTCAAGAGGCCAACGACGGCAGACTGTAAATCTGCTCCCTATGGGTTCGGAGGTTCGAATCCTCCACTCACCACCATGTAAGATCCAAATATAAATGATGCGGGAATAGCTCAGTTGGCTAGAGCGTCAGCCTTCCAAGCTGAGGGTCGCGAGTTCGAGTCTCGTTTCCCGCTCCAATAATACTGGGAGCTGTGTGAATTATACTTTATCTCATATAGATACAAACTTCACATTAATAAGCTTTCAAAAAACCTGAAAAATTATAAAATAATAAATAGTACAAAATGCCCAGATAGCTCAGAGGCAGAGCACTTCCTTGGTAAGGAAGAGGTCGGCGGTTCAATTCCGCTTCTGGGCTCCACTCTTTGATATGGACAAAAGTGTTACAAAGCTCTTTTGTGATAGTTCTGTCCATATAGAGTTAGGGGTCCGTTGACTACTTACAGATATCTCAAGAGATTTTGAGTAAAACCTGATATAATATCAGCCGTAATTTTAATATTAAGCTAGGAGAACAAAATGGCTAAAGAAAAATTTGAACGAACCAAACCACATGTTAACATCGGTACTATCGGGCATGTTGACCACGGTAAAACTACACTAACTGCTGCAATCACAATGTGCCAAGGGCTTAAAAATGGTCAAGCTACTATGGATTATGATCAAATTGATAATGCTCCAGAAGAGAGAGAAAGAGGGATCACAATCGCTACTTCTCATGTAGAGTATGAGACTGAAACTCGTCACTATGCACATGTTGACTGTCCAGGTCACGCCGACTATGTTAAAAACATGATTACTGGTGCTGCTCAAATGGATGGTGCTATTCTTGTTATTGCTGCGACTGATGGTCCAATGGCACAAACTAGAGAGCATATCCTTCTCTCTCGCCAAGTTGGTGTACCATATATAGTAGTATTCTTGAACAAAGAAGATCAACTTGATGAAGAAGATAAAGAAGAGATGTTGGAACTCGTAGAGATGGAAGTAAGAGAACTTCTTTCTGAATATGAATTCCCAGGTGATGATACTCCAATCGTAGCTGGTTCTGCATTCCAAGCTCTTGAAGAAGCTAAAAAAGGTATAGCTGGTGAGTGGTCTGAGAAAATCTATGCACTTATGGATGAAGTTGATGCTTATATCCCCGAGCCAGTAAGAGAGACTGACCAAGACTTCTTGATGCCTATCGAAGATATCTTCTCTATCCAAGGTCGTGGTACAGTTGTAACTGGTAAAGTTGATAGAGGTACTGTATGTGTTGGTGATACTATAGAAATCGTTGGTATCAAAGATACACAGACTACTACTGTAACTGGTGTTGAAATGTTCCGTAAAGAGATGGATTGTGGTCAAGCTGGTGATAACTGTGGTGTTCTCGTAAGAGGTATCGATAAAGAAGCTGTACAAAGAGGTATGGTTCTTTGTAAGCCAGGTTCAATCACTCCACACACTAAGTTTGAAGCTGAAGTTTATGTATTGACCAAAGAGGAAGGTGGTAGACATACTCCATTCTTTAACAACTATAGACCACAGTTTTATGTAAGAACAACAGATGTGACTGGTTCAGTTCAACTTCAAGAGGGTACAGAGATGGTTATGCCTGGTGATAATGTCAAGATTAATGTTGAGCTTATCGCACCAGTTGCTCTCGAAGAGGGTACTAGATTTGCTATCCGTGAAGGTGGTAGAACAGTAGGTGCTGGTGTTGTCTCTAAGGTAATTGCTTAATAATAACATTGTGAGAGGATTTATCCTCTTACAACTATCACAGGAGATTGATATATGAGAGAAACTGTTCATTTAGGATGTGAAAAGTGTACAAGAAGAAACTATCACACAACTAAAAACAAAAAAACCACAACAGAGAAGCTTGCACTTAAAAAGTATTGCAGATGGTGCAAAGAGCATACTGTTCACAAAGAGATGAAGCTGTAAGCTACTACTTTTTGATATATTGATTTGAGATTCGTCTCATCTCAACCCTAAATAAAATTTAGGCCAATAGCTCAGTTGGTAGAGCACTGGTCTCCAAAACCAGGTGCCGGGGGTTCGAGTCCCTCTTGGCCTGCCACAAATTAAGGTAAACAATAATGGGAAAACTTTCAACATTTATAGCACACGCTAGAGAAGAGATTCACAAAGTTATATTTCCGACAAAAATACAAGTAAGACAAGCATTTTTGGCAGTTATTCTCGTAGTAACTGTCATATCAATATTTTTAGCATTGGTTGACCTCTTTATGTCATCAATCGTCTCAACAGTTATATAGGAAGATAGATGGATTTTCAATGGTATGCAATCCAAACATATGCAGGTAGTGAGCAATCTGTAAAGAGAGCAATAGAGCAACTTGCAATTGACTATGGTATCGAAGAAAAAATCGATAGAATAGTTGTTCCTACAGAAGAGGTAATTGAAGTTAAAAATGGAGAGAAGAAGATCAGTGAAAGATCTCTCTATCCAGGATATGCTTTTGCAAGTATAGCTTTGGATACAGATCTTTGGCACAAGATACAGAGTCTTCCAAGAGTTTCACGCTTCATTGGTGAGCAGAAGACTCCTACTGCATTGACATCTTCAGATATCAAAGTGATACTTGAGAAGATGGAGAAAAAAGCAGCTCCTAGACCTAAAGTTGATTTTGAGACTGGCGAAATGGTGCGTATCATAGATGGTCCATTTGCCAACTTTACTGGTGTGGTCGAAGAGTATGACTTGGATCATGGAAAACTGAAACTCAATGTTTCAATATTTGGTCGTAATACACCTGTTGAGATACTCTATACTCAAGTAGAGAAGATTATATAATCAAAACTAACAAAAAGGAAAAATGATGGCAAAAAAAATTGCTGATAAATTTAAGATGATGATTCCTGCTGGTACAGCAAATCCATCACCACCAGTTGGTCCTGCATTGGGTCAAAGAGGTGTGAATATTATGGAATTTTGTAAAGCATTTAATGAAAAGACAAAAGATAAAATGGGATTTAAGATTCCTGTTGTAGTTACTGTTTATTCTGATAGAAGTTTTACATTTGAAACGAAACAACCACCTGCAAGTGATTTGATCATGAGAGCAGCTGGTATCAAAAAGGGTACTGATAATCCTATCACTACTAAAGTTGGTTCAATATCAAAAGCAAAGCTTGATGAGATTGTAGATCAAAAAATAGCAGATTTGAATACTGATGATAGAGAGATGGCAGCGAAAATTATTGCTGGTTCTTGTAGAAGTATGGGTGTAGAGATCACAGAGTAATATCTTTAAGACCACAAAGATTCAAAAGAATTGTGGGAGCAAATAAGCGGAGACAATAATGGCAAAAAAGATAAGTAAAAGAACAAAAAGTTTATTAGAAAAAATTGATACTTCAAAAGAGTATAGTGTAGATGAAGCATTCACTACACTCAAAGATCTCAAATCAGCAAAGTTTGATGAGACTGTAGAAGTGGCAATCAATCTCAATGTAGACCCAAGACATGCAGACCAAATGATCAGAGGGTCTGTTGTCCTTCCTCACGGTACTGGAAAGAAAGTAAAAGTTGCAGTATTTGCAAAAGGTGCGAAAGTAGACGAAGCAAAAGCAGCAGGTGCTGATATTGTAGGTTCTGATGAGATTATAGAGATGATTCAAGCAGGAAACCTTGACTTTGATACTGTCATCTCTACTCCTGATATGATGGGTGTACTTGGTAAAGTAGCGAGAATCCTTGGACCAAAAGGTTTGATGCCAAACCCTAAGACTGGAACAGTCACTATGGATGTAGCAAAAGCTGTAGAGAATGCAAAGGGTGGTCAAGTCAATTTCAGAGTTGACAAAAAGGGAAATATCCATGCAGGTATTGGTAAAGTAAGCTTTGATACAGACAAAATTAAAGAGAATTTCATAACATTTATAGAGAAAATCAACAAAGCAAAACCAGCTTCAGCAAAAGGTAAATATATGACTAATGCTGCTATATCATTGACTATGAGTCCATCAATCACACTTGATACAGCTGAACTTGCTGATATCAAATAAAATAGAAAAAACTATAATCTTAGGCTGAAGATAACAGGGGCTAGAGCTTAATATAAACTCATCTTTAGAGGTGGGTGTTGTTCGCAACAACCCAGTTAGAAGTCGAAAGGAGAAAATATGACTAAAACAGAAAAAGTAGAACTTGTCGCTCAAATGACAGAAGCATTTACTGATACTGCTGCAATCATCGTGTGTGATTACAAAGGTATGACTGTTGAGAAGTTAGAAGCGGTGAGAAACTTGGCTCGTGAAAATGATGCTGAAGTTAAAGTTGTGAAAAACACACTTGCTGCAATAGCACTCAAAAATGCAGGACAAGAAGAGCTTGAATTTGTCAATACAAACTTAGTTGTTTGGAGTAATGACCAGATAGCTGCTTGTAAAGTGGCTGATAGAGCAGCTGCTGACAATAAAGAGATCTTTACGATTAAAACTGGTCTTCTTGAAGGAAAAGTCGTTGATTTGGCTACAATCAATGCAATGGCAAAACTTCCTGGTAGAGATGAGCTTATCGGTATGTTACTCAATGTTTGGAACGCTCCAGTACAGAACTTTACTATTGGACTATCTGCATTAGCAACAAAAAAAGAAGAAGAGGCGTAGATTTAACGCTTTATTATAATGATTGAAAAAAGGAAATAGACATGGCAACAACTAAAGAAGATGTATTAGAGTTTATCTCTAACCTTAGTGTACTTGAACTCTCTGAGTTAGTAAAAGAGTTTGAAGAAAAATTTGGTGTATCTGCACAAGCTACAGTAGTAGCGGGTGGTGCTGGTGAAGCAGCAGCAGCTGAAGAAGAGCAAACAGAATTTAATGTAGTACTTACAGATGCAGGTGCTAAAAAAATCAATGCTATTAAAGTAGTAAGAGCTATCACAGGTCTTGGTCTCAAAGAGGCGAAAGCAGCTGTTGAAGAGGTACCATCTGTACTTAAAGAGGGTGTATCTAAAGAGGAAGCTGAAGAGTTCAAAAAACAAATCGAAGAAGCTGGAGCTTCTTGCGAACTTAAATAATTTAAAACAGAGTGATTTGAGTCTAGCTCAAATCACTCCTCTATAAAACTTTACTATTCTAATCTGGATACAGAGACGAGCTATTAAAGGCTAATATTTACGCTTTTTACAATAGTTTTTTCGTGTATCCCAAATATTCTATAATAAACCAAATATTATCAAACCTACAAGGTAGCCTATGTTAAATTCTTTATATTCTGGAAATAGACTGCGTGTTGATTTTTCTAAGACTCCAAGAGAGATCGAAATCCCAAATCTACTCCAACTACAACAGAAAAGTTATGAAAACTTTTTGATGTTAGGTGAAAAAGATCGTAGAAATAGTACAATTGAAAAAGTATTTCGATCCTCTTTTCCTATCCATGATCAACAAAATCGTCTCACACTCACTTATAAAAATAGTGAAATAGTGAAGCCAAAATATACGGTGAGAGAGTGTATGGAGCGAGGTTTGACTTACTCTGTATCATTGAAGATGAATATCTCTCTTACTATATGGAATAGAGATGAGAAGACAGGTGAGAGACTTGACCCAAAAGAGATCAAAGAACAGTCTGTTTTCGTAAGAGATATTCCACTCATGACAGATCGGACATCATTTGTTGTCAATGGTGTTGAGCGGGTTATCGTCAACCAACTCCATAGAAGTCCAGGGGTGATCTTCAAAGAGGCAGAAGCGACGACTGTTGTCAATAAATTGATATACTCTGCACAAATTATTCCAGATAGAGGATCATGGCTCTACTTCGAGTATGATGCCAAAGATATACTCTACGCACGAATCAACAAAAGAAGAAAAATACCAGTAACTATCCTCTTTAGAGCACTTGACTACTCCAAAGAGGATATTATCAAACTCTTCTATCCAACCAAAGAGATCAGCATCAAAGATAGCAGATTTTTGACTCGTTTCAATCCAGAAGATTTTGCAGGTCGTACTGAGTATGATGTCAAAGATATGGATGGCAACACTATTGTATCTGCAGGGAAGAGACTCACCAAGAAAAAAGCACAGAAACTTATAGATGAAGGCTTAGAGTGGATAGAGTATCCTATAGATCTCCTCATGGAGCGATATCTCTCTAAAGCGGTCATCGACCAAGAGAGCGGAGAGGTACTCTATGATGTTGTATCCTCTTTGGATGAAGTCAAACTCAAAAAGATGGTAGAGCAGGGTATTGAGACGATAGAGATAGCCAATGATTTAGCAGAAGATACTGATAGCTCTATCATCAAATCATTTATATCAGACCAAGAGAGCCTCAGACTTCTTAAGCAGACAGAAGAGGTCGAAGATGAGAATACACTTGCTATCATTCGTATCTATAAAGTAATGCGACCAGGGGAGCCTGTGACTCCTGAAGCTGCCAAGACATTCCTTAAGCAACTCTTTTTTGATCCAGAACGATATGATTTGACCAAAGTTGGACGAATGAAGATGAACCACAAGCTTGATCTTGATATCCCTGAGTATGTGACAGTCATGACAGCAGAAGATATCATCCATACGGTCAAATATCTCATCAAAGTCAAAAATGGTCAAGGGCATATAGATGATAGGGATCACTTAGGAAACAGAAGAATTAGAGCGATTGGTGAATTGCTAGGAAATGAGCTTCATAATGGTTTGACCAAGATGCAAAAGGCGATCAAGGATAAGATGACAACAGTGAGTGGTGCTTTAGATGAGTTGATGCCTCATGATTTAGTCAACTCCAAGATGATCACAAATACTATTCTTGAGTTTTTCTCTAGTGGTCAGTTGAGCCAATTTATGGATCAAACCAATCCACTCTCAGAGGTGACACATAAAAGAAGACTCTCGGCACTCGGTGAGGGTGGTCTTGTCAAAGAGAGAGCAGGGTTTGAAGTGCGGGATGTTCACCCTACACACTATGGTCGGATCTGTCCTATCGAGACTCCAGAGGGTCAAAACATCGGTTTGATCAATACACTTGCTACTTATGCAAAAGTAAATGAACTTGGCTTTATCGAAGCTCCATATAAGATAGTTGAGGATGGGAAAGTAACAAACGAGATCATCTATATCACAGCGACTCAAGAGGAGGACAAATGTATTGCCCCTGCCTCTACAGAGGTTGATGAAGATGGTTATATCGTAGAGGATTTGATAGAGACTAGACTCAATGGGAATATCGAGTTGAATAGTAGAGCACGAGTAAACTTGATAGATATCTCTCCATTGATGATCTCTGGATCGGCTGCTGCATTGATCCCATTCTTGGAGCATGATGATGCCAACCGTGCTTTGATGGGGTCAAACATGCAACGACAAGCAGTGCCGCTTTTGCGTACAGACGCACCAGTCGTTGGTACAGGTATGGAAGCGATCGTAAGCCGTGATGCTTGGGAAGCTACCAAATCAAAAAGAGCAGGTACTGTAGAGAAAGTAGATGGGAAAAACATCTATATCATGGGTGAAGATGAGACAGGTGTATTTATCGACCACTATGCACTTGAGAAAAATATGCGAACGAACCAAAACACAACTTTTTCACAAACACCTATCGTCAATTTAGGTGACAAAGTAAGTAAAGGTCAAGTGATTGCAGATGGTCCAAATATGGATCAGGGTGAGTTAGCTATCGGTAAAAATATTCTCGTAGCTTTCATGCCTTGGTATGGCTATAACTACGAAGATGCGATCATCATCTCTGAGAAATTGATCCGTGAAGATACATTTACTTCTGTGCATACTTATGAGAAAGAGATAGAGGCGAGAGAACTCAAGCATGGTACAGAGGAGATCACGAGAGATATCCCAAACATTAGAGAAGATGAGCTTTTGCATTTGGATGATAGTGGTATCGTCAAGATAGGTACACATGTCAAAGCAGGGATGATACTTGTAGGAAAAGTGAGTCCAAAAGGGGAGATCAAACCGACTCCAGAGGAGCGACTCTTGCGGGCTATCTTTGGAGAAAAAGCAGGTCATGTTGTCAACAAATCACTCTATTGCCCTGCTTCTATGGAGGGTGTCGTCGTAGATATCAAAGTCTTTACTAAAAAGGGTTATGAGAAAGATGCACGAGCTATCCAAGCCTTTGAAGAGGAGAAAGCTATCTTGGATGGCGATCATCATGATCAACTCTTGATGCTAGATAGAGAAGAGATGCTCCGTATCACTGCTCTACTCTCTAAGCATGTGCTACTCCAAGATGTTTCTGCAAATGGTATAGAGTATCAAGCAGGAAGCACTATCCCAGAAGATGTGATCAAAGATATCAACCGTTTTGCGCTCAAAGGTGTAGTGCAGTCATTTGATACAGAAGTGCAGTCAGAGTATGAAGCACTCAAAAGCTACTTCTTGAAGCAGAAGAAAAAACTCAAGCATGACCATGAAGAGAAGTTGAGTGTACTTGAGAAGGATGATATCCTCCCAAGTGGTGTGACAAAGTTGGTCAAAGTCTATGTTGCTACTAAAAGAAAGCTCAAGATTGGTGATAAGATGGCAGGTCGTCACGGAAACAAAGGTATCGTCTCCAATATTGTACCTGAGATAGATATGCCATATATGAAAGATGGAAGAGCGGTTGATCTCATCCTCAACCCTCTAGGGGTTCCATCTCGTATGAATATTGGACAGATTCTTGAAGTGCATTTGGGATTGGTTGGGAAGCGACTCGGTGAACAGATAGCAGAGATGTTTGAGACACAGCAAGAGAACTTCATCCAAGATTTGCGTGCTAAGATGGTAGAGATAGCTGATGTCGCTAAACTAATGAATGCCCAAGAGGTATTAGGGAAGTTGAGTGACGACGAACTCCTCACTTATGCAAGAGATTGGTCAAATGGTGTCAGATTTGCTGCACCTGTATTTGAGGGAGCCAACCGTGATGAGTTTCAAAAGCTCTTTGAGTTAGCTAAAATAGATGATGATGGGAAAACAGAACTCTATGATGGTATGACAGGTGAAAAGATGCTAGAGCGAGTCAATGTGGGCTATATGTATATGCTCAAACTCCACCACCTCGTAGATGAAAAAGTCCATGCACGATCGACTGGACCATACTCTCTCGTGACACAGCAACCAGTAGGTGGTAAAGCACTCTTTGGTGGTCAGAGATTTGGGGAGATGGAAGTCTGGGCATTGGAAGCATATGGAGCATCCCATATACTCAAAGAGATGCTCACTATCAAGTCAGATGATGTTGAGGGTAGAGCTAGAGCATATCGAGCGATTACCAAAGGTGAAAGTGTACCATCATCTGGTGTACCTGAGACGATGTTTGTCTTGACAAAAGAGCTTCAAGCTCTTGGACTAGATGTGGAGCTTTATGAGAAGAAAAAAGAAGTAGAGGGCGAAGATGAGTAAGAGAGTAGAAAATTTAATACCAATTGATCTCAATAGCGAAGAGAGACCAAAAGACATAGAGGCTTTGCAACTGCGTGTTGCTAGTCCAGAAAAGGTGCTCTCTTGGAGCTATGGAGAGATTAAAAAACCTGAAACTATAAACTACCGTACCCTCAAGCCAGAACGCGATGGACTCTTTTGTGCCAAAATATTTGGACCTATTCGAGACTATGAGTGTCTTTGTGGCAAATATAAAAAGATGCGATACAAAGGTGTCGTATGTGAAAAGTGTGGAGTAGAGGTTACGACATCTAAGGTGCGAAGAAACCGTATGGGTCACATAGCACTCATTGCTCCAGTAGCACATATTTGGTATGTGAGTTCCCTTCCATCTCGTATCGGTACACTGCTTGGTGTCAAGATGAAAGATTTGGAGCGTGTACTCTACTACGAAGCGTATATTGTCAAAAATGCTGGTGATGCAAGTTATGATAGTGAAGGAGTCAACTCTCTTGCGAAATTTGATGTACTCAATGAGGAGCAGTATCAGCAGATAATGCAACGATTTGGTGATAGTGATTTTGATGCGAGAATGGGTGGAGAGGTCATCCGTGAACTCTTGGCCGATTTGGATCTTGTAGAGATGTTTGGTCAACTCAAAGAGGATATATCAGCAACGAAATCAGAAGCAAAAAGAAAAACGATCATCAAGAGACTCAAAGTGATTGAATCATTCTTGAACTCAGGCAATAGACCAGAGTGGATGATGCTGACATATTTGCCAGTATTGCCACCAGATTTGCGACCACTTGTAAGTCTCGATGGTGGGAAGTTTGCAGTATCTGATGTCAATGACCTCTACAGAAGAGTGATCAACCGTAACCAAAGACTCAAACGACTTACAGAGCTCGATGCTCCTGAGATCATCGTACGAAATGAAAAGAGAATGCTTCAAGAGTCTGTCGATGCACTCTTTGATAATGGTCGACGAGGGAATGCTGTCAAAGGAGCCAACAAGCGACCACTCAAATCACTCTCAGAAGTGATCAAAGGGAAACAGGGGCGTTTTAGACAAAACTTGCTCGGTAAGAGGGTTGACTTCTCTGGTAGATCAGTTATCGTCGTCGGACCTGACTTGCGTATGGATCAGTGTGGATTGCCTAAGAAGATGGCGATCGAACTCTTCAAACCACACTTGATGGCAAAACTTGAAGAGAAGGGTTATGCTACGACACTCAAGACAGCTAAAAAGATGATAGAAAAGCAGGTAAATGAAGTATGGGAGTGTCTCGAAGAGGTTGTCGAGTCTTATCCCATCCTTCTCAACCGTGCACCTACACTGCATAAACTCTCTATCCAAGCGTTTCATCCACGATTGATAGATGGAAAAGCGATACAGTTACATCCACTTGTATGTTCTGCATTCAACGCTGACTTTGATGGAGATCAGATGGCTGTGCATGTACCGCTTAGTGATGAAGCGATAGCGGAGGCGAAAGTATTGATGCTCTCTTCTATGAATATCTTGCTTCCTGCATCTGGTAAGGCGATAGCTGTACCATCCCAAGATATGATTTTGGGTCTCTACTACTTGACACTAGAGAAATCAGATGTCAAAGGTGAGCATAAACTCTTTGCAAATATCGAAGAGGTAGAGATAGCATTTGACCAACAGTCACTCGATCTCAATGCCCATATCCGTACCGTAGTAAATGGGAAAATCATACGATCTACAGCAGGTCGTTTGATACTCAAATCTATCATCCCTGATTATGTACCAGAGAAGTACTGGAATAAGATTCTTAAGAAGAAAGATATCGGTGCGTTGGTTGATTATGTCTACAAGGTAGGCAGTATCAATGATACCGCTACATTCTTGGATGATTTGAAAGATATCGGTTTCAAATATGCGACAAAAGTAGGGGTCTCTATCTCTATAGATGATATCAAGATTCCTGAACTCAAAGAGACTAAAGTAGCCGATGCGAAAGCACTAGTCAAAGAGATACAGTTGCAGTATGGCAAAGGTCTCTTGACAGAGCAGGAGCGATACAATAAGATTATTGATATCTGGACAGACTCCAACAATGAGATAGCTAGAGCATTGATGGAATTCATCGAAGCGGATAAAGATGGTTTCAACTCCGTCTTTATGATGGCGGATTCAGGTGCGAGGGGTTCTGCTGCTCAGATCAGACAGCTCTCTGGTATGCGTGGATTGATGGCGAAATCAGATGGATCGATCATTGAGACACCTATTACTTCTAATTTCCGTGAAGGGTTGAATGTACTTGAGTACTTCATCTCGACACACGGAGCAAGAAAAGGTCTTGCCGATACAGCACTCAAAACAGCCAATGCGGGGTACTTGACTCGTAAACTTATCGATGTCGCACAAAATGTCAAAGTCATCATGGATGATTGTGGTACACATGAGGGTGTAGAGGTTTCAGATATTGTTGTTGGTAATGAGATGATTGAGCCTTTGAGTGATAGAATTTATGGTCGAGTCATAGCAGAGAATATTATTGATCCAATCAGCAATGAGATACTTGTCAGTCAAGGTACACTTATTGATGAAGAGATTGCCAATCGCGTCAAAGAGGCAGGTGTCCGTTCTGTAGTTATGCGAGCTCCATCGACTTGTAAAGCCCAAAGAGGCATATGTGCCAAGTGTTATGGTCTTAACATGGCAGAAAATAAACTTGTCAAGAGAGGTGAAGCAGTAGGAGTTATCGCTGCACAATCTATTGGCGAGCCTGGTACACAGTTGACATTGAGAACCTTCCACACAGGTGGTACAGCTACAGCAGGTAAAGAAGAACGACATATCATCGCTACCAAAGAGGGTTTTATACGATACTATAACCTCTCTGTCTATAGAAACAGAGAAGACAATCTCATCGTAGCCAATAGAAGAAATGCAGGTATCTTACTCGTCGAACCGAAGATCAAAGCAGTTGTAAAAGGTGTAATCTCTGTGGTTTCAACGCATGATGAAGTGATCGTCTATGTGAAAACAACTCAAGAGCAAGAGATCAAATACAACTTAAGAAAATCAGATGTTGCTAAGTCAAATGAACTTGCAGGTGTTGCAGGAAAAGTAGAAGGCAAACTCTACATTCCATTCAAAAATGGTGAGAGGGTAGAAGAGGGTGACTCTATTGTAGAAGTGATCAAAGAGGGATGGAGTGTCCCAGGGCGTGTACCATTTGCGAGTGAGTTGAAAGTCGAAGATGGTGCTCCTGTGACACAACAAGTCTTAGCTGATGCCAAAGGGAAGCTCAAATACTTTATTCTCAAAGGAGACTACTTAGAAGCCATTGATACGATACAAGAGGGTTCTCCTGTCGAAGAGAAAGGTCTCTTTGCTGTGATTGTAGATGAGAGCAACAGAGAAGCAGCGAGACACTATATCTCAAGAGGTTCGACAATCAAAGTGCCAAATGATGGCATAGTAGAGAAAGGTGATCTCCTCTCAGCTCCTGTGGATGAAGTACGCACAGTGATCGCAGAGTGGGATCCATACTCTGAGCCTATTATCTCAGAGCAGTCAGGGATATTGAAATTTGAAGATATCATCCCTGATATTACTGTGACAGAGCAGTTTGATGAAGTGACTGGAGATACGAGACTAGAACTCAATGAGTATATCCCAGCTGCATATAAACCAACCATTATACTCGCAACAGAATCAGGCGAGATCATCCGTTATAAGCTTGATGCTAAGAGTATTTTATTTGTGCATGATGGTGATGAAGTGAGCGTAGCAGATATCTTGGCGAAGACTCCAAAAGCAGCGATCAAGTCCAAGGATATCACAGGGGGTCTCCCAAGAGTCTCTGAACTCTTTGAAGCAAGAAGACCGAAAGATATCGCACTTATCGCACAGATAGATGGTGTCGTGAGCTTCGGAAAACCATTGCGTGGAAAAGCTCGATTGATTATTACAAGTGAAAATGGTCAAATCACAGAGCAGTTTGTCGATAAAGGGAAAGTACCTCTAGTCCATCCAGATGAGTTTGTCCATACAGGTGAGAAACTCACAGATGGTATAGTCTCTAGCCATGATATCTTGGCAGCTCTAGGAGAGCGAGAACTCTATGAGTATATCGTCTCAGAGGTACAGCAAGTCTATAGACGACAAGGTGTTAATATCTCTGATAAACACATTGAGATCATCGTTTCACAGATGATGAGACAAGTGCGTATCATTGATAGTGGTAATAGTAACTTTATCGCTGGAGATATCATCTCTAAAAAGAAATTCCAAGAGGAGAATGAGGCAGTCATCAAATTGGGTGGAGAGCCTGCTATAGCAGAGCCATTGCTCGTAGGTATTACTCGTTCGGCTGTGGGTGCAGATAGTATCATCTCTGCTGCGTCATTCCAAGACACTACCAAAGTCTTGACATCAGCTTCTATAGCTGGTACAGTAGATGGACTCGAAGATCTCAAAGAGAATGTCGTCATCGGTCGACTCATCCCTGTGGGTACAGGTATGCTTGAAATGGATGATATCAAGATCACTGAAGTAGAATAGTCTCTACCGCACTACCCAATTACTCGTTTCGCAGCTCTCTAGCTGGGGATACGGATGAATAGTAGTGTGGCAAATATGCTATAATATCCTCATCAAACCCGAAGGAAAAACAGTGAAAAAGCTCCCTATTGGTATCTCTACGCTTGAAAAGATTATAGAGGGAGATTTTCTCTATGTCGATAAAACCGAATAATCTCCTATTAACTTTTTTGGAATATAATGCGATAAATTTTATCTTATTTAAGGCATTATAATGTTTAAACAAATATTACCTCTAAGCTCCATCGTGGCACTTAGATTTTTCGGACTCTTTATCGTCCTCCCTGTCCTCTCGGTCTATGCACTTGATATGAAGGGTGCGACTACATTTTTGGCTGGTTTAGTTGTCGGTGGGTATGCATTGACGCAGGCACTCTTCCAAGTACCATTTGGTCTCATGAGTGACAAGGTAGGACGCAAAAAGACACTGCTCTTTGGGCTTCTCATATTTATCGCAGGCTCTGTGATAGCAGCAATGAGTGACAATATCTATATGCTACTACTCGGTCGATTTTTGCAAGGTGCTGGGGCTATAGGCTCAGTCGTATCGGCAATGATAGCAGACCTTGTCAAAGAGGAGCAGAGAGCACATGCTATGGCTATCATGGGTGGGACTATCGCGATTAGTTTTGCACTTGCTATGATAGTAGCTCCTATCGTAGGGGGTCACTGGGGTATAGACAAACTCTTTTGGCTCACGGCGATACTCTCTGCTTTGGCTATAGGGATACTCTTTACCGCTGTACCACAACCTCCAAAGATCGTACATAGCTACGAAGAGGAGGAGTCCAAGATGATAGAAGTCTTCAAAGACAAATCGCTCACACGAATGTATATCACCTTTTTGTTTCACTCCTCTATCATGACGATGGCATTTTTCATCATACCACTTGTGATGACCAATGCTTTGGCAGATGGCGGTTTTGGGTGGGAGAAGTCAGAGTTATGGAAAGTCTATCTTCCTGCTATGGTTTTCGGACTACTTGCTATGGGACCAGCTGCTGTATTTGGTGAAAAGTATGGCAAAGGCAAACAGGTATTTATGGTCTCTATCATCTCTATATTGTTAGGTTTTGTTGCTATGGGATTTAGCTCTACACCATGGGTATTTATCGTAGGTGTTGTACTCTTCTTTATAGGATTTAACATGTTTGAGCCACTGCTCCAAAGTTTTGTGAGCAAATTTGCCAAAGTCCATCAAAAGGGTGCAGCACTTGGGGTAGCCAATACATTTGCTTATACGGGTATCTTTTTTGGTGGATTGCTTGCTGGATATGTCATGCAACACTTTGATAGAGCTACACTTGCTATGATAGTCGTAGGACTTGCTATACTCTGGCTCATATGGGTTGCAACTATGCCAAACCCAAACAATAGAGGCAATGTCTATTTAGCACTTGATATATTTGATAGAGAACAAGTGGCATCACTCAAGGGGCATGAAGCGATTGTAGAGAGTTATATCAATGAGACAGAAAATATAGCCGTTGTCAAGTATGAAAAAGATATGATTGATGAGGATACAATCCGAGGAATGTTACTCAAATAGTCTATCCCATGGCAAATAGAAGAGCAATCTATCAGAGATTTTTACAGCTTGCACACCATGCTCTCTTTGCTAAAGAGCCTACAAAGGCGATACTCTATGCAAAACGAGCAAAATCTATCAGAGATGACGATCATCGTCTCTATGATATTCTTGCAGAGTCATATTATCTTTGTAGAGAGTATGACTTAGCGATAGAAGCAGGTAAAAATGCTCTCAGACTCAAAGATAGATTGACAAATAGATATAGAGCCTATCCCTATCCCACAACTCCTATACGACCCTTTGACTCTACAGATAGTAGTAAAAATGTCATCTCATATACACTCTTTGGAAGTGATCCAAAGTATTGTAACAATGCCATTCTCAATGTCAAATTGGCAAAAAAACTCTATCCACATTGGAGTTGTAGATTTTATTGTGATACGAGTGTACCCAAGGTTATCATCGAGAGGTTGAGAGTATTGGGTGCGACACTCATCATCAAAGAGAGTACCAAAGAGAGAAGTCAAATGCTTTTATGGCGTTTTTTGGTCATGAGTGATCAGCGTATAGATCGCTATCTCATCCGAGATTGTGACTCTCTACTCAATAGTAAAGAGCAGTATGCTGTAGATGCATGGATAGCATCAGCAAAGCGGTTTCATATCATGCGTGACTTCTATACTCATACAGATCTTATGCTTGCTGGTATGTTTGGTGGGACGACAGATATCTTCACTGATATCGCACAGATGATAGCCCATTTTCATCAGATCAAAGAGCCAAATGTCTCACATCAAGATCAACTCTTTTTGAGAATCTTTGTCTGGAAAACTATCAGACATGATGTATTGATTCATGATACTTACTTTAGACTACCAAACACTTTACCATTCCCAACACATCCTCCATTGCCACAAGGAGAGCATGTAGGAGCATGCCATAGATAAAAATTTATTGTAGTTTTTCATACCAGCTTTTGGTACTCTCTCCTGTGAGTTTGGCTAAGAGTTTGGCTTTTGGTTTGGGTGGAAGGTCGAGTGCCATAATATCTTCGAGATAGAGTGCGGCTCTTTGTGTTGTTTTGGCTTCTATCACTACGACCCACTCACCACGAATATGCTCTCTCTCTAACATTGTGAAGATCTCTTTGGCAGGTTTTTTATAGTAAGTTTGAAACTTCTTGGTCAACTCTTTGCCTAAAAATAGTATCCTCTCTGGATCAACACTCATAATCTCCTCTAAAAGTTTGAGTAGTCTATGGGGTGACTCATAGAGTATAGTGTTGTAGCCTGTGTTGAGAGCTTCATTCAATTGCTTGTTTCTCTGGCTCCCTTTGTGTGGTAAAAATCCATAAAAGAGAAATGCACCCTCCGCAAACCCACTTGCTGCATATGTCGTGACGACTGCTGAAGCCCCTGGTAATACATCATACGCTATGGTATGCTCTTGGCAATATGCCACAAGTATCTGCCCTGGATCCGAGATGATAGGCATGCCTGCATCACTGACAAAGAGGGCATCCGTAGTAAGCAGCTTTTCACCCCACTCTTTGAGCCGACTTGTGCCATTATGTTCATTGAATGATACAAAGAGTGCTTCGCTAGGGTAGAGAAAGTCAAACCGCTCACTACAGAGTCTCAAAAGCTTTTTTGTCTCTCGCGTATCTTCACAAAAAAAGAGTGTTGCTTGGGAAAAGAGTGTTAATGCACGGAGTGTTATATCTTGGATATTTCCAATGGGTGTGGGGATAAAGGTTATCATAATTTACTTTGAGAGGAGGGCTAAACCCATATATGGGGCGCACCTTTTATCATAAGAGAGAGTGACTCTCTAAGGTCTAGTTTAGCTAAGTTTATATTTGTTTTTAAACTTCTCAACTCTACCAGCAGCATCAACAATCTTCTCAGAACCTGTGAAGAATGGGTGGCACTCATTACAAATATCTATAGACATGCTCTCTTTGTCTGTTTTGATCTTAAACTCATTGCCACATGCACAAGTCACTTTGCACTCTACATAGTCTGGATGAATATCTTTTCTCATCGTATTTACCTTTATAAAATATTGTATTGATGGGTAACCAACCCACTCTGATACAGAAACTCTGCACCCTTCCACTATCCATAGATAGGGGGCGTTGCAACGATCTTCGCCGAGACAACTCTTCTCATAAGGAGAAAAATAGATTGGGATTATACCCAAAAAAAATTAAAGTTTCATTTCTGTTAGGATCAATTTTGTGGTATAAAATTATAACACCACGGTTGATGATATGGTGATAGCCTGATAAATCTACTCTTGGTCTTCTTGGTATTGGCTAACCTTTTTGCTTTTTTGTAGTAATGGAGCCATCATCAAAACAAACTCCCCTGCACTGCTCTCTTTTCGTAGACTATATCTCTAAATTCATCAGGAGACTTGAGGGCTTTATCTATGAGATTTAGATTGACTAGTGAGACGAGTATGGCACAGGTTCTTGCTTGGCAGTTGATAGATTTTTTCGGATTGAACTCTATATCTGTAAATATATCATATTTGAGTAACTCTTCTACTGTATTGGGGTGATTGCGATAGAGTGCATTAATGTAGATCCAGTCATAAAAGGCTGTCTTGGGTTCATTCTCCCAAAAATCACCCTCAAGCTCAAATCCTATAATCTCCCCTGAGTCTTTGAGTCTGCTATCTTTTTTTGCTTGTATGCTTTCGACAAGGTAGAGGTCTTTGTGTTGTTTGTCGCCCTCAAAGACTTTGCTCCCTTGAAATGCACACTCCAAGCTAATCTGCTTATCCCCATCGAAATCTACCATCAGGTTAAAAGCACTCAATGCCCAGCCTAGCTTGGTATCAGACTTGGTAGAGACTTCTAATATATTGTCATACCCTAGCTCTTTGGCACTGCTGTGGAGTGAGTTTATTGATTTTGCTTTTTGTGTGATGGCAAAGCCATTATAGTATTTGAACTCTATACTTTTCTCTTCAAAGAGCTTATCTTTGGTGTTGGTCGCTATAAATATTGGTCTATTAGCCACGGTATACTCCTTTGATTTTACTGTAGTCTATTTGGTTGGCTATGATGAGTTCAGCTCTCCTGATAGTATTGCTCCAGTGAGGATAGCTTAGTAGCGTTTTCAAGTCAATGACTGTTGCCAAATGTTTTATATCATAGCATTTTGCTCCATTTTTATTGGCTACTTCCTTGCAACATCTACTATAGTTTTCAAAAAGCACAGATACATCTATCTCCAACCAAATAGGATTTGGCATATCACCATCTCTCTTTTTGATATACTGCATAGGATGGTCTTTGATAAGTGCTAAATGCACAAATCTATCAAGCCCAAGATCTCTATCTCTGCCATGACTCCAATCATTCGCCCCATAACATGAGACTTGTATATCTTTTTGTGTTAGAAGCTCAAGGGATAGCAGACCGTACTTTTGTATAGATGCGAGATTGCTCTCATCAGTGAAGTGCCAAAGCGATTTGATATTGTATCTGTTTAGTGTATCTCTCAAGTTCATAATCTTCCTTTTTTTAAAGTTCTAGGAGAATTATAGAATATATAATGGTCATATATTGTCTATTAATGTATATATTAATTTATTTACTATAGACAGTATATGTCTACCAAATTTTGTATACTACAACTATGTAAATTCAAAAGGAAAATATTTGAAGTATCTAAAGCAACAGAATATGCCAT
>CBEUND010000029.1:0-23796 GCA_965544395.1 uncultured bacterium | reverse complement strand
TTAACGCCGTCTTGCAACATTACGTTAGACTCTTAACAATAGTAAGTTAAATATCGTGTTAGGTAAAACCTAATAGAAAGACTAAAATTTAGTTCTTCTATTAAGTCTCTTTAATATATGGTGGAGAATAACGGGATCGAACCGATGACCTCCTGCGTGCAAAGCAGGCGCTCTCCCAGCTGAGCTAATTCCCCAATGGTATGATCTTTATCAACTAAACATAAGCTCTATAAACAATATATCAAGTCTTATTTGATTGGGGACACAAGTTTAATTCTCTTTCGAGAATTTAACTAATGTCCCCTATGAGAACTTTGTTCTCTTTGAACTAATCTTGTGAGAGATTAGCTCTATACTCTTGAAAGGAGGTGATCCAACCGCAGGTTCTCCTACGGTTACCTTGTTACGACTTCACCCCAGTCGCTAATTCCACCGTGGAGGGTAGCCAGTTTAGCTTCCCCGCTTCGGGTGAAATCAACTCCCATGGTGTGACGGGCGGTGAGTACAAGACCCGGGAACGTATTCACCGTAGCATGGCTGATCTACGATTACTAGTGATTCCAGCTTCAAGGACTCGAGTTGCAGAGTCCTATCCGAACTGAGATTAGGTTTATAGATTTGCTCCACCTCGCGGTATCGCTTCTCATTGTCCTAACCATTGTAGCACGTGTGTAGCCCTAGCCGTAAGGGCCATGATGACTTGACGTCGTCCTCACCTTCCTCCTCCTTACGAAGGCAGTCTCCTTAAAGTGCCCAGCTTAACCTGCTGGCAACTAAGGACGAGGGTTGCGCTCGTTGCGGGACTTAACCCAACATCTCACGACACGAGCTGACGACAGCCGTGCAGCACCTGTATGATAGCTCTAGCAAGCTAGCACCAATCTATCTCTAGAAAGTTCTATCTATGTCAAGGCCAGGTAAGGTTCTTCGCGTATCGTCGAATTAAACCACATGCTCCACCGCTTGTGCGGGTCCCCGTCTATTCCTTTGAGTTTTAATCTTGCGACCGTACTCCCCAGGCGGAATGTTTAATGTGTTAACTGCATCACCGAAATGACTTGCATCCCGACGACTAACATTCATCGTTTACTGCGTGGACTACCAGGGTATCTAATCCTGTTTGCTCCCCACGCTTTCGCATCTCAGCGTCAGTAATGTTCCAGTAGATCGCCTTCGCAATCGGTATTCCTTCTGATCTCTACGGATTTTACCCCTACACCAGAAATTCCATCTACCTCTCCCATACTCTAGGTAAACAGTTTTGGAAGCAGTTCTATGGTTAAGCCATAGGATTTCACTTCCAACTTATTAGACCGCCTGCATGCGCTTTACGCCCAGTGATTCCGAGTAACGCTTGCACCCTCCGTATTACCGCGGCTGCTGGCACGGAGTTAGCCGGTGCTTATTCATATAGTACCGTCATTATCTTCCTATATAAAAGGAGTTTACGCACCGAAATGTGTCATCCTCCACGCGGCGTTGCTGCATCAGGGTTTCCCCCATTGTGCAATATTCCCCACTGCTGCCTCCCGTAGGAGTCTGGACCGTGTCTCAGTTCCAGTGTGACTGATCATCCTCTCAGACCAGTTAGATGTCATAGGCTTGGTAGGCTCTTACCCCACCAACTACCTGATATCATATAGTCTCATCCCCTAGCCAAAAAAGATTTCCCAATCTATATTAAATAAAAAGGAGTATGAGGTATTAGCTACCGTTTCCAGTAGTTATCCCTCTCTAGGGGGCAGATTAACTATACATTACTCACCCGTCCGCCACTTAGCTGACATCCCGAAGGACCGTTCTCGTTCGACTTGCATGTGTTAAGCACGCCGCCAGCGTTCACTCTGAGCCAGGATCAAACTCTCCATTAAAAATGAAATGGTTTGAACCATTGTCAGAATCACTTAATTTATTTCTAATTTAAGATTCATCTATCTATTTTGTTACGAACAAAATAGTAAAATCAAAACTCAAATAGACGTTGATTTTTATTGTTTACTTATATTTAGTTGTCAAAGATCACTGCAACTCTACTCACTAATCAAACTCTGACTAGGTCTTCGTGTTGTTGGACGCGTATTATAGCGGGTTTGGTTTTGTTTGTCAAGGGTTTTTGGGGGATTTGTTGAAAATTATTGCGTTTTTTACTTTTTTTTACATTTTTTTGGGGTTGGCTTACATTATACAGGGGATGGGTGGGGGTTGCTGTTATTGTTTACCTAAAGTGAGTAAGAAGCTTCACAACAACAATTTTACCAAGATGACGGAAGAGCATAGTGATTCTATGCGACAATTGAGAGAATCTAACTAGGAGCAAAAGGGCAAGTGAGGTGGGTAGAATTGTTTTTGGGAGGTTCTTAATGGTCGTAACTGCCTCATCTTGATAAATTATAAATCACAGATCAAAAAAAGATATCACTCATTAAATATCGTGCTAAGTAGGATTTATTGGATTGTTTTTATATTGTTGAAGAAATAGTGGCCGGGAGAGGGGGATTCGAACCCCCGGTGGCTCTCACCACACCGGTTTTCAAGACCGGCACGTTCAACCGCTCCGACATCTCCCGACAAAAAGTAGAATAGAATTCTATCTAAAAAAGATAAAAAACTCTTTAAATTTGAGATAAATCTCAATAAAATGGAGGAGCCACCCGGATTTGAACCGGGGATAGCAGCTTTGCAGGCTGCGGCCTTACCACTTGGCGATAGCTCCTTAGTGTTCGTAGCATCTTGCATACATCTTCAAAAGATTCAAAGTTACTTTTTGAAACCTCTCAAACATCTTTCATATATCTTTAAAAGATCCAAAACCTCAAAAGCGACTAGTCGCTGAGCCCTCTGCCAAAGAGTATATCAATGGTGCCCGGAGCCGGACTTGAACCGGCACAGCTGCAATAGCCGGGGGATTTTAAGTCCCCTGTGTCTACCAATTCCACCATCCGGGCAAATTGGACACCATATCATTTATCATTTTAATGGAGCGGGCGAACGGGATCGAACCGTCGACCCTAACCTTGGCAAGGTTATGCTCTACCGCTGAGCTACGCCCGCACATCCATAACACAATTAAGACAACTAAATCAAAATTGGAATAACATTATAGCCATTAAAACTTTAAAAGTAAAGTGCTATAATCAAAAAAATCAAAATTTAGGATAAAAAATGCGAAGTAATGAGATAAAAGAGGGGTTTAGTAGAGCTCCACATAGAAGTTTACTCCGAGCTACAGGGGTTAAGGATGAAGATTTTGCCAAGCCATTTATAGGTGTAGCGAACTCTTTTATAGAGCTCATCCCTGGACACTTTTTCCTCAACAAAGTAGCAGAAGTGATCAAAGAGGAGATCAGAGCCAATGGCTGTGTGCCGTTTGAATTCAATACTATAGGGGTAGATGATGGTATCGCTATGGGTCATGATGGTATGCTCTACTCTCTCCCTAGTCGTGAAATCATCGCCAACTCTGTAGAGACAGTGATGAATGCACACAAACTTGATGCGATGATAGCGATACCCAACTGTGACAAGATAGTCCCAGGGATGATCATGGGAGCACTGCGTGTCAATGTACCTACAGTATTTGTATCAGGTGGGCCAATGGCAGCTGGACATATGAATGATGGTACACCTATAGACCTCGCGACAGCTTTTGAAGCGGTTGGGCAGTATGAGGCTGGTGAAATCACCGAAGAGAAACTCACAGAGATAGAGTGCAACGCTTGCCCTAGTGGTGGGAGCTGTTCGGGTATGTTTACAGCAAACTCTATGAATACACTCATGGAGGCTATGGGTATCGCACTAGAGGGCAATGGCACAATCCTCGCCCTCACTCCTGAGAGAACAGAACTCTACAAAAAAGCGGCTCGTAGGATTTGTGAAATAGCCAAAAATGAAGCGGATGCAGAGAAGTTCAAATTTAGAAATATCCTCAATGAAAACGCAGTGCGGAATGCTTTTTCTGTAGATATGGCTATGGGTGGTAGCTCCAATACAGTGCTACATATGCTCGCTATAGCCAAAGAGGCGGATGTAGATTTCAATCTCTCAGATATCAACAAAGTAAGCAAAAGAGTCTCTCATATAGCCAAAATATCTCCATCACTCAGCACTGTACACATGGAAGATATCAACAAAGCAGGTGGCGTGAGTGCAGTGATGCATGAGATGAGCAAGAGAGGTGATGATATCTTGCTTAACAATCTCACTATCTCAGGAGAAACAACCCTAGAGAAGATAGCAAACAAAGAGATCAAAGATACAAATATCATCCATACAAAAGATAATCCATTCTCAGAGGTAGGAGGACTTGCTATACTCTATGGAAACCTCGCAGAGCAAGGAGCTGTCATTAAAACAGCTGGTATCATAGGAGATAGAGTCTTCACTGGTTTGGCTGTCTGTTTTGATAGCCAAGATGCTGCGATCGAAGGTATCATCAATGGCGAAGTTAAAGCAGGTGATGTCGTAGTGATCCGATATGAAGGCCCTCGTGGTGGTCCAGGTATGCAAGAGATGCTCTCTCCGACAAGTCTCATCATGGGTATGGGGCTTGGTGATAAAGTAGCTCTCATCACTGATGGGCGATTCTCTGGAGCGACAAGAGGTGCGAGTATAGGACATGTCTCTCCTGAGGCAGCCGAGGGTGGCATGATAGGACTCTTGAAAAATGGCGATGAGATCCACATAGATGTTGATCAATATATCCTCGAAGTGCGACTCGATGATGCAGAGATAGCCAAAAGAAAAGCAGAATTCAAACCACTCGTCAAACCACTCGAAAGCAGATGGCTCAAACAATATAGAGCTCTCGTCACTAACGCAAGCAATGGAGCTGTACTAGAAGCTGAGTAAACATAGAGAAGAAGATTGTTATTTATTCATAGCTGAAAGATTTTCGGTTAACTATTTTTTGTTATAATCTTTTTTCGCTTATTGTATGCCTTGCTTTTAGTGATATATGCTACAAGTGGGGTCTATTTTGAGGATAAATAACTTTGTGTTAAGGTAATTGATGAGAGTTCTTTTAATATCTATATATTTCATTTCACTCCTACAGTCGGCAAGGGTTGTAGAGACTCGGTGGCTTGAAGGGCAAGTGTTTACTCGATATCTTGAGGATCGTGGCATCCCTGTCTCACTCATCAATACTATAGACAAAGGGGATCAACAATTCCTCTCTGAGATACAAGTAGGGATGCGATTTTATGAGCTTTTTACTAACGATGGGTATCTACTCCAAGCACTTATACCGATAGGTGAAGAGATGCAGATACAAATCGCTAGAGATGAGAAGAGTGGCAAATATAGCTTTGATATCATTCCTATCGTTTTTTCCAAAAAAGAGTACAAAGTCGTCACAAAAATCGACTCAAATCCCTATGATGACATCATCAGAACAACCAATAATCCCAAACTTGCCAACAAAATCAACCATTTTTTTAGAAAATTTATAGACTCTCGAAAACTCAAAAAAGATGATACTATAGCTATCATCTATAGTCAAAAGAAGCGATTGAGCAAACCTTTTGGAACGACAGAGGTAGATATAGCGATGGTAGAATCAAGAGGTAAAAAGCGTTTTATCTATGCCAATGCAGAGGGTGAGCCCTTTGTCGATAGAGTCAAGAAGGTCACATATGACTCCAAAGGCAATATCGTCACAAAAGCACAGATACGCAAAGCACAGAGGGCGTATAGCTTTGGTATGCCTCTACGACATATCCGAATCTCTTCGCGATTTACTTATAAAAGATGGCATCCTATACTCCATAGATACAGACCCCATTTGGGTGTAGATTTTGCAGCGAGACGCGGAACACCTCTACTTGCTGTCAATAGTGGTAGAGTGATATTTGCTGGGCGAAAAGGTGGCTATGGTAAAGTAGTCAAGATCAAACATAGGAGTGGTTATGTCTCACTCTATGCCCACCAGAGCCGTATCCGTGTCAAACGAGGGCAGAAGGTCAAAAAGGGACAAATCATCGGCTATGTAGGGAGTACAGGACGCAGTACAGGACCACACTTGCACTTCGGACTTTACAAAAACAGAAAAGCGATCAACCCACTCAAAGTACTCAAAAAGAGAAGTAAGGGGATAGGAAAATATATCACCAAAAAGATACAAATCAGAGGAAGTCGTAAGAAGAGGAATAGAATACTCAAAATGCTCAAACACCCTCCCAAAAATTATCTATGGGAAAATTTCAATCTCAACTACACACTCCTGAGTGAAAAAGAGAAATATACTTCTAAAAAGAGGGGTTAAAATATGGAGGTTAAAATATGATAGAAGAGAGTATACATTTAGAAGAGTCTAAAGAGCTTATCAATACCCTTATAGCACAACCAGATAGTTTTGATGAATATCACTCTACACAGATTGCTAAGATACTCAAAGAGATATATATTCAAGAGGGCTTCGATCCATTTTTGGTCTCTATACGATCTATCCCTGAGGAGTATCTCGGAGAAGTACTACTAGAGCTTCCTGAAAATATCAAAGATGTAGCACTCAATGAACTCCCTGTCAGCAAGCTAGTCGAGATAGTCGATGAGCTTGACTCTGATGATGCTGTAGATTTGATGCACGATATAGAAGATATCGATAGTGCAAAAGAGCAGAAGATCCTCTCAGGACTTGACAAAGAGGATATAGCTGATATCAAACTTCTCAAAAGGTATGAAGAGGATGAAGCTGGATCGTTGATGCAGACGGAACTCTTCTCTGCTCAATTGGATGAGAAGATCTACGATGCAGTAGAACGACTCAAAGTCTTGAAGCTCGAAGATGACTTAGATAATATCCATCAAGTATTTATTGTTGATAAATTTAGCATACTTATTGGTGTCATTATGCTTGAAGACCTCATCACTTATGATTTTCAAAAGAGTTTCAGAGACTATTTTGACAAAACACACAAGATGATACAGAAAGTCAAAGCAAGTGATAGTATTGATGATGTCGTCTCTATCTTTGAAAATTACGATCTAGTTGTCTTGCCTGTTATAGATACGCAAGGCATTCTCATAGGTCGTATCACTTCAGATGATGTCTACGATATTATAGAAGAGCGGGCAACTGACCAAATCTATAAGATGGCAGGGGTCGATGATGAGACTGAGGAAGACAAAAATATATTCTCTATCACACGCAAAAGAGGGATATGGCTAGGGGTCAATCTCATCACTGCTATATTGGCATCATTGGTGATAGGGATATTTGATGAGACGATACAAAAATTCGTAGCCTTAGCAATACTCATGCCTATAGTAGCCTCTATGGGTGGCAATGCAGGAACGCAGTCATTGACGATTATGGTGCGACAGATTGCTCTAGGTGAAATGAGTTGGCATGAAGCAAAAAATTCGATAAAACAAGAAGTTATCGTAGCCTTGCTCAATGGCTTTTTGTTTGCTCTATTGATGGGAGTCATCGCTCTACTGTGGTTCCATAGTGAACGGCTAGGTATAGTGATAGCCCTTGCTATGGTGATCAATCTCGTCATAGCTGGACTCTTCGGTGCTATCATACCGCTAGTACTCAAAAAGATAGGCATAGATCCCGCAGTAGCTAGCTCTGTACTACTGACGACTATGACAGATGTTGTAGGATTTTTTGCATTTTTAGGTTTGGCTCAAGCAATATTAGTGTGAAGATATGTGAACCCAAATTATGCAATAGAAATCACTCATATAAAGGAATGAATAGATGAAAAACGAGATAACCAACTTCCAACTACAACCCCTAGAAAATCCCAAATTTGTGCAAACACGCCTTGCAACTTATCAGCAAAATGGCATAGAGAAAGATTGGGATATTGTCATTTCTCATGATAGTGTAGCGATATTGATCTATCACACACAAAAAAAGTGCTTCATCCTCGTCAAACAGTTTCGTCCTGCTGTTTATCACAACAATGGCAATGGCATGACTATAGAGCTTTGTGCAGGTATCATCGACAAGGATTTAACACATCAGCAGATAGCCAAAGAGGAGATAGAGGAGGAGTGTGGATACAGAGTACCGCTAGAGAGCGTGGAGAGGATTACTGCTTTTCATACCTCTGTAGGCTTTGCTGGAAGTAAGCAGACTCTCTACTATACAGAAGTCGATGAGACTATGCAGATATCCAATGGTGGGGGCATCGATGGGGAACTCATAGAGGTGATAGAGATGCCTCTATCTGAAGCTAGAGCTTTCATCTATGATGAGTCTGTGGCGAAGACCCCTGGGTTGATGTTTGCTTTTTTATGGTTTTTTGAGAATATACAAAGTTGAATTAGTATCCACAAACATAGTCTACTGCTTCTCTAACAACTCTTCTACTATTGAATCGTATTCTATCCTCTTGGTAAGCTTTGCGTGCTTTGCCCCATTTGCCATTGGTGATATTGCGTACATCACCGTTGGGGCAGTATACTCTATATTCGGAGTAGCTACTGCCATGATTAAAGGTGACGATATAGAGTCCTTTTGGCTCACTGCGTGGGTGGGCATACTCTATATTATAGATATTTCTTGCACTCAAAACCGATGTAAGACTCACTAATGCTATGAAAGTTGCTAAGATTTTCATTTGGTATCCTTATTTTTTATATATAAAAAATAGTACTCTATAGAGACTTAATCTCTCCTATAATTACCTAAAAGTGTCTTTTTGACAAATGGGTCATGGAGTGTTTTGCCTTGGAGTACGAGTAGACGCATATCTTCATAAGAGATCAATCCCTCTTTTTTCTCTTCATATGCAGCCATACCATAGCCCATAGGAGAGGGAGCAGTTCGTGTGTACCATGCTTTGGTTACATCTATCCAGTTGTGAGTATCAAGCGTCATTGTGATGATCGTAGCATCTTTTAGCGTGTGGTTTTTGAGCCACAAAACGACACAACTTATATCATCAAAGAAGTAGGTGACACCATCTTTTGTAATGATTTGGGCTTGATATTTAAGATCTTCTATCTTCATATTACATTGAGAGCAAGTGTACTCTTTGGGTTTGATGATGATGGGTTTGTGTGTTGTGTTGCCTTTATAGACATATTTGGGTCCATCTTGTTGGGCAAGTGAGAGGAAGAGTATCATCACGATAGTACCACCTAGTACCACACTCAAAAAGGAAATCAGAAATTTTTTCATAAAAATACTCCATTTTTTAGATAGTATAGCAAAACAAAGCTACTACACAGAAGCACAAAGAGCGTAAGAAGTAAGAGTGATACCCATCTGAGTCTCTCGCTCCCCTGACCAAAGAGCTTGTTACTCAGAGCATAGTCCATACTCACAAAAACCCCGCCCAATAGCAAGCCCCAGACTGCATATCCTACGAAGTAGTAGTCGCTTTGGAGCATACAAAAAGGACACTTATGCGTCGGTAGCTCATAGATATATGTCCCAAAGAAGTAGACGACAGCATAGTATGCGATAGGCAAAAATAGCAGATTTACGAGAGTTACAATGATATGCATCCCTAAAAGAGTAGTCGAGATTATGAGTAGATAGAGTAGAGCAAAAAGTATGAGCAGTCTGCTCGTATTAAGTCCAAAAGGTAGAGGATTTGCACCTGCATTTTGTCCAAAGATGATAGAGCAGCAGGAGACAGGTTTGCTTGTCTCTATATGGCTAAGATAGAGGAAATCGCCAGCAATTTCCAAACTCATCAAGAGAAATATCAGGAGAAAAAACCAAAACTTATACCGTGTATATGGATAGGTTTTTGCTTGGAGATCGAGATGATTGATTGTGATCCAAAAACCACTCAAAAAGAGTATGACTATCTTGAGTGCAAGTAGAGGGTTACCATAACTATTGGCTTTGATGATACCTGCTGCACACATGGCTCCAGGGACAATATCTGAGAGTTTGTCTATAGTATAGACGAAGTATGGCAAGAGAAGTATCTTGAGTATCAATAGAACAAACAAAATCGTCATAATGAGATAAGAGCGATTTTCCAAGCGGAACTGTTCGGCGGTAAATCGCTCGAAGTCCCAATGCATCAAGAGCCTCGGCGTAGCCAAAAATGCTACAAAGAGCAGTATATAGAGTATCGTTTCACCTAAGAGAAATATGATGACTTCATGGCTAAGTAGCACTTCATTCATCGGCTATAGCTCCATCCTCCATATATATCACCCTACTTGTAAAAGGCAAATGTTCAAAGAGTGGGTCATGCGTAGCTACTATGATATTTTTGCCCTCTTTGTGTAGGGTGTGGAGTATGTCGATAAACTTCAGAGAGTTAGCTCTATCGAGGTTGGCTGTAGGCTCATCACAAATGATAAGTTTTGGGTTTTGTACCAATGCTCTAGCGATAGCACATCGTTGTTTCTCTCCGCCTGAGAGTTCAGAGACTCTCTGAGACGCTTTGTGGGCTATAGAGGCTTGTACCATGCTTGTATGAGCCATCTGCTTGAGTTGCTCTATATTATCACCGCTATTGATGAGTGGCACTAAGATATTCTCCTCTACCGAGAGTGACTCTAGCAAGTTAAAGTGCTGAAATATAAAACCAATGCTCTTGGCTCTATAGGCTGAGGCATGCAAGTCGGGTAGTTTGCTGATGAGTTCTCCATCGACGACTATTTTACCACTCGTGGGTTTATCAAGGGCTGCGATGAGAGAGAGTAGGGTTGATTTGCCACTGCCACTTACCCCAGAGAGGATGATACACTCTCCCCTCTCTATATGGAGGGTTATTGAGTGCAACGCTCTAAACTTTTGGTTACTTTTTTCACCAAATATCTTCTCTATATTTTGGATATCTATCATGCCATTGTCTCTATCTTTGCTAAATCCATCACAACATCGCCTCCTTGGGTGGGGTGATCGCTATTCGCCACACTGGCACCAATACAGCAACCAAAAATGAAATAGCATAGAGTAAAAATATAGAACTCAATACCCCAAATTTGAGTGTAGGTAGAAAGGTCACACTATTGTACAGGTTTGCTCCACCCAAAAATATCTCTCGCAGCAGTGGAGCTTGACAAATAAAGACATAGATATAAGCAAGCACGACACCCAATATAAACGCTGTCACTACGACAATAAGTGTCTCAAAAAATTTGAGTTTCAATACATCACTGATACTCCATCCTATCGCTCTGAGTACACCTATCTCTTTGCGTTCGCTAGAGTAGACCATAGAGTATCGCTGATAGAGTATGAGCATGAAAGTCACTATCGTAATCATATAGAGTATGAGGAAAAACCCGCCTTTGTAGTTGTAGAGTGTAGTGTATGCTTTGCGTATCTCCCTCTTGTCTATAACTCTCAAATCATAAAAGAGTAGATGAAGCTTTGTTTGCACCATATCCCACTCAGAGTCATTGGGAATATCAAATGAGATATCACTTACCTCATTTTCACTCATCCCAAATATCTCTCTAGCTACATCTATAGGTATGATGATCATATCATTAGCTATGAGATTACTCTGTGAGGGGAGGGTCTCATATATATGCACCTTTTTGAAGCCACCATTTGGGAGCTTGAAAGAGAAGCTATCTTTATAGAAATGTTGGCTCATATAGGCTCTCACTCCATCACCTATAAGCATACTGTCGGTAGCAAAAAACTCTTTGAGATTGAGGTCTCCTAAGAGTGTAGCGATATCTTTTTGGTTCTGCTCTTCAAAGAAGTCGATCCCTACTATCAAAAAGGATTGCTCTTTGGGGATAGGGTAGTAGCGTCCATGCACTCTTGCTGTGACTCTCGATACACCTGAGATGGTAGCGACTTTCTCTATCCACTCTGTAGGGGTATTGGTCGCTCTACCTGCTTGGAGTTTAGTGAGTATCATATCGGGTTGGGCTTGGAGTGTGGCTTCTGTACTCTCTTGGATAGATGAAGAGAGGAAGAGTACAGCACTTAGTAGAAAGATGATCACTACAGAGATGAGTACTACGCCTATATGTTTGCCTCTTTGCTTGAAGAGTAGCAGTGTCAAGAAGTAGAGAAATGGGTTTTTAGTCAGCATAGATGAAATCCATCCTATCTATACTCTGCATCTGTGGATATGCAGGGTTGCTTGCTTGCTCACTATACAATACTCTAGGTTCATAGTATGAGACACTCAGTGAAGGTGCAGATATATTTGTGAGCCTCGTTATGATGAGAGATCTACTATGCAGATGCGATCGCTTATAGAGATAGTGTGAAGTTATCAAGGCAAGTGATATCAAGAGTATAGCAGAGAAGATATAAAACTCTCTAACCATCTAAAGCCATCACCATCGCATCTGTAATTGCATCAAATCGTAGGATAGATTTACCGTGATGATCTCGCATAAATGTTTTGGCAGATGCTTCATCCCCAAAGGGTATCAACTCTCTTCCCATAGGTCCAAACAGATCAGAGTCATAGACAAAGTAAGCATCTTTGACGCTTGTAGCTTGGAGGGTATAGTAATCATTGACTTCCATAAGAGAGATTTTTTTCCTATCATAGGGGAAATCACCATCAAAGATATAAAACTTCATCATATCTTTAACTCCATCGAAGTAGTAGTCTTTTCCATCTACAACCATGTGTGCTGCCCATTTAGGGTATTTGTAGATAAACATCCCACATACTGGACACTTAGCATTATGGGGGATAGCTATAGGAGCTTTATTTTTTGCTATCTCTATAGAGTTATCTTCTTTTTTATAGAGATAGTAGAGGAGAGCTTTTTCTTTGCTTTTGGAGAGTTTGTTACAAGCGTGTGATAGTTGGAGTTTTTGACTGAACTCTTCTAGGGTACAATTTGCATCAATGCTAGGGAGGAGCTCTCGTTGGCAGAGTGCATTGGCTATCTTCTCCCCTTTCTGTGCAAGTTTAGACTCTTGTGCTGCGAGTACCCCTATCAATAGGGTAATAAGTAGTGCTATTCTCATCTGCTTTTGAGGTAGAGCCCTACAGCTTGTAACTCTTTGGCATTGAGGTTTTTGCAGAGATTTTTACTAGTGACAAAGGCTTTGGCATCTGCGACTGTGGTGAACTTCTCATCTGTTTTTTTACACATTTTATTATATAACATTGCACCCTTTTTAGCCATCATTGCTTGTTTTTTGGCAACCATTTCATTCTCTTGGGCTTCGTCTGCTTTTGCTCTTTTGAGTGTCGTCTCAAAATCTAGCACTTCTCCACCATTTGCTTTGGCAAATGCGTCAGCATCGGCTTTGGATGCAAATGCATATTTACTTATCTTGGACATCGTGCCTTTTTTACTGCTACCTACGACAAAATAGGCTTTTGATGCATCGATAAACTTGAGGCTAGTATTGTCAACTACTCTAATATTTTCGAGCTTTGATCCTTTGGTCATATCTGCTACGAGACAATGGAGTGAACAGTACTGCTTGAGTTTGCCATCGACTGTAGCTGCGTAGTTTGTTTTGTAAAACATCGCTAGGTTCATCCCACACTCAGGACAAAAAGCTTTGGTCTCACCCTTTTGAAGTAAGATTGCCTTCTCTTTCGAGACAGATTGATAGGGTTGCATCATCTTTTTGGGTTTGTCGCTAGAGCGCATCGCCACCCCACACTTTCCTGCTCCACATTTCATCTCTGCATTAGAGAGTGTTACCATAGTACCCAGCACCAAAAGAGCCAAGAAAAACTTTTGCATATCTACTCCTTATAATTTTGATAAATAATAATATATTTGTGTTAAATTTGTGTTAAACATTATAGCTAAATATTTGTAAGGTTGAAATATTCCACCCTAATGGATCAATTCAAGATGGGTTCAATCAGACTTCTGTATAATCTCTTTTACTTATATAAGAAAGAGTTAGGACATAATGGCAAAAAAAAGAAAGCATCAAGAAGAGAAAGAGGCAAAAGATATTAGATTGCAAGAGTTTCAAGAGAAAACCAAATGGTTTTGGTGGGAAGAGGATGTACTTGTTTTTAATATCTTGGGAAATCCATCAGCAAAACGAACTAAAATCGGTAAGCCTTTTGGAAATCAACTCAAAATATCAGTCGCATGCGCTCCAGTCAATGGCAAAGCGACAGATCATCTCGTAAAGTTCTTAACAAAAGAATTTGGTGTCAAGACAAGAGATATTGAAGTCGTTTTCGGAAGGATGAATGTCAATAAACAAGTGAAAATAACCTCGCCACAAAAACTCCCGAGTGTTTTCAAATAAATTTTTGCATAGCTCTTTTCTATAAGAATAGAATATATCATCTCATATGTCAAGCTATCTCCAAAGGCGAGAATAGTATCCCAAGGAAGTAGCTGTCTGCTCTTGATTTGCTCCTCTTTAAAGAGGGTGATGAATAGTACTGTTGCAATAGCAATGACCAAAATGTATTTCATACGCAAAATTGTACCATATTTGTAAAGTCTATACATGGTATTATCTGCAACCAGATTTTATATTTTGGAAGAATATAAGGATAGAGAAATGGATACGATTATAAAACAGTTCTCCAAGGAGTATAGTCTTTTTGTGGCACTGCTTGCTTTTTTTAGCATTTCACACTTTGAACATACACTTGCAAGTAGTGTTTTGGGTAATTTGATAGGCTTTCTTCTATTGTTTGGTGTGATCATCTACTCTGCATTAAGTGTAGCGCACCATGCTGAACTACTCGCAGAGAAGTTTGGAGAGCCTTATGGTACACTGATCTTGACGATATCTGCTGTAGTCGTTGAGATTGTGATCATTATCATTATGATGATGCATGAGCATAGCCCAACACTCGCTAGAGATACGATCTATTCAGCTATGATGCTAGATATCAACGGTCTATTAGGTTTGGCTGCAATCATAGGTGGTATCAAGTATGGAGAACAGCCATACAATGTAGACTCAAGTAACTCCTATCTCTCCATGCTCCTTGTCGCAACAGGGATCGCGATGGTGATACCACACTTTGTCCCTGATGCAAGTCATGCCATGTATATGAACTTCAATGTGATTCTCTTTATACTCCTCTATATTACATTCACAAGAGTACAAGTCAAATCACATAAGTATTTTTTTGAGTATGACGAGAATAAATCAGTAGAGCATCAAGAGGAGAAAGAGATCAACGCTTGGTATCATAGCTCTATGTTGGTTGTATCAATTATCCTTATCGGTATGTTATCTGAGATATTAGCACTTTTTATGGGAAATACACTGCAGCATTATGGCATGCCATTGGCTATAGGAGCGGTAGGAGTAGCGATAATATCCGCTGCACCAGAACTCATCACAGCCGTGCGTGCTGCACTTGACAATAGGATGCAAACGGTAGTCAATATAGCACTTGGTGCGAGTTTGGCGACTCTCTTATTGACCATCCCTGCGGTGATAATCGTGACAAAAATTATCCATATGGATCTTCTATTAAAGTTGACACCTATACAAGGAGCCATGCTAGGCTTGACACTGCTTGTAAGTATGGTCAACTTCAATGACGGTGAGACCAATGTACTAGAGGGTATTTTACATGTGATTCTTTTTGTTGTCTTTGCTTTTTTAGTCTTTGTGTAGGGTATGGCTATGTTACTTAGTCAACTCCACAAAGGGGATACAGCAGAGAAGCCACTCAGAGATAGATTTTTATCATTTGGCATTATGAAAGGTGAAGAGCTTATCATCAAAGAGTGCTCTATGGCAAAGCAAACTATAGAAATATCAGTTGGTTTTACCTCCATTGCACTCAGATTTGAAGAGGCATAGAAGATAAAAGTAAAAAAATAGACAAATAGATAGAGTAATTCCTTAAAATTTCGCTATAATAATGCCAATATATCTTCTTTGGACAGGGATTACATTATTATGAAACATATAAAAGGGATTGTTCTATCCTTGCTATTGTTTAGCGGGATATCTACAACAGCAGTACAAGCTGCAAGTTTTGAGAGTATTGCTTCATCGGTTATCACAAGAGTTGCTGGGTCACAAAAATCTCACAGCTCTGTAAAAAAGATTTACCAAGTAAGCCAAAACAGACCTATCTGGGTGACAGCACATGGTCTAAGCTCTATAGGGCAAGGATTGCTTGATCAGATAGGCTCAGACCCTCTTTTGAGCCATAAGACAAAAATATACAGAGACTTTGTAGCTATCAAATCATTTGGTACGAGTAGTTCATTTTTTGATGGAAAGAGTGGCGTAAAGAAGCAGATCAAGCTTGAACTCAAGATGACAAATCTCTATAGAAATTATGGAAACTACAAGATCTATGGGATGATCAATTGGCGTATATTTCGTGGTAGATTACAGCAAATCATAGTCACCGACAATATACATGCAGATTGGGAGATATATCCTAAGTACAATCTCTACACTCTTTTATATACTATGATAACTACAGGGGATGTGAGAGGATCATTTGCCAAGACAACACCAAATACACAACTCTATAAAAGTCTTGAAAAGATTTATTTCCACTATTTGAGAATAGCTGCGAGTGGGGAGTGGCCAGTGATCCCGAAGTTTGGAGTTCTCAAACCAGGTCAAAGCGATAGCGTCATACCATTGATACGAAAAAGGCTCTATTTGACTGGAGATCTGCAAGGGTGTGAACTAGACTCTTCTCCCCTCTATGATAACTGTTTGGTGAGTGCAGTCAAACGCTTCCAAAAACGCACAGGTGAAGCACCAGATGGTGTCATAGGCAAGGGGACACAAAACTATCTTCGCTTGAGCCTTGGTCAGATTATTACGAAAATGCAACTCAATCTTGATAGAATGAAGATGATGAAGCGAGATCGTGATTTTAGACCACATATCATGATCAATATACCAGCATTTACACTCTATTTTTATGCTAATGGAGAAATCTTTCAAACAATGAAAGTGATCACAGGAAGAAAAAACCATCCTACCCCCGTATTTAGTGGAGATGTCAAGACAGTTGTACTCAACCCATACTGGAATGTACCAAAAAGCATCATACAAAAAGAGATGATACCTAAACTATTACGAAACCCAAATGCTATGAAAAAAGAGGGTATAGAGATACGAAATGGTTGGGGTCCTGATGCCAAGAAGATTTCAGCAAAATCTGTCAATTGGTCTCAATATAGATATAGCCCATCTGTTCCTTACCGTTTTGCACAAGTTCCAGGTAGAAGGAATGCATTGGGTAAAGTGAAGTTTCTCTTCCCAAATAAATTTTCAGTCTATATGCATGATACACCTAGCAAGCATCTTTTCAAACGAAAAGTTCGATCATATAGTCATGGTTGTATCCGTCTTCAGCATCCTAGGGCTTTGATGAAAACTTTTGCAAGCATGAATGAAAATTTGGATTATACCAAAGCTAAAGAGATACTCAAAGGTAAAAAACAGACCTATTATCCCATCCAAGAAGTTCCTGTGGATGTGGCATATCTCACCGCATGGGTAGACCCAAATGGCATACTCCAAATGCGTAATGATATATATGGTTATGACAAAGAGCAATTTAAATATCGCAATAAATACTAAATGTTGTAAAATCAACTCACGCAGTGGGTAGATTTTAACACTTGACCTCGGCTCTAAAGGCTACCCTAAGAACATAGAGATAAAATTCGTAATATCAAGTAATAGATTTTTGAATTAGCTAAGGCTACTCCTTCAAAGTTACAGAATAAAATCTAATGCACACTAAAAAATATTCTCAATTCATGAGTTTTGTAAGAAGTCTAATAAATAAAATTATATATTGAAGATGTGGCAGACAGTGGGGGATTCGAACCCCCGGTGAGTTGCCCCACACCCGCGTTCCAGGCGAGCAGATTCGACCGCTCTCTCAACTGTCTACAAATAAGAGTAGCATTATACAGAAGGTTTGCTAAATATTGACTGACCGCTCTCCTCTTCTTACTTTTAAAACTTTATGTTATGATAGTAATAAGGTTCCTTAGAAGAACCAAATCTTAGAGTGTATTAAAAAGGTAGAGAGATGGGAGCCAAAGAGATGATAAAAACAGAAGTGATTATGCAGAGACTTTCGCAGATCATATATCCAAACTTTGACAAAGATATTGTTAGTTTTGGTTTTGTCAAAGAAGCATATGTAGAGAAAGAGAGACTTTGTATATCGTTAGATATTCCCTCTACAGCAGAAGAGGTAGAGGAGCAGTTACGATTGGAGATAGAGAAACGGCTTGCACCTCTTGGAGTCTCTACTATAGAGATATCTATCACAAAACCCAAAGTTCCCAAAGAGAGTAGCTCCCAAGGGAAAAATCTCCTCCCCTCTATCCAAAATTTTGTGATGGTGAGCAGTGGGAAAGGTGGTGTAGGCAAGAGTACTACTACTGTCAATTTAGCTTTAGCACTAGCTATGCAAGGGAAGAGAGTGGGGTTACTAGATGCAGATATATATGGACCCAATATCCCTCGTATGATAGGTATAGAGGCACAGCAACCTGTTTTTTTAGGAAAAACCATCAAACCTATAGTCGCACATAAGCTTAAAGTTATGTCGATAGGATTACTCGTGGAGCGGGGTTCTTCTCTCATCTGGAAAGGGGCGATGGTGACACAAGCCATAGAGCAGATGCTAGAAGATATAGAGTGGGGAAACTTGGATATATTGCTCTTTGATATGCCTCCTGGTACAGGTGATGCACAGCTTGCATTGGCACAGAGCCTTCCCGTGACGGCAGGGGTATGTGTCACGACACCACAAAAAGTGGCACTCGATGATACTATCCGTAGTATGGATATGTTTCAGCAACTCCATATACCTATAGCGGGTGTAGTAGAAAATATGAGTGGTTTTATCTGTCCAGAGAGCGGCAAAGAGTATGCTATATTTGGAAAAGGCACGACACAACCTCTAGCTGATGCCTATGAGACTACAATACTCGCAGAGATCCCTATAGAGCCTGCTATTCGAGAGGGTGGAGATAGCGGTCTTCCTATCACTATACTTGCTCCCAACTGTGAATCCTCCAAACGATATCAAGCTATGGCTACAGAACTTTGGAGTATACTCCAAAAGGTTCAATTAGAAGGCGGTGTAGACAATGAAGCGATACAACCTACTATCTTTTGAGTATCTAACCTAGGAACCTCCCAAAAACAATTCTACCCACCTAACTTGCCCTTTTGCTCCTAGTTGAATTCTCTCAATCGTCGCATAGAATCACTATGCTCCTCATAAGACAATCCAACTAGAAACAAAATTCCTTCGTCATCTTGATAGAATTATTCTTGTGAAGTTCCCTAAGGAAGTGAATATCTATCGAAAAGATTACTCTTCTCTATATACAGAAAACTCCCCACCTTTTTGCGTGAGAAACTCTTGCATTCTTTTTTGTCCAAGTTTTCGAGCATAATCTTTTGGGCTCATGCCGTACTTGTCTGTCGCATTGATATTGGCACCATGTTTGAGTAGTAGCTCTATAGTAGTAGTATCACTAAAGCAAGAGGCGAGCATGATAGGTGTAATCCCACTCTTTCTCCTACTATCGTTGACATCCATCCCTTTTGCTATACAAAGTTCTATGATCTCATGCCGTTTGAACTTGATAGCGGTATCAAGAGTGCTGATACCAGTCTCATCACTCTCATTGATATCCAATCCATACTCCAAGAGAAGCTCTATCGCTTCCAAGCTAGCATAGTTGCGTATCGCATAGAAGAGCAGAGGAGTCTCATCGGGCTCATCCATATCATACTCTTCACCTATGACTATCATTTGATGCAGATTGACACCACCCTCTAGTAGGGATCTCATTTTGACTAAGTTGTCTTTCTCTATTGCCAAGAGTAGCTCTTCGATCTTATTCATCTATCCTCCAAAGGGGTTCATACCACCCATCATTCCCATGGCTTGGGATTTTTTGTTATCTTCTACCATTTTACTTATATCATTCATAGCTGATATGAGCAGTATCTGTAGAGACTCTTTATCTTCTAAGAGGGAGTCATCTATATTGAGATCAATCACTTCACCGAGTCCATTGGCTCTGATCTCTATGAGACCACCTCCTGCTTTGGCTGTGAGCTCTATATTTTTTGACTGCTCTTGTGCCTCTTTGGCTTTGGATTGTACCTCTTCGAGCATTTTGTTCATATCACCGAGATTTAATCCCTCAAACATAATAAACCTTTCATCTACTCCAAACCTTCAAACTCTTGGGCTATGGAGTTGTCATCATTGAGTATGACTATCTTTGGTTGATGTTTATCAGCCTCTTCCTCACTCATGGATGCATACGCTATGACGATGATTTTGTCACCGACATGGACTTTTCGTGCGGCTGCACCATTAAGACACATCTCTTTTTTGCCTCGTTCACCTGCTATGATATATGTCGAAAATCGTTCGCCATTGTTGACATCGACTATATCTATCTTCTGCCCTACTCGCATGGATGCAGCATCCATCAAGTCTCTATCTATCGTAATAGAGCCTACATAATTGAGGTTGGCATCAGTTACGGTGGCTCTATGTATCTTGCTATACAACATGGTAATAGTCATATACTATCTCTCCCAAAAATTAAGTATCCCTCTATTATACCACAAAAGTGATAATCAAGAAATAATTATCGTACCATACTTGCAGGAGCTACAGGTTCCCCCCATACCGCTTCAGGTATGACGAACTCCTCTACAACATTACCACCGATGATATGCTCATCAATGATCCGTTCTACTTTCTCTTTGGTCAACTCTACATACATTGTGTGCCCTGGCTCTACGAGCATTACGGGTCCTTGCTGGCATCTATTGAGACAGCCTGTTTGTATGGGTTGCACGGTTGCTATGATGCCTTTTTGCATAAGTGTTTGTGCAAGGTGTTGGAAAATCATTTGTGACTCTGGGTTATTTTGGCTTACGCAACTTGGTTTTGGCATGCCTGGAGGTGCAGACTGCTGACATTTGAATATATAAAAAGCTGGTTGTGGTATACCATTGGTCATTGAAAATCCTTCAAAATTATTAATTAGGAGTAAATTAATCTTATTTATGCTATTTTAGCAGAATTATCTTAATCTCTAGTTTATTTTTATTACTTTCATAGCAAACCTTTGGAGAATTTTAGATATACTCTTGTTTATTATTTTAAAGGCTCAAAAATGATTTTAATATCTGGTCCCTGTGTCCTAGAAAGTCGTGATAGTATCATGAAAATTGCTCAATCACTCAATATATACCATGAAGATTGTACCAAAGAGTTTTATTTCAAAGCGAGCTTTGACAAAGCCAACCGCACAAGCCTCGATAGCTTCAGAGGACCTGGACTCGATGAGGGTCTGCGAATGCTCCAAGATGTCAAAGAGCAGTTTGGGTATAAGATACTTACAGATATCCATGAAGCTTCACAAGCGTCGGTAGTAGCAGAGGTAGCAGATGTATTGCAAATCCCTGCATTTTTATCAAGACAAACTGACCTACTCGTAGCAGCAGCCAATACTCCTGCGGTAGTCAATATCAAAAAAGGGCAATTTTTAGCACCCCAAGCGATGGAACACTCTGTAGCCAAAGTGCTTAAAACACGAGGGTGTGATGCAGTCAACTATGAAAATGCCAAAAAGTATGGTGTATGGCTCACCGAGCGAGGGAGTAGCTTCGGCTATGGCAATCTCGTAGTAGATATGCGAGGGCTGAAGATAATGCGAGAGTTCGCCCCTGTAGTCTTTGATGCAACACACTCTGTACAGATGCCAGCGAGTGGAGGAGCGAGTAGTGGTGGTGATAGCTCATTTGTCCCTTATCTCTCTCGCGGGGCTGCTGCTGTAGGTGTAGATGGTTTCTTTTTTGAGACACACTTTGACCCCTCTATTGCACTTAGTGATGGACCAAATATGATACAACTCGATGATTTGCATCATTTGCTCAAAGAGATAGATGCTATTAGGGCGATAGTAGAATAAAAATAAATTATAAAAGGAAAAAAATGAAAATAGTAGAAGGTAACCTTAGCGTAGACAAGAGTAAAAAAGTAGCGATCATCAATGCACGGTTTAACCACTTTATCACAGATAGATTGGTAGAGGGTGCAAAAGATGCCTATGCGAGACATGGTGGAGATGTGAGTGAGCTTGATTTGATCCTAGTCCCAGGGGCATTTGAAGTACCGTTTGCACTTGATAAAGCATTGGCTTCAGGCAAATATGACGCAGTATGTTGTATAGGTGCTGTAATTCGTGGGGCTACGCCTCATTTTGATTATATATCTGCTGAAGCGACCAAAGGCGTGGCGAGTGTAGGGCTTAAATATGCAAAACCTGTCTCATTTGGTATATTGACCGTCGATAGTATCGAACAAGCCATAGAGAGAGCTGGTACAAAAGCAGGAAATAAAGGTGGTGAAGCGATGATGACACTTATTGAGATGATAAATCTTTATAGTAGTTTGGACGCATAATGGCTACACGACATCAAGCCCGTACGGCGGTTATCGGTCTGCTTTATGCCTATGATTTGGGTAATGAAAATATTGCTTCCTTCTCTGATGAGATACTCGAAGAGAGCAAAATACGAAACAAACAACGCACATTTTCCAATGAGCTTTTTCAGGGAACCATAGAGAACCTTGAGAGACTAGATAGAGAGATAGTCTCTTGTCTTAAAGAGTGGGATTATGAGAATATCGGCAAAGTAGAAAAAGCTATCATGCGTCTAGGAGCTTTCGAAATACTCATCTCCAAAACAGATAGAGCTATCATTATCAACGAAGCTGTAGAGTTAGCCAAAAAATTAGCCGATGAGAAGTCACCGAAGTTTATCAACGGAGTCCTTGACGCTATCGGCAGAGAGAAAAAGGTACAAGTACCTGTAGAAGAGATAGAAGCTGTGAAAATTCCTGAAGATGCGGAGATAAGAGAAGAGAAGTAACTATGGGATTTGAAAATAAAATAAGAGATAAGGAACTTGGTCATTATGAGGATAGTAGTGGTGCTGTCGCTCTTGATGGTGGATACCTAGATGTACAAATAGATGGACTAACAATAGGAACAATTTCAATTCCAAGACCATATCTGATGGCAAGTAGAGATGTAGATAGTGTTGCATTATGGAATGAAGAGATTGAAGATGATGAGGGAAATATCTATCAAGCTAAAGTTAAGTCATCTATGAGCGGTGTTCATTGGTCTGTAGATATAGAACCAAATATAAAAAAGAACAGCACAGCTGAAGAGATACTAAAAGATTTGGATAAGCGTATAAATATAAAGATGATATTTACAGATGAAGGTTAGTATTTAAATGACAAAATTTTTAGATGAGTTTAATAAAAATATTTCTTTAATGCATAATAATGCTTCTCCACTTCAAATAAAGCTAAATCATAATCTACATCAGGTCAAAATCTTTTATAAAAATGCTTTTAATATTAATTTTCCTCAAAATCTTGAAAGTATTAGCAGGGCTATATCTAAAAGACATGACATTGTGCATCGATGTGGCTTTTCAAAAAAAGAAGTACCTGTTAATCTCTCTTATGATAGTGTTGCAGAGTTGAAACAAATTATTATAAATTTTATTTCGAGTATTGATATTCAGCTAGAAAATAAATATGAATCTACAAAAATAGATAGTAAGTTCTAATAGGGAAAAGTAGCAATGACAAAACGAATGACCATAGACCAAGCAGTCAAATTGATAGAAGAGGCTGACCTCAAAGAGTTGGGCAAAATGGCACTTGCTCGTAAAAAAGAGTTACATCCAAAAGGGGTGACAACCTTTGTAGTCGATAGAAATATCAACTATACTAATGTTTGTTGGGTGGATTGTAAATTTTGTGCTTTTTATCGTCATGAAAAAAATGATGATGCCTATATCCTCACTTATGAAGAGATAGACCAAAAGATAGAGGAGCTTCTTGCTATAGGTGGGACGCAGATACTCTTCCAAGG
>CBEUND010000028.1:0-24636 GCA_965544395.1 uncultured bacterium | reverse complement strand
TTGTAGGGTGGGAGTATCCCACCAATTGTTACAGATGGTGGGATACTCCCACCCTGCCTAATAGTTTTTGCAGTTACTCCAAAGCTTCTTTTGCTTTTTTGGCTGCTTTATCTGTAGCCTCTTTGAGAGACTCTCCTGCTTGCTCTATAGTTTTGGTATTCTTTTGTGCTGTTTTTTCACTCTTCTCTTTGATCTTATCTGCAGCCTTTTGAGTAGTGCTTTTGATATACTCTGCAGCTTCCTTAGTGTGTTCTTTTACTTTATCTTCTGGTTTCTCTTGGCAGCCTATGATAGATAGCGAGAATATTACGAGAGATAGTAGTGCTATTTTTTTCATTTTTTTCCTTGACAAATAGAGTTTGAAGTAAGTATTATACAACAGAAATCACAAATTTAGCAGAGTGTATATTGAGGATGTGTATAGAGTGACGATTTGTATCATGTCTGAAAAAATATATCACTCCATAAATGCTAGCAGTGAAGCGGTCACAGCTACATTGAGTGACTCTACACCTCTATTCATAGGGATTGATATGCTTTTATCTGATAGTTGTATTATCTCTTTACTCACGCCATCACTCTCATTTCCTAAGACAAAAATACTCTTCTCTGCATAAGATATATCTCTGTAGCTCTCTGTAGCATGTGAGCAGAGTGTATAGATCTTGGCATGAGAGGATTGGAAGTTTTGTAGTGTTTTGTAGAGTTTGTCACATTTGATGATAGGCATGCGAAAGAGTGTCCCTACACTTGCTTTGATCACGAGGGGGGATATCTGTGCTGCTCCTTTGTGGGGAAGTATGATAGCATCTATATTGCCAGCTGTAGCAGAGCGGATAATCATACCGAGGTTTTGTGGATTGGTGATACCATCGAGTGCTAGTAGCCGATATTGGCTATGACTCTCTATAAAACTCTGCACACTGTAGCACTCTTGCAGTACTATATCAAGTGCTACACCTTGATCTTGCTTGGCATTTTTGGATATCCTAGAGAGTGCTTTCTTATCATGGTACTCTATCGGGATATTCCGTAGTGTAGCGAGGTCTTGGAGTTTTGCTATAATCGGTGCTTTTTTATTAGAATCACTTAGGTGAAGCTTGTGTATCGTGAGTCTCTCATCTTCCAATGCCTCTATGACAGCATTGCGTCCATAGATTGTCATGATAGAATCAAAAAAAGCTTTTTTGGCTAAATATTCTGCTGAGTCATTTGTTGGCATAGTGCTTCTTTTTATAGTTTCCATTCATATTTTCTACTATCTACTTGGACTCTCCATTCCAAGCGATATGTGGTTTACCATTGTCATCAAACTCAACAGCAGGCATACCCATGATGTTGTATCCAGCATCTACATAGTGTATCTCACCTGTTACACCAGAACTCAAATCAGAGAGCAGATACATCCCTGAGTTTCCTACCTCAGATATAGAGACATTGGATTTGAGTGGTGCATGTGCTGCGTTCCATTTGAGCATGAAGCTAAAGTCACCAATACCAGCAGCAGCTAGAGTCTTGATAGGTCCCGCTGAGATAGCATTGACTCTGATACCATCCTTGCCAAAGTCTTCTGCGAGATATTTGACTGTCATCTCTAGTGTAGCTTTGGCTATACCCATGAGATTGTAGTTGGGAATATACTTCTTACCACCATAATAAGTAAGTGTCAAGATCGATGCTTTTTGAGACATAATAGGCTTCAGCTCTCGTGCAAGCTCTATGAGTGAGTAGACAGAGATCTCCATAGCAACATTGAATGCATCTTTGGATATATCCATAAAACGACCGCTCAATCCCTCCTTGGGTGCGAAAGCGATAGAGTGTACCATGAAATCTATCTCCCCCATATCTGCTTCTAAAGCATCTCGGAGGGCTACTATCTCTTCTGGTTTACTTACATCACATGGATAGAGCTTTGCTCCACACTCTAACTCCTCTGCGATTGGTGCCAGCTTTTTCTCAAATCTCTCATTGAGATAAGTGATAGCCATCTGTGCTCCTTGCTCTTGACAAGCCTTTGCGATACCATAAGCGATAGATTTTTTGTTAGCGATGCCAAGGATGACACCCTTTTTACCCTTCATAACCATATAATTCTCCATAAATTAGTTTTGGTATTTTATCATAAATGAGATAGAATGTAAACTATGAAAAATATATTAATCATCAGTACAGGTGGAACATTCAACAAAAGGTACAATCCTCTCAATGGGGAACTCACTATAGATGCTACTTCAAAAGCACTCTATGAGATAGCAGCGAAGTGGTTATCTACTTTTGAAATAGTCAATATCATAGCTAAGGATAGCCTAGATATGGATGGCAAAGATAGACAACTCCTTCTCTCTACCATAAGACGCAGTGCATATAGAAAGATCATCATAGTACATGGTACAGATACTATGGATATCACAGCGTCATTTTTGGCAGATGCCAAGCTAGAGAAGTGCCTAGTTTTGACAGGTGCCATGGTACCCTATCAAGTAGATCCTATAGAAGCTACTGCCAACTTAGCATCAGCATATGCTTCGCTCATCTCTTGTTGTCGACATGGAGTCTATATAGCGATGAATGGGGCTATTGGAGACTATGATACTATAGAAAAAGATAGAATAGAGGGGAAGTTTATAGAGAAAGTAGAGAGAAAATAACTTTTAATACCCAACAGCTGAAATCCCAATCGTCTTCAGCGTTCAGCGGTTGGGTTGAAAGCTGCAAGGCGTAAGCCTTGACTTTCTTATATAATTATACTACAATTAGACAAACCTAACGAGATAATCAATCGTTAGATTCAGTACGGCTGGGACAGTCGGAATTAAAGCTTGTGGAGTATCCTCTGGTGGGGTTGTAGTGTCATACACTGCTGATGCAGTTGTATGCAGTGCAGCTAGTCATGATATGATGAAGCAAGAAGCCCAATCGTCTAAACTTGTTTAGCGGTTGGGTAGTTCACAATAAGAGTTCTCTTCTCCAAAAGAAGTTAAAGATAAAAATATCTTATTTTTTAGCTTCTGGTTTTGCTGCTTTTTCTTCAGCTTTTGCTTTTGCTACTGTTTCAGTCCCTGCTTTTGTTACTTTTGCTTCTGTTTTATTTGCATCAGTTACTACTTTTGTCACTGCTTTTGTTGCATCTGCTACAGGGTTTGCGAAAAGTGTTGATACTGCGATAGCAGAGAGTAATACGAGTTTTTTCAAGATAAATCCTTGTGAATTAAAATTTAGTTACATAGTATAACTCTTCCTAAAATATATTAGTAAAAGAGTTTTATATAACTATCAAAATGATAACTATCTTGTAATAATAATAAGCTTAATATTATATATCTTTTATATATTTAACTCTAAATTAACAAAAAACGACTATAGTTGCATTATGGAAAACATTGATATTATTCTCATTTTTACGACAGCATTTTTAGGAAGTGTAGGACACTGTATCGGTATGTGTGGAGGAATAGTTGTTGCCTATAGCTCTACAAAGATAGATCACTCCTCATCTTGGGGAGTCCAAACCATTTCACACTTAGCCTATAACTTTGGACGGGTGACTACTTACACTATGTTGGGTGCTATGTTTGGTATGCTTGGGCAAGTGATAGCATTTACCCCTACGACCAAGGGTGTCCTTTTTTTGCTTACAGGTCTACTTATGATATTGGCTGGTTTATCTCTATTGGGTCAGTTCAAATTTCTCAACTCAGCTGAAGCTTCTATCTCAAAAGATGGCTGGTATCGTGACCTCTTTAGACAACTCATATCAAATAAATCACTCAGTAGCTTCTACTTTTTGGGTATGCTCAATGGTATCATACCTTGTGGTTTAGTCTACTCTTTTGCTATTTTTGCTGCAAGTACTGCAAGTCCTCTATGGGGTGCGTTGGTGATGGCTTCTTTTGGTTTGGCTACTATCCCTGCTCTCTTCTTTTTGGGTACTGTCACTCGTTTTTTGCAAGGGGGATCACTCAGAGGTACGATGATGAAGCTTGCTTCCGCACTTGTCATCCTCTATGGTATTTTCACACTCTACAAAGCATATCAATTTATCATCCATCCGTTAGAGACACAGCAAGCCATAGATGCGATGCAAGAGGGCAGTATCAAAAGCAAACTAGAAGGAAAATGCGGAGGCATGAAGTGTGCCCCTGGCAAATGTGGCTAATTAGGCTACCCCAAGGAGATAAACACCCAAATAGCCTTATCTCCATCTATCTCTTTTGGTTGTTTTTCTCTTTTTCGTCATTTTGTTCTCTCTCTTTTTCCCAAAAGCACCTGCTACCCTCTTCTTTTGATTTGTTTTCAAGTTCTCTTTGAGAATAGGTTTTGATGTGAGCTCATATCCTGCTATACTCTCTCTAGGTATAGCATGCCCCAACAATCTCTCTACAAGTTTGAGTGCTTCTGCTTCTTGGGGTGTAGAGAGTGTGATAGCGACTCCTCTCTCACCTGCTCTACCCGTGCGTCCTATACGGTGGATGAAGTCTTGTGTCACATGGGGGATATCATAGCTGATCACGACAGAGAGTCCTTTGATATCCAACCCTCTCGCTGCGATATCTGTAGCGACCAAAACAGTGATTTTACCATCTTTGAAATCTCTCAACAGACGACTTCTCGCTCCTGAAGATTTATCTCCATGGATCGCCGCTGTTTTCAACCCAGCCAATTGTAACTCTTTTGTGACACTCTCTGCTTCTGCTTTTTTTCTTACAAAAACTAGCACTTGCTTATAGTGGCGTGAACCTATGAGATATGAGAGTAGCTCTAGCTTTTTCTCCTCTTCTACAGGTATCAGAGATAATTGTATCTTCTCAGATACTTTACCAATAGGTGCTATCTCTATATCGATAGGTCTATGAAGTATCTCTCTACTCAACTCTTTTATACTATGAGTGAGCGTTGCTGAGACAAATATATTTTGTCTCTTCTCTTTGAGTCGATGGATGATCTCTGCTATCTCTTTGATAAATCCCATATCAAGGATAGTATCAGCTTCATCAAGTACAAAGTGATCGACACTACTAAGATCTATATTTTTTTGTCTAGCATGCTCCAAAACCCTACCAGGCGTAGAGATAAGCAGATCAACACCTCTTTGTAATCTTTGGCTCTGTTTGCTCATAGTCACACCACCAGAGATCGCCATACTCTTGATGTCCATATATCGACAATACGCCTCTGTATGCTCTCCTAGCTGTCTTGCCAACTCTTTTGTTGGTACGAGTATCAAAGCACGGATGGGGATAGTAATAGAGGACTCTTTTTTGTTTTGTGCTATCATCTGCACGATAGGTAATATAAAAGCTGCACTTTTCCCCGTGCCTGTATATGCACTTGCAAGGATATCTCTACCTTTTAGAAGAGTTGGTATCATCTCTTTTTGTATCTTGGTAGGTGCAGTGTATCCTCGCTCTGCAACTACTCTACTCAATGGTTCTACTAATCCTAGGGATGAAAATGACATGCCTTATCCTTTTTGATTTTACTAACTTTGCACTCACACATCAAATACTTGAACATGCTCTCTCTTGAGTTGCTCTATTTTGTCACATGCTTGTGCAAATAGCTTGTAGTAGGCTATCTCCTCTATGCATGCGTCTTTGTATCGTTCGTAGGAGAGTATCACTCTTCTTGCTCTTCTAGGGGCTTCTTTGTATCCTCTCTTGAGATGCTCAAAGGCTATCGCACCGTTGATTATGCCTTTGACGAGTCTATGGAGTGGATCTTTTCGTTTGCGTAGTGGGTGCCACGCGGCTTCCAATACTTCATGTGCATCGAAATATTTCGCCTGCTCCATCAGCTCTACAAAAGCGACCAATGCCCCCTCTAAATCCTCATTTTCTCTCATCTATCTCCATCTCTTTGGAGTATCACTCTCTTTACTACTTCTCTCTATAGCAGATAGCAATCCATCAAGACTCTGGCTATCAGCAAAACAGCTCTCCATCTTGCATGCCATATATCTGTCACTCTCTATAGCTTTGCGTAAGATAAAGGGATATTTGATCTTGCTAATTTTGGCTCTATTGGCTTTATTGGCTTGGAGATTGCTACGACTACTTTGGATCACGATAGCCCCTACCCTCTCTTGAAGTACTGCACGCATAAATCCAGGGATGGCAGAGGGGAGAGTGTTGATATATTTTCCATAATTTTCAAAAGTTTTAGTCGCTAAAGCATGCAGATGGCTATCTTCTTGAAGCAATGCCAAGGTATCAAGATTGTTGAGTATTACCCCTAGAGGAGAGCTATAGAGGTCATCATCTACACCAGCGAGGGTCTCTACCTCATCATCACTGAGATACCACTTTTGATTACGATAGAAGCGTTGTATCGCTTTTTGAGTGAACTTTTGGGCAAGTGTAAGATAGTTTGTATCAAGTGTCGCTTGGTGAGCAGAGAGCAACGCATCTATCACAAAGGCATAATCCTCTAGCATACCGAGCTGTTTTGGTTGTGATCCTGCGAGGGTTTGATGATAGAGCATATCACCTTTGGAGAGCAGAGCCAAGACTCTTTTGAGTTTAGCTTCTGCAACTTTTTTATAGTCTGCATCTATTTTTGATGCTTCAAAGAGTGCTTTTATCATCATAGCATTCCAAGAGGTGATGATCTTATGATCTACAAATGGAAATTTTCTTGATTTTCGTAGGGTGGTGAGATAGGCTTTGAGCTTTTGGAGTTTGGGCGGTTTGGTATGAGCAGTGATATGAGCATGCGAAAATTCGCCATCTATATTGCCATCCTCCTCTATCCCCATATAGCCGAGTGCTGTTTCTATCTCTTGGGGTTTCCACCGACGCTTTTTCAACCCTGCCACAACAGCTCTATAGTCATATATAAAGTATCCACCCTCTACACCATCACTATCGGCATCACTTGCAGAGCAGTAGAGTCCTTCACAGTTGAAGTATCTATCCATCTGGGCTATCGTCTCTGCAACGACTCGTTTGTAGAGAGGATTTGGATCTATCTGATAGAGTTTGACATAGAGTGGGATAAGTTCTGCATTGGTATAGAGCATCTTCTCGAAGTGTGGTATCTGCCACTCTCTATCAGTCGTATAACGAAAAAACCCTCCCTCCACTTGGTCATATATCCCACCCTCTGCCATCTTGGTGAGCGTCTTTTGTGCCATATAAAGAGCTTCTCTATCGCCATCTATGGTGTAGATATCAAGGAGCAATGCGATCTTGGATGCCTCTGGAAACTTGGGTCGTTTCGCAAAGCCACCATTTGTTTTATCAAAGTCAACTGCTATCTGTTGCACTATTGTATCGAGTAGTTTTTTGTTATAATGGATAGACTCTTTGGGAAGTTGTGATCGCTCTTGATAGCGTCTCTTGTACTCTATAGCTTGAGCTACGACTCTCTTTGGGTCTGCGTGGTAGAGTGTCGCGTAGTGTGGCAAGAGATTGAGCATCCCCTCCACTCCATACCCATCCTCTTTGGGTAGATAAGTCGCCAAATAGACGGGGAGTCTATCAGGGGTCATGATAAGTGTGAGTGGCCACCCTCCCCCACGCCTTTTGAGGATGGAATAGATCTCTTGATACTTACGGTCTATCTGTGGATACTGCTCTCTATCTACTTTGATAGATATGTAGTCTCGGTTGAGTAGTTTGGCTACCTCTACATCCACGAAACTCTCCTCCTCCATCACATGACACCAGTGACAAGTACTATACCCTATAGAGAGGAATATCAACTTATTCTCTCTCTTGGCTTTGGCGAATGCCTCTTCGCCCCAAGGATACCAATCGACAGGGTTGTGTGCATGCTGTTGAAGATAGGGTGAATCCTCTTTGATAAGGGCATTGGTATAGCTCTGCCCTGCGTAGATGTGTAGTGTGATGATCCATAGTATTGGTAGTATTTTTCTCATAGGCTTCCTTGGAGGGTACTATACCATAACTGTTATAAATGATATCAAGATAACAAGGAATTTTGTTTCTATATTGAAGATCCAAACTTTTTTGAGTCTGATTACAAAGAGCGATATGCATCCTCAAAGCATCAGCTCTATATAGGAAGATATGAAAGCCTGATTTATGGGGATAAATGCGACAATATCAAGAGAAGTGCAAAAACAAAGAACGATTTGGCTATAATCACACAAAATTGAAAAATATGGAGTATAGAATAGATGGGATTAGGAATAGGACTTGTAGGGTTGCCAAATGTAGGAAAATCAACGACATTTAATGCATTGACAAAAGCTCAGAATGCAGAGAGTGCAAATTATCCTTTCTGTACGATAGAACCAAACAAAGCAGTAGTACCTGTACCAGATAGTAGATTGGATGCACTCTCCAAGATAGTCAATCCAGAGCGAGTACAGCACTCTACCCTAGATTTTGTCGATATCGCAGGATTGGTCAAGGGTGCAAGCAAGGGTGAAGGGCTAGGAAATAAATTTCTTACCAATATCCGTGAGACAGAAGTGATACTAGAGATCGTCAGATGTTTTCAAGATGAAAACATCACCCATGTTGAGGGGAGTATCGATCCTCTCAGAGATATCGAGATTATCGAGCAAGAGCTACTTTTTGCTGATATTGATTCGTTGCAAAAACGCATCGACAGTATCTCTCGCAAAGCAAGAGGTAATGACAAAGATGCCAAAGCACAACTTGTCATAGCAGAAGCATTGATGGATTATATAGCAGAAGGCAATCCAGTCTCTAGCTTTGAGGGTATAGAGGATGATGCATTTATAGCGATGAACAAAGAGTTACGACTCCTTACAAGCAAAGAGATCGTCTATGGAGCCAATGTAGATGAAGATGGACTCGAAGAGGATAATGAGTATGTCACAGCTCTCAAAGAGTATGCGAGCCAACACAATAGAGAAGTGATCAAACTCTGTGCCAAAGTAGAAGAGGAGATGGTAGAGTTTGACGAAGAGGAGAAACTAGAGATGCTAGAGTCTCTCGGCGTGAGCGAATCAGGACTCGACCAAATCATCCGCAAAGGATTTGACAAGCTTGGACTCATGAGCTACTTTACTGCTGGAGTCAAAGAGGTGCGATCTTGGACTATCCCCAAAGAGACCACAGCACCCAAAGCAGCTGCTGTCATACACAATGACTTCGAGAAGGGATTTATCCGTGCAGAGGTGATATCGTATGGTGATTTTGTAGAGTTTGGTGGAGATGCAGGAGCCAAAGAAGCAGGCAAAATGCGACTAGAAGGCAAAGAGTACATCGTACAAGATGGCGATGTGATGCACTTTAGATTCAATGTATAGTAGGCTGTTGCAAAGCACTCTCCATATGGATATATGATTGTAATGCTACAGATAGGTAGGGTGGGAGCATCCCACCATCTGTAACAATTGGTGGGATACTCCCACCCTACAACTTTGTATAATCCAGATAGAAAGAATATAAATTTAAAGAAGGGGTTTATATGAATAGAAAAACTGTAGCGAGAATTTTGCTATTGTTGGTCATCATAATGCTGATACTACTCTTTATGCCAAGTGGGTGTCAAAAGAGTGATAAAGGTACTTTCACAGAGAAAGTAGAGAGCAAATATAGTACTGCTGAAGGTGTCAAAAAATTTGAACAGATTTTAGAAGATCAAGGTTTGTCTCTCTTCCAAGTCATAGACCATGCACAAAATGCCAAATTAGCAGGGATGGAGCTGCTCCCTGAGACGGTCGTAGTCTTTGGCAACCCAAAGATGGGAACAGTCTTTATGCAGTGTAATCAAAGTATGGGGCTGGAGTTGCCACTTCGGATGCTCTTCTATACCGACTATGATGGGTTCAACTGGGTATCTTATACAAACCCAGAGTACTATACACTCAAACACAATATCAAAAATAAAAAATGTCTTGCACTCATAGGCAAGGTAAACATTGCTCTACAAACATTTGTCAGCCAATTGTCTGACTCTAATATCACTACACAAGGAGAAACAGAAGAATGAAAAAGAGACTATTAGCACTAGCTCTCTTTTACTCAGTAGCCAATGCAGACGGTTGTGTGCTGATACAATCGAACGCTATGCATGTCACTTGGAAAGCGTACAAAACATCGCTTTGTGATCTATCTACTACTATCAAAATGAAGAGTACAGATGCAAACTAATGAGATACTCCATAGAGTTGCAACGGCACTCTCTTTGGATATCACAACTATCCAAGAGATCTATGCACTCGCTTTATATCCTATAGAGATCCAAAGAGTCCAAAACATACTCAAACTCCCAAAAGAGTCAGGATTTCAACTCTGTAGTTATGAAGAGTTGGGACTCTTTTTGGATGGGCTGATCCTACTCAAGCGAGGTCCAAGCCCTCGTAAACAAAATGATGAGGCTGCAGTAGCTCTCACAAACAATCTCATACTCAAAAAACTCCGCATCGCTCTCAACCTCAAAGAGATAGAGACAGAGATGATCTTCGGATTGGCTGATGTAGAGCTGAGCAAACAGCAACTCTCTTCACTCTTCCGTAAAGAGGGTCACAAAAACTTCGCAGAGTGTTCGGATGCACTCCTTTTGGCATTTTTGGAGGGATTGGATGAGTTTTATTATATGGGTGAAGAGGTGTAATCTTCCTTACTTATTATAATGAGATACTTCAAGTCATAGATGTTTAAACCACAGACTATATCTACTATCCATATCAAGGGCATATGGATGATGCTCCTCTTTATACTCCTCTTCATTGTACTCGTTATACATGAAGAGTATAATGATTTTGATAATGAAACTGCTACTATAAGAAAACGCTTTATAGATAAACAGAAAAAGACTATTGTATTTGATGTAGAGCGGGTTGTAGATTTTATCCATCATGAGTATAACAATAGAGACATGACAACAGATATCCCCACACTACAAAAACAGATTATCAATGCGATAGAGCTACTCTATCGCCGTCAAGATGGTACAGGATATATCTTTATCTACAATACTAAGGGGGTCAAACTCTCTGACCCAATACAAGCTGATACTATAGGGAAAAACCTCTACAACTATCAAGATAGTGATGGGGTACAAGTCATCAAAGAGCTTATTGATGCAGCAAAAAACAGAGATGGTGGCTTTGTACAATATAGATGGAAGAAGCCCACTTCAAATATACTTAGCAAAAAGATATCTTATGCAAAATCTTTTGAACCTTGGGAGTGGGTCATAGGGACTGGTGTCTATCTGGATGAAGTAGAGAAGCTCATCAAGGCAAAGAGACTTGAACTCAAAAAGAGGTTGATTAAATATATGATGGAGATACTCTCTTTAGCGGTGATACTTTCAGGATTGGGTTTCATGCTTGTTGCTATAGTCAATACGATTATAGCAAGAGAGATCGATAAGTTTAGACTCTATTTCAAAAAAGCCTCCAAGAGTAATCAGCCAATAGATATGGAACAAATCAATCTTTCTGAGTTTAAACAGATGGTCAAATATATCAACAGAATGGTTAAAAAGATACATCACAGAAAGAATAAACTAAAAAAACTCAATAAATTATTGGAAGAGAAAGTTGCAACAAAGACACAAAATATAGCAAAACAAAATAGCTTATTGGCACAAGAAAAAGAGTTTAGCGAATCGATAATAAAAGCACAAGATAGCTTCATAAAGCACTCAATCCATGAAATCAATACACCCTTGGCAGTCATTATGACACATATAGATATCTATAAAATGAAAAATGGAGAGAATAGATATCTCAATAAAATAGAAGCTGCATCAAAGATGATCGCCAATATTTATGATGATTTGAGTTATATGGTCAAGAAAAACCGTTTGAAATATGAGAAAGAGTCTATAGATATGAGTTGTTTCTTTCATGAGAGGATACTCTTTTTTGAAGAGATTGCAAGAGGAAATCATCACACTATTATCACTGATATTGAAGATGATATTAAGATATTATTCAACGATATAGAGTTACAAAGAGTGATAGACAACAACCTCTCCAACTCAATAAAATATGCAAAGAGAAATACAAATATTATAACAACACTCAAAAAAGAACAGCACTCTATAGTGATGACATTTACAACAAACTCTAAGATGATCAATGATACTGATCAAATATTTGAAGCATTCCATCGTGAAAGTGAGATTACAGCTGGGTTTGGATTGGGGCTTGAGATTGTAGGGAGTATCTGTGCAAAAGAGCAAGTAATTATAGAAGTCAACTCAAATACAAATCGTACAGAGTTTATATATAAGTTTCCACTCTATTTGATGCAATGCTATGAAAAGGAGTAAGGAACCTCCCAAAAACAATTCTACCCACCTAACTTGCCCTTTTGCTCCTAGTTGGATTCTCTCAATCGTCGCATAGAATCACTATGCTCCTCATGAGACAATCCAACTAGAAACAAAATTCCTTCGTTATCTTGGTAGAATTGTTCTTGTGAAGTTCCTAAAACTACACTACAATTGTTTGTAGGGGGTTCCTTAACCTAGTGCCTTCTTCAAATCAGGGATTGTAGTTATCGCATCTTCATATTCACTAAAACCCCAATTGACCATAAGGTAATCTATCCCTGCTCTTTGGGCTGCTATCTTGTCGCGAGTACCATCCCCCACAAATAGAGCTTCATCAGCTGATATATCAAGCTCTTGGAGAATTTGGTGTAGCATATCAGGATAGGGCTTGCCTCTACTGACATCATCATGACACGCAATAGTATCGAAGAGTTCATAGACAGCTAAGTGTCTGAGAGATTCTAGTGCAGATCGACGATATGCATTGGTCGCTACAGCGAGCTTGATATCTCTAGCTACAAGTGAAAGTAGTAAGCCTGTGATACCATCATAGAGGGCTAACTCTTTGTCATGATGGTGTGAGTAGTACTCGGAGAACCACTCCTCCTGCTCTTTTGTGAAATGATCCACACCATAGAAAAACTTTGCAGGATTGATTTCATGATCATTGACTTTTTTCATAATGAGGCTCTTAGCCATAGGCTCTAGTCCTAGTTTTGCTCTTACGAAGTTGATAGCATTAGCTATAGTGATAGAGCTATTTACAAGTGTCCCATCCATATCAAATATGATGAGTTTTTTCTTATTATTTCTTTTCATCTATTCTTATAACCTTGAGATATATAGAGAGACCAAGAAGTAGTGATGTGATACCGAAGATAAGGTAGACAGCATACTGCAGTTTGGCTGGGTTGGTGAGTGCAAATTTGAATACCAACATCAAAGATTCGATAGCAAGTGCAATGATGATAGAGCCCAAAAAGCGTATCATTGTCTGGTGGGTATCGTCTGTATTGCCTCCTCTCTTCTCTTTGCCCAGTACCTCCTCTTCAAATATCGCTTTGACGAGGTCAAATATCGCCAGAGAGAGGGTGAGCAATATCGTCGCTTTGAACATCTCATTGATCTCTATCGCTTCCAAATCCAATCCGAACTTCACAAAACTCTCTACCCCTTTGATAAAGAGAAGCAGAGCTACCGCTGTCAATGCAAAAGAGAAAGCACTATAGACAATCTTACTCATATTTCCAAAGTAGGAGTCTACAGAGCTTGGGTGTACCATCTTGAGAATATTTTTGAGTGTGATATCCACACATATGATACATATGAGTTTGTCATTTTCATCATAGATAGGAAATGCGGTAGTAACGACAAGAAGATTGCTCACGAGTGAAGGATAAGGGTCAGTCAATACGCATCTATGTTCTTTTATTGTACGATAGTAGTAAGCTCTATTGCTTCTATCTTCACCCTGCCCTATACCATTGATGGCAGAGTTTTTAGATATATTATTGAGCATCTGTTTCCCATTGCTATCGAGTACGAAGATAGCTTCACTTTTTGGCAAAGACTTTTGAATATTTTCGACTTTTTCTAAGACAAAATTTATATCACCATTTTGTAACGATTGTGATATATTTCGTCCAAGTATATAGCACAGGTATGCTCTCGCTTTTGTGCGTATCTGCGCATACTCTTCTATCTCTTTGATCATCATCTAAGACTCCTTAAGTATAGCTATAGTTTCTCCATATCGAATCTTTTGACCGATAGAGAGTTGAGGAGTTATAGCGTCTTTTTGAGAGAATGTCAAGATAGTAGACCCCATCTCAAACCAACCGAAGAGTTCAGATTTTTTCATTTTGAGATTTTTATAGCTATAGTGTTGTGGTGTTGTGATATCACTATTTGTTTGGAGATTTTTTTCAAATGTGACAAACATCTTGCCTACATTTAATGCCCCAACAAGTACAAGTATATGTATAAATCCTCGCTCATCTACGCTCTCTATGACTACTCGTTCATTCTCTATGAAGAGATTGCGTTTATGTTTGAGTAGTGGCATATTGACTGGATAGAGTTTACCAGGGATGTGGGTCAAGCTCTTGATAGTCAAAGTGAGTGGCATATGGTAGCGGTGATAATCTTTTGGTGAGAGATAGAAGTTGATAAATTGACCACCCATCAAAGCAGAAACGACATCACTATGATGCGTTCCAAATAGTTCTCCAATCTCATACTCCATGCCTTTGATTTGATACGCTTTGCCATCTGCTATTTCACCAAAATCTGTCACTAGTGAATCAGCAGGCGATATCATCGTCTCTGCTGAAAGATCTATATAGCGTTCCTTTTTAAATCCTCTTGTAAAGAGTGCATTGAGCGAGGGGTACTCTCTAGGTTCCTTGAACTCACTCATATCCAAGCCCATCAGTGAGACATAAGTTTGATTGATGATTTTTTGGAACCATACAGAGTGTTCTTTGGAAGAAAATTTCCCAAAGAGAGATGATATAGCGGAGCTGTAGTGTCTACTCATCGACTCTATCCGTATAGTGTAAGAGTGCATCTTTCATTAATGCTATATGGTAACTCTCTTGAGCGTTAATAAAGTCAAAAAACTTTGCCAACTCTTTACTACCTGAAGCGACAGCTTCTGAGAGATTACGACACTCTTCTTTGGCTGCTATCTCCTCATTGATACCTGCAAGCAAAAAGTTCTTGACGCTCTTGATTTGGTATATATCAGGATGGATTGTTCTAGGTATACCGAGTATCCCCATCTGTGCCATCATATCCCCAAATTGCTTCAAGTGGTAGAAGCTCTCATCTACTAAAATCTGGAACACTCTATTGAGAGAAGCATTATCGCTATGTGCTTGGAGATAATTGTATGTCATAATGAGTTCATACTCTTTGTAACTCTCTTCAAACAAAAAGAGTGTCAAAGCATCTGTAGCTTCATTATTGAGGTCAAAATCCTTATACTTTCTATTCATGTCAAACGCTGTAATATTTTCATCAGATAAATGGATGATTGTATTGGTGATATATTTGATGTCACTACTTATGCGTTCACGGAGTTCATCCTCTACCCCCATCAATTGTAAATCTATCTGACTCAATCTCTGGACTATATTGTTGAGTAAGATGCTGAGCTTATCTACTTTGATAGGGATAGTATCTCTATCATAGTTATAGCTTTTAGCATTATTGATGAGTTCTTGCTCTATCCAAGTAAAGTGACGAAAGAGTATATCCGAGAAATCAAACAATTTTCGCTTGCTCTCTCCACTACTCATAAATCCTGCTGATAGTGTGATAAGCCACGCTTCATGTATCTTGATAGCTATCGTATTCATGAGGTCTCCTTAATTATTAAGTGAGAATTATACCTGAATTATTGTTATCTTCTCCTCGTTTCTTGGTAAGATGTTTTTATCAGTACTTAAAAATCTTGGGTATACTTCATATACTACCCCTCCAAAAACTCCACCCCATCCTTAGACCCAATCAACAACAGGAAATTCACTTAATGCTTCTTTAGGTGTGAGAAAAAGGTCAAAGCCATCACCAAGCGTTTTGCCCTCTAGCTCTTTTTCAAGCTTTGGAAAAATCTGTCCATACTCTCTATGAAGATACATTACCTCTTCATTCTCTTCTAAAATATTTCCTGCCTGATCTTTAGTAATAAGTGAGATAGAAACAAGGGTATTTTTTGTAATTGTGTTCATGTTTTCTACACCCCAAACCCTCTTAACTCCGCCACAATCTTACTCATTTTCCCTTCAGCATCTGCCAACTCTTTTCTATTTTTTTCCAAAACTTCAGCAGGGGCATTGGCTACAAATCTCTCGTTATTGAGCATATTATTCAATTTGGTAACTGTTTTTTCTACCTTGTTCTTTTGGTTGGTGAGTTTGGTGATGATGGCGGTGAGGTCTATTTCGTTGGTGGGGATATAGACTTCTAGGTTGTCGCTTACATCAGTGATACTTCCTTCTACCTTGGCTTCCACGAACTCTATCTCTTCTACTTTTGCGAGTCTTTGGATAAATGGTTTTGCCATCTCTTGGTCTATAGATTTGTTTAGCTTGATATAGGCTTTGGCTATTTTGGAGTTCCCCATATCTATGATCACTTTAGCTCTACGGATAGCAGTTATTGCCTCTTCTATGATAGCAAATGATGCTTCTATCGCTTCATCTCTCATGATAGCTTTTGGAAAATTCATTATCATCAAGCTCTCACCCTCTTCTAGGGTCGTACCGCTGAGTTTATGGTAGAGGTGGTCGGCTATGAATGGCATAATAGGGCTTATCATCTTGAGTGTCTCTTTGAATATTGCTCCTAGCTCTGCGATGCTCTCTTTGTCTGCTTTGGAGTATTCGATACCCCAATCACAAAACTCATTCCATACGAAGTTATAGAGTGTTTTTGCCATCTCATCAAATTTATAACTCTCTATCTTTTCACGTATTGTCTCTACAGCTTCACCTAGACGGCTCTGCATATAGAGTCCTAGAGGGGTTTTGACCTCTATATCTGCTAAATCTGCAAATGTATCATGGTTGAGTTGGAGATAATTACTCGCATTATAGATTTTGTTGGTGAAGTTTCTAAACTGCTCTAGGTTTTTTGCTCCAAGTTTGATGTCTCGCCCTTGAACTGCCAAATACGCTAGAGTAAATCGAATAATATCAGCCGAATGCTCCTCTACCATATTGAGAGGGTCTATGACATTGCCTCTACTCTTGCTCATCTTGTGACCATGTTCATCTCGCACAAGTGCATGCATATAGATATCTTCAAATGGTAACTCTTTGGTAAAGTGTTCGCCCATCATCATCATTCGTGCCACCCAAAAGAACATAATGTCAAAACCAGTAATCAATAAGCTATTTGGATAGAAATCTTCCATATCTGTAGGGGTGTAGAGATTTTCTAACTTACCATTATTTCCCCAACCCAAAGGACTCATTGCCCATAGAGCAGAGCTAAACCAAGTATCAAGCACATCAGGGTCTTGTGTCATTTTGTTACTTCCACACTTTGGACACTTCTCTGGTGCATCTGCTTTGTCTGCCCACTGATGCCCACACGCATCACACGAAAAGACAGGTATCCTATGCCCCCACCATAATTGACGAGAGATACACCAAGGACGCAACTCATCCATCCACGCTGTATAGGAGTTAATCCAGTGAGCAGGGTGGAAGTTGTTGTGTTTTTTGGTTTCGGCTATAGAATTTTCAGCAATCTTTTCACTCAAAAACCACTGTTGAGAGATAAACGGCTCTACGATATTGCCACATCTATAGCAGTGTCCTACTTGGTGGATATGCTCCTCTATCTTGACGATATACCCCTCCTCTTGGAGTTTGGCTACGATGATAGGACGAGCTTCTAGTCGCTCTAATCCTGCGAACTCTCCACAGTAGTCGTTGAGGATACCTTGTTCGTCAAATACTTTGATAAACTCTAAGTTGTGTCTCTTTCCTACAGCATAGTCATTTTGGTCATGGGCGGGAGTGACTTTGACCACCCCTGTACCAAACTCCATATCGACATGTGCATCTGTAATGACTTTGATTTTTCTATCAGTCAGTGGCAAAAGTACCTCTTTGTCTACGATGTCACTATATCTACTATCTTCAGGGTGTACCATAATAGCTGTATCCCCAAAGTAAGTCTCTGGTCGTGTGGTAGCTACCTCTAACTCTCCACTGCCATCGACGAATTTATAAATCATTGTATAGAATTTGCCATTGACCTCTTCGTGTTCTACTTCAATATCACTCAAAGCCCCATCATGGGTACACCAATTGACCATGTAGTTGTTTTGGGTGATATGCCCTTCGTTGTAGAGTGATACAAAAGCCTCTTTGACTGCCTCTTTGAGTCCTTCATCCATAGTAAATCGTTCTCTTCTCCACGCTGGAGTGACTCCTAGCTTTCGCATCTGATGCACGATATTGCCACCACTGGTCTCTTTTTGGAGCCATGCTCTCTCTAGGAACTTCTCTCTGCCTATCTCTTCTTTGGTTGTTCCCTCTGCTAAGAGTTGCTTCTCTACCACATTTTGGGTCGCGATACCTGCATGGTCAGTTCCTGGTTGCCAAAGAGTCTTGTAGCCATCCATTCGCTTGTATCGTGTGATAATATCTTGCAGAGTAAAGGTAAGGGCATGACCGATATGGAGACTCCCCGTGACATTGGGTGGAGGCATCATCAAAGAGAATGTTTTTATCTTGCCATTCTCATCTGTTTCTTGGATAGCCTTATTTCCATCTATCTCAAAATATCCTCGCTCTTCACAGAGTTTATAATAACTATCTTCTACTGCTTTTGGGTCGTATTTGTTGCTTGTTTTTTCACTCATTTTATTTCCGTTTGTGTTGGTGTAGGTTTGGTGTAGACAAATGGTTCTATTCATTGAGAATATGTAGGGTGGGAGTATCCCACCATTTTATAACCATTTTGGTGGGTTTCATCCACCCTACAGACTATTGACACTGCCGAACCTATTTAATGGTTGCGATTATATCCAAAGGGTGCTTATGGTGGAGTTTAGTGCTTGGCTATCTGTACCAAACCATAGAGTATCAAGATGAAAGTCACGAGAGAGAAGAGCGAAAACCAAATCGCCCAGCGGTTGACACCACCAACCTGATGTTTCATTATAATGAGGGCTTTTGTCTCATTTTGGAGTATCTCCTCTAACTCTTTTTTTTTGCTTTGATAGTGGTTATAGACAAAATAAGTCCCAAAACCTCCCATTGCTATAGACAAAAAAAGTATATATATAAGCGTGTAGATGAGAGGGAGTAGCGATGCACATAATAGCGTAACAAAAAGTATAGAGAGAGCCACTTGCGTCTGTTTACGATAGATAAAATACCAAAAGTTTCCTATCATAGCCCAGCTGTTCCAGTACCAACTTGCTTTGCCACCATTGGCATCAAAATGATCAAAAGCTTTTTTGTACCACTCAAATTTATCAGGAGTAGCGATATATGCTTCAAATAACTCTTGTTCGTATGTTGGGTTTTTCATATACTTCTCTTTTCTCGTAGTAGCATAATGACGACGATCACAGGGGGAACAGAGAGAGCAAAGAGGTATGATGGGATATGAAGGTATTGATGTCTATTAAGATAAAAAAATCCCAAAACAAGAAGAGCATACGCCCCCAATCGGTAGATAGAGAGAAATGCCTTGGTATCTTTGAGGGCTTGATATGGTGTTCTTCGACTCTTTTTTTGTAGTGCTTTTTGTTTGGCTACCTCTGCTAAAAACTCCTCTTTGCTATACTCTTTATCTTCTTTAGAATCTTCCTCATCATAGAGTTCGTGTGGGTCATCTATCTTGGAGAGTTGCTCTCTCTCTTGTTCATCAAGTGGGGTGAGATTTTCTACTCGTTTATTGACCATATTTCTATAGCTTAGTAGAGAAGAGGCGATGACAAGTGAAGAGGTGACAAAACCTATCTGCGTAGTATAGAGCCAGTCACGATTGCCTGCAAGCATACAAAAGATAACGATACCGATATCAATAGCAAGCAGTGTATTGAGTATATTCTGGTTACTCTTCGTCATCGTCATATCTCTCTCTTTGATGGCGATACCTCGGATCTTTGGCAAGTTCATCCAGAGATGCTTTCTGTTTTTTGTATGCTATATATACATTGAGCAAAGCAGCACCGACACCCCAAAAGACTCCAAGCCATAGAAGCCAACCATAGCCAAAGAGACTCCGAAGCCATAAGCCCAATCCAACACCAATAAGTACTGCAACAACGATCGATATACCAAGGCTAAGACCATCAGCGGCAGCGACTACTTTTTTGAGTTTTGGATCATTATCTCGCATATTTTACTCTACCTTTGAACTATCTTTGATCTCTTGAAGCACAATATAGGCTGCTTTGATCGCTTCATCTATCACAGCATCATCCATAACCGTCGAGATAAATCCTGTCTCATATGCAGAACATGCCAGATAGACACCTTGGTTGAGCATACCTCTATGAAATCGAGCAAACATTTCACTATCATTCTCTAGTGCTTCTTCAAAATTAGTGATAGGATCACTACTAAAGAAAAAGCCAAACATGCTCCCTCTCACATTGGTAACTATAGGGATATTGACATTATCAGCAGCTCTTTTGAAGCCTTTCATCAGTCTATTGGCTTTTTGGCTGAGTGATACATAGAGCGTAGGGTTGTGTATGAGTTGGTTGAGGCTTGCTAACCCTGCTGCCATAGCAACTGGGTTTCCACTGAGTGTGCCTGCTTGGTAGACTGGTCCTTCTGGTGAGAGATGTGCCATGATCTCAGCTCTTGCACCAAATGCACCTACAGGCATACCACCACCTATCACTTTGCCAAGTGTGACAATATCTGGCTTGACCGTCGTAATCCCCTGAGCTCCTGTAAGCGATGCTCTAAAACCACTCATGACTTCATCAAATATGAGTAGTGCATCATACTCATCACAAATCTCTCGGAGCTCTTTTAGGAACTCCTCTTTGGCAGGGATGAGTCCCATATTGCCTGCTATTGGCTCAATGATGACACAAGCTATACCCTCTTGGCTCTCTTCAAAACACTCTCTTACACTCTCAATGTTATTGTACTGTGCAAGGAGTGTATGTTTGGTGAGGTCAGCTGGTACTCCAGGGCTACTAGGATTTCCAAATGTCGCCGCTCCTGAACCAGCCTGTACAAGTAGAGCATCACTATGACCATGATAGCATCCTGTAAACTTGACGATATCATCTCTGTTTGTAAAACCTCTTGCCAAACGCAATGCACTCATCACCGCTTCAGTACCTGAACTTACAAATCGTATTTTATCTATAGTATCAAAGAGCGATACAATCGATTGAGCAAGTTCTGTCTCTACCGTGGTAGGTGCACCAAAGCTCAATCCTCGATGTACAGCATCGACTACTGCTACTTGTATCTTCTCATCACAGTGACCAAAGATCAGTGGTCCCCAACTCTGCACAAAGTCTATATATTTGTTGCCATCAATATCATATAAATACGCACCTCTGCCTCTCTCTATAAATGGAGGTGTACCACCTACACTAGAGAATGCACGCACAGGAGAATCAACTCCACCAGGAATTACTTGATATGCCTCTTCAAATGCTCCAATACTCTTGCTATATCTCATTATTCATATCCTTTTTCGCTATAATTCACGGAAGTATACACTTTTTATCAAATTAATACAAATTATTTGAATAAAAAGAGAATAAATAGGGATAAAATAGGGTATTATGAGAGATAAGAGAGAAGAGAATTTTATAAGAACCTCTATAGGATTTTTATCAGCGATATTGATACATCTCTTGATAGTGTTACTCTTTTTTTTGAGTAGTTCAAAGATATTTATGCCACCGCCTAAAGACAATGGCAAGAAGATTACACTTGATTTGACTAATTTTGTGCCACCACCTGCTGCAAAACCGCAACCAAAACCGCGACCAATTACACCTCAACCTCCAATACTTCAACCACAACCTAAAAAGCAAAAAGAGCCAACACCTCAACCCACAAAGAAAATAGTAGAAGAGAAGAGAGCATTTATAGCCAAAAAAGAGAATAGAGAGAACAATTTCACCAAAAAAAGCACAATAGTCAAAAAAGAAAAACCAAAAAAGAAGAGTATCGAAAAAGAAAAACTGAAGAAAAAAATCGTAAAAAAAGAGAAGATCAAACAAAAGCAACAAAAGCAAAAAAGAGTTGTCAAGAGAGACAGAGTACCCAAAAAACTATCCCATAGAAGTCTACCGCGTCAAAAATCTGCACTCGGCAATGCTTTGATGAGTAGTGGTCGTTCTACATCTCTACAGAGATCATCTTCAAGAGACAGAAAAGCCGTGAGTAGAACAACGAGAAAGATCATCCAAAAACTCTATGGGAGTGAATTTGATAGTTATGGACCTGCACAGAAGCGATTTATAGAGAATAATTTGGCAATTATATATAAAATCACACAAGGGACACTCATCCGCAATGGCTATCCTGAGATTGCAGCACGAACCAGACAAGAGGGAGTCAATATCGTCTCTTTTTATCTGCATCCCAATGGTAATATCAGTAGACTTCGACTAGAGCAAGAGATGGGATATAGAGCTCTTGACCAAAATACACTCCAAGTGATACGCATAGCATACAAAGACTATCCACTCCCTCGTAAAACTACGAAGATTAAGTTTTATGTAGAGTATACGATCTACTAAAATCCAGCTATCAAAAATGCAAGAGCTGCTAAAAGACCACTCAAAAGAGCATACGGCATTTGTGTACGGACATGCTCGATATGATCGCAGCCTGATGCCATAGAAGCGATGATCGTCGTATCTGATATAGGCGAAGCATGATCTCCAAATATACCACCAGAGATAACAGCACCTATAACAAGAGGAGTATCAAGATGCATCAACCCTGCCAGTGCCAAAGCTATAGGCATCATGATAGAAAATGTCCCCCAGCTTGATCCTGTAGAAAAAGCCGTGATAGCTGAAATGATGAAGATCAAAAATGGAACTATCTCCACTCGAAGAGTACTCTTGAGTAAGCTAGCTAAATAGCCTGCAGTATCCAACTCCTTGATGACTACTCCTATAAGCAGTGCAAGTATGAGTATCATAGTGACAGGCATCATCTCACCTATACCTTTATAAAAAGAGGAGAAATACTCTTGATGTCGCATCACTTTTGTAGATATATAATAGAAGTATTGAAAAAAGAGGGTCACTATAACAGCATAATAGACTGCCGTAGAGCCACTCCCCTCAAACAGTTTGCCATTGCCTGTATGATACAACATTAGAGGTACCATAGCTATCATAACCATCAAGGGGAGTATCATTTGCCATAGTGAACTCTTTTTGTTTTGTGTAGAATACTCTTGTAGATAAGAGACCGATTTGCTATGTCGCATCAATCCTATATCAAAATCAAAAAATATAACAACGAGTACAAGAAGTAGTGTAAAAATAGCATAAAAGTTATAAGGAATTGAAGCGAGAAGCAAAGCAAGAGCATCACCCTCTATGACATGACTCTCTACAGCTGTGACGATGAGACCAAGCAGTAGTGCACCCCATCCATTGAGAGGTATGAGTGAGCATACAGGTGCAGAGGTCGAGTCACATATATAGGCTAATTTTTCTCGTGATACTTTATGCTTATCACAAAGAGGCTTGGCGACAGTCCCTGCCACCATGGAGGTGATAGAGGACTCTATAAATATCACTATACCTATCAAATATGCCAAAAGCATAGCTCCCTTTGGTGAGTCAATATAACTGGCTTTATTACTCAAATAATGGACGAAACTATCCACCGCCCCGCTATCTTCAAGTATACGAATGATCGCTCCTACCAAGAGCATAAATATGATCGTTTTTGTAATCCACCCTTCAGAAAAGAGAGAGATGATGCCATCAAATGTAGCAAAAAATGCAACCATAGGGTCATATCCATAGAGTACAAGATACCCACTAAATATACCTCCCATAAGAGAGATAATCACATCTTTTGTCAAAATAGCCAATATAATTGTTAGCAGAGGTATCGCTAATGATAAAATTCCATATTCCATAAAAGATTATACCATGAAAGTCTCATTACTTAGGCTTTAGTTTAATTAATGTAGAATATAAACTTCAATTGCTAGGAGAGAATTATTATGCAAACAGTTACTTTAAACATAGAAGATACTATTGGTGATAAATTTTGATGAAGAGTGTATTATCTATCACTTCACTAGAGTTTGGATATGAGCGATCCAAACTGCTCTATAGAGACTTTGATATGCAACTCAATCGAGGTGAATTACTCTCTATCGTAGGTCAAAGTGGTAGTGGTAAATCGACACTTTTTGAACTCATCAGTGGTAACCTCAAACCCCTCTTGGGGTCTATAGAGTCAGGCAAAATTGCGTGGGTATTTCAAGACCCCTATAGCTCTTTTCATCCAAGCTATCCTATCATAGAACAGATAAGAGATATAGTATCACTTGCATCAATGCATGATATAGAGAGTTTAGCTGACGAGATGGGGTTATCACTAGATTTACTCCATCAGCTTCCACACCAACTCTCAGGTGGAGAACTCCAACGATGTAGCATACTGCGTGCTTTGCTTATGCAGCCTGATCTTATCCTTTGCGATGAACCTACAAGTGCTTTAGACAATCTCATACAGCTTGATATCATGAAGATAATCTTACGCTACTTAGATAGAGTAGGTATACTATTGATCACACATGATATGGATTTGGCTCGTTGGGCGAGTGATACTATCATCAACATAGAGAAGCACTAATGTATACGAAAATCTTCACTCTTTTACTCTTCTGTATCTCACTCATATGGGGGGAGAA
>CBEUND010000027.1:0-25108 GCA_965544395.1 uncultured bacterium | reverse complement strand
AAGTAGGCTGTCGAAAAACCACTAATCACTCACTTAAAGTACATAACTGACCTTAGGAACGATCTATGCTCCTCAATATGCAGGAGAAGCAGAGGTCAACAAAGATGGAACGCTTTGGCTTTTGCCTGAGGAGAAGTACTGAGAGTCTAGTAGGGTGTTAGTGTGCAAGGTCAGTTAGTAATGAGAAGTTTGTTTACATCTATTTACAAACTGTTACTCTGTAATTTACATAACTCCTCTATAATTACACTATCTCAAATAGAGAGAGACAACAAAAATCAAAAAGGATACAAAATGAAAAAGAGAGTAATTGTAGCAACAATAGCAGGCGTTGGTTTGGTTTCGGCACTAGTAGCAGGGAAACCCATAATAGATGGAGAAGGATTTGGATATCACGAGTGTTCAAAAGATATGCATATGAAACACCATAGAAAAGGTGCAAAACATCGTCATACACTTTTAAAACAGATACGCTCAGAACTTGATCTCACCAAAGAGCAAAAAAAGCAGATAAGAGGTATACTCACCGAACAAAAAAAGATGATGAAAAAAGAGCGTCAAGCCATGAAAAAGAAGAGAGAGATGCCAAATGTTAGTCAATTTATGACTGCAAACAAATTTGATAAAGAGGCATTCAAAAAAACTATGAGAGAGCGAAGAAGCAAAAGAGCGATGATGATGCAACAAAAAGCAGACGAGAGACTCAATAGAAGAGCAGAAGTTTTAGAGAAGATTTTTGCTATACTTACTCCTAAACAGAGAACGAAACTCATAGCACTATCACACAAAAAAGATAGCTAGTTCAAGCGTTCTTGATTGCAAGCGTTCTTGATTGATAGGAAAAGGCTCAATATGTCACTCATAATGATGGTAGAAGATGACTTGGAGATCACTGCTCTTTTGGAACAATATCTTCCAAGATATGGTTTGGATATGATAAGTGTAGATCGCCCAAGTGTAGCACTAGAGAGACTCCAGATAGAGAAGTATGATCTCCTACTTCTTGATCTAGGACTTCCTGAGATGGACGGACTCGAACTCTGCAAAATCATCAAAAAGAGTCACCCTACTCTCCCCATCATCATCTCTACAGCGAGACATGATACAAGCGACAAAGTCGTTGCCTTTGATATAGGTGTAGATGACTATATCTCAAAACCCTATGACCCTAGAGAACTTGTAGCTCGTATACAATCTATCATCAAAAGATATGCCAATATTTCAGATAGTAGCTCAAAAGATATATTTGTCATAGATAACAACAAGATGCAGATCACCCAAGAGGGCAGATCACTCAACCTTACACTCGCAGAGTATGAGATTTTTTCTCTGCTATTGGAGAAAAAACAGCAAGTCGTAAGCCGTGAATATATCGTCAACAGTGTCAATGCTATCAAATGGGAGAGCTCTGATAGAAGTATCGATGTCATCGTCGGTAGAATACGGCACAAGATAGGTGACTCTAGTAAAAATTCAAAATATATCAAATCTGTACGAGGTATAGGATATAAGTATATAGGAGATTAAATGTTTGGACATTCGATATTTTTTAAACTCAATATACTCTTTGCTATTGCACTTATGACGACACTCATTGCAGCTTTTTCGATAGTCGCTCATATAGCCAAAAAGGATAGAGCAGACTTGACATACAAAATCCGTATACTTCTCAAAGAGATACGGCATACACAGCAGAAACCAAAAGAGCTTCTTAAGGAGTTTCATCTCCAAGAGGTAGAGCCTAAAGTACGGCAAGAGATACTCAAAAATAGCAAACACCACAAAAGATATCGACTCCATGCAAGAGTTCCAAACCATCGTAAACGATTTCATATACTCCACTATCAAGGAGATATTTATATAGATATAGTCACAAGAGAACTCCACCTCCTACTCAAAGTTCAGCAAAATATATGGGAACAATTTTCTATCCCTCTACTTATCTTCCTCTCTATTGTTATACTCTTGATAGTTATGTATGTGATGATACGCAAGTCACTTGTACCTCTCAAAAAATTAGAACAAGATATAGTAGCATATGGTAATGGTAAATTCCCAGACTATAGACTCTCCAAAAAACAAGATGAGATTACGCTTGTCTCCAATGCTTTCTATAATGCTATAGAAAAGTCAAAAAAACTTCTCGACTCACGACAACTCTTTGTCCGTAATATCTTTCATGAACTCAATACACCCATAACAAAGGGCAAGATATTGACAGAGATCGTAGAAGATATAAAAACCCAAGAGATGCTCGACTCTATCTTCTCTCGTCTTGCTATGCTCCTCCAAGAGTTGGCACATATGGAGAAGATCACTACAGGTGACTATATGATAGAGCGACGATACATCCCCATCATAGAGCTTATAGATCAAGCCAAAGATCTCCTCTATATCGAAGATGATATCCCAAACAATATCCATGATGAAGTGATAGAAGCAGATTTCAATCTCATGACTATAGTCTTCAAAAATCTTATAGAAAATGCCCAAAAATATGCACAACACTTAGAGATCGTATACCACACAGGTACACTCTCTTTTATCAGTGATGGAGAACCACTAGAGTATCCTCTTGACCATTATACACAAGCTTTTACCAAAGGATCCAAACAAGCAAAGGGCTTCGGTCTAGGTCTCTATATCGTCTCCGAAATCCTCACCAAACATCAAATGAGACTCGAATACAGCTATAAAGAGCAAAAAAATATATTTTCTATTGTGTACTATACCCAAAACACTTACCCCTACTTAGTGCCATTCATGCTAGAAGTGTTTTTATATTTAATAGTTGTCTGAAAAAAGGAGTAAAATAACGACTAAACTGTTTTTTATTTTATCTTATGCAACGCTAAAGATGTCTTTATTCTCACTATCCGCACTTGCTCCGTCCAACGATTTTTTATTCATTTCATCACTCAATTCAGTTTGTATTCGTCTATTTCTAATTAATATCCTAAAATATGGACATTTTCCATTTATAGATAAATCTTTTTTATCATTCCCTTTTCTGAATTTAATTATCTCAAATTGTTCAGGATTAAACTTGTGTAGAAATGTTATGGGTACACCCATATATCCTTTATAGTCTAATGGTATATCTTTTGTTTTATTTACATTAATTCCATCATAATTGTCATAGTTTGGATACTCATCTTCATTTCCTACATATCTCTTTGTGAGAACAATATCTTCATGCCTTTTAAAAGTATCTAAATTGGTTAGCCAAAGACAATTATTTGGAGAGACTACTCTTTTTCCTGAGTTATCAATCCGAGCCTCTGTTCCATAAAGTTCATAGTGCTCTGGAACAATGAAACCAGAGATACCTCGACCTAAATTAATTCCTAGCCATGCCTTATTCTCTTTGATAAGTTTAAAAATTTCTTTATAGGTTATAGCGTTAATATTGCCAATTATTAAAAACATTTTATCGTATTGAATCAATTGAGCTACATACTCTCTAAATAATGAAAAGGGGGGATTGGTGACAACAATATCAGATTGCTTTAATAGCTCAATACTTTCTAAACTACGAAAATCTCCATCTCCTTTAAAGTAAATAATATCTTTTGAACTTGGTCTTACCTCTTCATCATCTTTGCCTCTATATTCATAAAAAAAACCATTTTCATCTTCGTCTGTATGAAATAAATCTCTTTTTTGTTCTCTATAGCAAGATGCAATTAATTTTTTTAAACCTAATTTATTGAAGTTTGAAGCAAAATAATAAAAGAAATTACTGCTTTGAGGGTCATCACAATTACAATAGACTACTTTATTTTCAAAATGACTTTTATAATATTGTAGTTCATTTTCTATATCAGAAAGTTGTGTATAAAATTCATCACTTTTCGATTTTTTTGCTTTTTGTAATAATTTATTTGTTGCTTTTCTTGCCATTGCTCTAACCCAATTTAGTGATTTGACAAAACAAGTCACTAGCCAATACTTGAAGAGAACTCTTGGAAACCTCTAGCATAATATCAAACATCTCTTCTCTATCCCATGCTTCTCCATCTCCTTGAGTATAAATAGAAGTCGCTTGAAGCATTATTATTTTATCTTTATGCGTGACAAACTTATTTTTACATAAATTAGTATTAATAGGCATTCCATAATTTGCAGAGGTCAATCTATCTAATCTATTTAACATTCCTGAATTATATTCGAGTGTTACAACCCTACCATCTGGTCTTGTAACTGCAATAGTTTCTGTTAAAAAATTTGAACCTTCAAGAAATAAGAGATAAGGAAAATGAGATTCAGACAACATCAAATTAGCGATTTCGGATATATTCTTATGTGATCTTTCAATCGCATTCCCTGCAGCCATTAAATCTTGATCATTATTTTTACCTACTAATGTACCATTTTTGATATTTTCAATATCTTTCCCTTGGTGTTTGGCCTCTGATACTAAAATAATCCTCCAATTACCATTATCATCTTTGACTTCTATCACCCCACCATCAGGTATAATACTTGAATTTGATACAAAAAGGGTTTGCCCCAAATCTGAATCAATTTTTTTTAATGCTTGGTTTATTTCTTCTTTCGTTATGCTTTTTTTGTATCGAAAAGATAAGTGAGGAAACTCCTCTTTGAGTTTTTTAACTATAAAATGTGAAATTTCCCCAACTTTTATATCATGTGATTTTGCTTCACCCCCAAATATGCCAACTACTCCTTGCGATTCTTTATGTTGATTTGTTAATCTTTTTGATTGATTTTTTTTAGCCATACTATTCCTTTTTACTGCTTTATTTTAACACAAACATGATGTTAGTTATTTGAAGTATAGAATATTAATATCCACTACTTAGCATTAGACTCTTCTTTGGATAACAGTTTCGTCTTTTTACTTTTGAAAGATTTCTTAAGCCCCAAAACAGTATAATCAATCAAGTAGGTGCAGAATGAAAATACGAGTCTATTATGAAGATACAGATGCAGGGGGTATTGTATACCATGCAAACTATATCAAATTTTGTGAGAGAGCGAGAAGTGAGCTATTTTTTCAAAGAGGTATGATGCCAAATGAGGATAATCACAGTGGCTTTGTGGTCAAAGACCTCAAAGCATCTTTTCTCTCTATGGCTATGCTTGGTGATATGCTTGAAGTCAAGAGTAGTATACTCAAACAAAGAGCGAGTTCGATACTCTTACAGCAAGAGATCTACAAAGATGAAATAGCGATATTCACTATGGAGATACTCTTAGTCTATGTACGAGAGGGCAAACCTACGAGGATACCACTCGGTCATAGAGAGCTTTTTGATCAATATTAATGTCGTCTCCGTCCTCTACTATAACTTCTATTTCTCCTCTGCTTGCCTGAGTAACAAGCATCGCAGATGGAGAATCTATAGCTAAAATCCAATACTTTACCACACTTACGGCACTCTTTGACGAAGTGTCCTTTTTGGAGGGAGTTTTCTATATATTTGTTGAGTCTCACTCGTGCATCTATCGCCTTTTGTGTATCTCTAAAAAAGTCAGGAAATTTAAATGAAAGCCATAGATAGAGAGATATTTCACGCACTCTATCCTCTGCATTGAGGAGCATCTCATTGGTTTGAGCAAATGAAGGTAGATCTCTAGGTGGGATATAGAGGACTTCAGAACCCTTCTCTATGTTGCGTATATAGCGATGAAAAACACTCTCTATATAGGGCGATGATATACTTGCAGGAGCACAGCTGAGATGGTAGCGTGTCTTCAAGTCTAGAGCATACTCATCTACGATTGAGGCTATCTCTAGCATAGAGTCGATATTGGCTGCTTGAAAGGGACCATCAAACTCCATATTGTCAGCAAAAAATCCCAAGATATCTACGAGATTATCCCTCTGGAGTATCTCCCCTATGAGTAGTACATGCTCTAGGCTTGCCATGACTGCACATGGTAGCTTGATATCTTTGAGGGGTGTGTGAAACTGCTTGGATATAGTCTGCAAGTCATTTTGGTTTAATGCACCGACAAACCCCTCATCCTCTATCCCATACCGTCCTGCTCGTCCTGCTATCTGCAACACTTCTGAAGGAGTCAACTCCCTGCGTCTGAGTCCATCAAATTTATTATCTTTGGCAAAGAGTATCGTCTTGATAGGCAGATTGAGTCCCATAGCTATGGCATCTGTCGCCACAAGCACATCACTCTCACCCTCACGAAATCGCCTCGCCTCTTCTCGCCTTACCTCAGGAGAGAGATTGCCATAGACGACAGATACTCGGTACTCTCCCGAGAGCTGTTGTTTGAGAGAGAGTACCTCTCTACGAGAAAATGCTACGATGGCACTCTGCTTCTCTATCTTATGTATAGGGGTTGGATAGGAGAGCATAGAGAGTGGAGTCTTTCGTTTAAACTCCACAATCTCCAACTCTTCACCGAGATATTGACAAAGTTCTATAATCGCTTGTAGGGCATTGGAAGAGCCTGTGAGGACTACTGTGTGTGCAGCCACGCCTATAAGAGCATTTGCCCAAGCCCAGCCTCTATCTCTATCATCTATCATCTGTATCTCATCTATGACACAGAGATCGACATCTATACTACTGTTGAGCATCTCGATAGTCGATGATATATGTGTAGACTCCTCGTCGATGATCTCCTCTTCACCAGTGATGAGTGAAACTGCTACGCCATCTTTCTTGAGTCGTTCGTACCCCTCTAGTGCAAGGAGTCGTAGAGGAGCGAGGTAGTAGCCTGTATCTGCTTGTTTGAGCATCTCTAGTGCCCTGTGGGTTTTGCCACTATTGGTGGGACCTACATGGAAGATAATCTTTCGTTTGAGACTGCGTGCAAGAGGAAAGAGATTTTTGAAATCTCTGATGGTTTTAGCGAGTAACTCTTCACGCATTTTTCGCTCTTTGATGGGGCGGATATATTCGTTGAAGTGGTAGAGTATACGTCGTTTACTCTTCTCTTTAATCTTGAGATTGGTACTTGTCTTGATCTGTGGTGCTACAAACTGTATGATATGTGACTCTATCTTCTCATCACTGATATCAAGTCCTGTTGCCAACTCTCGCAACTCTTCATATATCTCCTCTATAGAGAGCTCAAAATGAGAAACTAACTCTTCATTGATATGGTTTAGATCGAGTACTATGGGCAACTCTTCACCTCTCCATATCTTTCCGTAGATGAAGTTTTTGGTATAAGAAGCAGATATATTATACTCTATAGTTTCACCATAGAGGAGATAACTCTTTGGCTTTTCGATGATGAGATGGTCACTACTCTCGTAGAGTCTATATTTGTCATTGATAGTAGTGATAATCGTTTCGAGCGTCTCTATCTCTATAGGGATATGGTAGAGATCATGTTCAGGAAGCATTCTCTTGATATGATAGATCATCATCTCTTCAGAGAGGTTATAGCAGTAGTGTTCTATGTGTGTGACAAATGCCTCGACTTCTCTTTGCTTTTGCACTATGGTCTGCTCTTTTTGCTCTCGTAGGTGTGTGATAACTGTAGCATCATCTAACCCAAGCAAGCTATCCATATCTATCGCTTCACTCTTTGTGAGTAAAATCTTTGTGAAATCTATATCTCGCATCACGAAAGTATAACTCTGATAAAACTCCATCTCGTTGAGGGTTGTGAATGAAACTTCCAACGCATCTTCGAGTCTCTCAAATCGCTCTTGGAGTCGAAGGTATTTGAGTTTGAGTTTGATCTTGTCGAGTGTGACTTTCGAGCTTCTCACCTCTACAAAGGTCTCTAGGATTTTGTTCTCCTCCTCTTTGCTATGTTCTATCCCCTCAAGGAGCATCAATATTTTACTTACTTTATCGAGTGGACTCTTCTCCTCTTTTTGGTACGCTTCATTTTGGGGTTCTGATTGGAGGTGTTTGAGTATATCTGCTCTTTGGATATGGTCTCCTTCACTCCAAGCTCTCCGTAATCCTCGCAGTAACTCTTCTCGTTCGAGTGATGGCAACTCCAACTCTATAGCCATAGCTAAAGAGGTGAGCTGATCATCATCTAGTGTCACTATCCCCTCATCAAAAGGAAGTCCATCGAAGTGATTTCTGATTTTATTATTGAGCTTGATGAGATATTTTCTTTTTTTCTTTGCCATTGTGTCATTTCTTTTTTCTTTAGTATAGCGTAAATTGTTGACAATTAGTTCATATACCAAAGAGCAAACTCTCTTCTTTAAAAAAAGATAAATCAAAATATTTTTTTAAATATATTATTTGTATATAAACTCTTTTTTGTTATAAATTCAAAGAGTTTATGATAATAGACTCAACTATCTTAATATTAAAGGAGTAAACTAAATGAAAAAGACAGTGATGGGATTGATGGCTATGGCAGTAATATCAAGCAGCTTGAGTGCAACTTCGCTCTTCTTTGATAGAGGTTTTGACAATGATTTTGATAGATTTCAGAGACTTGCCAATGAAATGTTCAACTCTCATATGGCACATGTAGGGTTGCAAAAATATACCTACCCAAAACTCAACATGTCAGAAAATAACAAAGAGTATAAACTCAAGTTTGAGCTTGCTGGTATCAAAAAAGAGGATATCAAACTGACACTAGATGATGATAATGTACTCACATTGGAGGGTAATAAAAAGCAAGAATCCAAAGAAAAAAATGCTACTTATTATAGAGAAGAGATCTCATATGGTGCATTCAAAAGAGCGATACAGTTACCAAAAAATGCGGATCATGACAAGATGCAAACACACTATCAAGATGGTGTTTTGATCATCACTATACCAAAAACAGAAGTCAAAAAACCTGCGACAAAAATCATAAAGATTGACTAAATCTAAAAGAGCGACCCACTATCTTCATAATTTGTAGATTTGGGTACTTTTCTTTTGAGGTGTAGAGGATCCATATCTCTACTCTTCTTTGTATCTTTTTCAAAAAAATCATTAGCATCTTCTATCTCCAATCTCCCTTTTGTTGGGGAGGTGTTCTCTTTGAGTTCTACAACTTCTCGTTCTCCATCATCGATAATTTCAAGATGATTTTTTACTCTCTTACTCTTCTCTACTTGCTCATCACTACCAAAAAATAACTCATCAGTGATTACCTCATCTTTGGACGGGATATCAGCAAACATTTGTAAGATAGTATCATCTTGCTTATGAATTCTCTGTGTATCTTGGCTTTTAGTATTTTTATCTATAGATGCACTCCTATTTGGAAGTGGTGATATCTCCGTATAGAGTTCCTCTTTGTTCTCTACTACTGCACTATATACACCATCTGGTATTTCAAAGATACGAGGGGTATTTGGATAGAGCTTGATCAACTCTCTAAAGTAGTAAGCAAACGCAGGAGCAGCGAGATATCCACCTGTCGCTCTCTTACCGATCTTAGCATTATCATCTCGTCCAAACCACACGATGACCTCTATAGTCGGAGAGTATCCACAAAACCAAGCATCTCTGTTGTCATTGGTTGTACCTGTTTTTCCAGCGAGTTCTATACCCTCTACTTTTGCTCTCTTTCCTGTCCCTCTCTTGACAACATCTTTGAGGATATCTGTCATAAGGTATGCTTGCTCTGGTTGGGTGAAGTTGACTATCTCTTTGGGTCTTGTCTCATAAATCACAGCCCCCTCTTTTGATACTATTTTGCTCACCAAGCGAGGTTCTATCATATGACCATAGTTGGCAAACACAGAAAATATCTGTGCCATCTTCAATGGACTGAGTCCAAGATTGCCGAGTGCTATAGACATATCTCTAGGGATATGAGGCACATCTAGTAGCTCCAATCTTTTGCGGATAGTACTCACTCCTATATCGAAGACTAGGTTGACAGTGGCTAAGTTACGAGAGTGGACGAGTGCTTCTCTCAGGCGGATAAAACCTTTAAAATCCCCTTCATAATTTTTGGGAGACCAGATAAATCGTTCTCCATTTTTATAGTATTGAAAAGTTCTAGCAAGATCGGTGAGTTTACTTGCAGGATTGTAACCCATATCAAGTGCCGTTTGATAAATAAAGGGTTTAAATGCAGAACCTGGTTGCCTCTTGATCTGTGTGATGCGATTGTAAGCACTCTTTTTGTAGTCTACACCACCAACCATTGCTAGTATATCCCCTGTCTTACTCTCGACTGCTACAAAACCACCATTGAGTAGAGATCTTTTCGATGGATTTGGATATTGTTTGATCGCTTTACTATACGCTACTTTCATAGCATCTCTTGCTATCTTTTGTTGCTTCATATCTACAGTAGTATATATCTCATATCCACCCGTGCGGATATCGCCCAATCTCCCCTTAAATCGTCGCTGTACCTCATCAACTATATAGGGTGCTACATTCTGCGTCAGTGTACTTTTGTAGACTTTGGGTCTCTCGTTGATTGCTTGGATATACTCTTGTTGATTGAGCCAACCTATACTCTTCATCCTGTACAAGACAGCATTTGCACGCACAAGTGATCGCTTGTAATATTTGACAGGGTTGAGATAGCTAGGAGCATTGGGGAGACCAACCAAGAGAGCAGACTCTTTGAGTGTCAAATCTTGTAAATCTTTATGGAAAAATCCCTTTGCTGCTGTCTTGATACCATAATAGCCATTGCCAAAAAATATCTCATTGAGATATCGCTCAAGGATCTCCTCTTTGCTCAATTCATGCTCTATTTTGAGTGCTAAGATCGCCTCTTTGATTTTCCTTCCTACCTTTTTTTTATTGCTCAAGAGTTTATTTTTGATCAACTGTTGTGTCAGTGTACTCCCACCCTCTACAAACTTCCCTGCCTGCAGATCTACGACAATAGCACGCACTATGGCATCGAGATTGACCCCTGGGTGTTCAAAAAACTTCGTATCTTCTACTGCTACAAGTGCCTCCACCAAATACCCTGGAAGCTCATCATAACGAGCATAGAGTCTATGATGTTTTTTGAAGATATATGCCAACTGTTTACCATTGCGGTCTAAGATGACAGAAGATATCTCTGGTTTGTAGTTGATAAGTTTATCTGCATCGAGCTTAACCTCTTCATATGCATAGATAAATGCACCCCCCAAAGCGATAACAAATATCATGACAACTATTATTAAACCCTTAATCAATCCATTTATCACGCTCTAAACTCCCTGTTGATGAAACCTGCTTCTATGAGCTCTTTAGTGTATCTCTCTCTTGGTCTCTTCAAGATATCTTCTGCCCTACCCTGCTCTACCACTCGCCCATCTTTGAGTACAAGTATATCTCTACAGAGTGCTTGAGCGATCTTGATATCATGGGTCACAAAAAGCATCAAAAAACCAAATCGCTCTTGAAGCCGTAGAAGTATCATCACCATCTCTTCTCGTAGTGCAGGATCGAGTGCTGTGGTTGGTTCATCAAGTAGTATCAATTTTGGTCGTGAAGCCAATGCTATAGCAATGACAACTCGCTGGAGCTCTCCACCACTCAGCTCACTAGGAAAGCGATCAAAGAGTTGACGATTGAGATTGAGTATATCGAAAAGCTCATCTGCACTCTCTTGAGTATACAACCACTGATCTTTGATACGAGTCATAGGAGAGAATGCTGTAAATGCATTTTGAGGTACGAATGATACTGTATCACCTCTAGTGAGTTTGAATGTAGCTTCTATATCACTTCGATATCTCAAATTGGAGGGGAGGAGATCAAGCAGTGCTTTAAGTGTGAGTGACTTTCCACTGCCACTCTCGCCTACCAAAGCTAGTGAACTATCAATCGTAAATGAGAGTTCTACCAACTTCTTCTTTGCATCTTCTATAATGAGACTATGACACACCATAATAAACTCCAAATTTTGACTACTAAATATACTAAAGCACTATTATAGTTGTTTTTGTTTAGAGTGCCATAAAGAGGAGGTATCAAGGTATTAAGCGGTATTGAGATATAATAATTATAAATCAAAAAAATAATACTATCTTACAAGATAAAGTAGAGTAAAATATGATAAGAAAAAAAATCCTTTTAATCGGTGACTTCCATGTCGGTAAAACAAGCCTCATCAAACGCTATGTTGACAATACATTTAATGATAAATACTTGACAACTATTGGAGTAAAAATCTCCAAAAAACTTGTAACACTAGATACTATCGAGTGTGAACTATTGATTTGGGATATTGAGGGGGCTACCACAGTCAAGAAGATACCTACAGCATATATGCGAGGTGCTAGTGGTTCTATCTTTGTAGGTGATGTGACACGCCCTGAGACCATAGAGAATATTGCAGGACATATTGAAGCCTTTTTACAACTCAATCCAAACTCTCACTATGTTATTGCCTATAACAAAGCTGATATGTTGAGTAGCACAGAAGCAGAGAAGTATGATCTTGACGCAAAAAGCTTTTTCTCATCAGCAAAAGATAATTTGAATGTCAATGAGCTTTTTGAACAATTGGTAAAGGAGATGCTACTTTGACACATATACCACTTATTCTTAGTACTATACTTGCCAAAGATATTTTTCACTATTTTCAAATCGATAAAAACTTTAATATCATAAGCTACTCTTATGGTATTGATAAATATTTTACCGTCTCTCAACAAATCATTGGAAGTGATATCCGAGTCTATCTTCCAGAACTTTTAGGAAGTGAAGAGGAGATACTCTACTCCTTTACTGATGAAAATCACCATTTTAGTATTGAAAAAATTTATAAAAACGACCACTATATTGATATCTCTACAGAGTATTGCGATACAGAGAGTATCTTGGTCATTATGCAAGACAACACTACCGATGTCAAAAAACAGCATGAACTTTTGCAATATAATAATGAGCTGACTCTTACGAATAATATCCTACAGAGTATTCTTGATCAAAAAGAGTCACTACTCTTTGTTGCAGACACGCATGAAATCAAATTTGCAAATAAAAAATTTATAGAATTTCTAGGGAAAAGTGATATCACAGAGCTTCAAGAAGAGCCTATGGGGATCTACAAAGATTATAATCAAGATTTTGAAACTTATGATGATATAGTATTAGAACTTTCAAGTAATGAAAGGGGGTTCATGAAACTCAATGGTGTAGATTTTGTATTAGAAGTGTTGTTGTTGGGACATCCTTATAAACTCTTTACACTAAAGGCTACCCCAAGGGGCAGCCTAAACTCTGCATTATAAATAGAAAGGCAGAAATGCAACAGAATCCAGAATTGACACAACAGTTGGTAGCGACAATCGATAAAATCAAGACGCTAGAGAGTGAGCAAGAGATACATAGTCTCATCGAAGTGTTTTTGATGGAGCTGACAAATTCAGACAAAATGACGCTCTTACAGTTCGATAAAGGTGAAATGAGACTCTACAATAACAACGCTCATCAATCCCAAGATATATGTGTAGTGGGTTCAGCAGGACTTTTGGGTGTCTGCTTGTTAGAAAAAAAGAGTGCTATTTATAATCATCCAGCAAGTGAAAAACATTATGACCCTCTCATTGATAACCCTTATGACATGGCACTCAAAGGACAGATTATCCAGCCCCTAATGAATAATCGGGGAAGCATCATCGGTATACTACGCATCTCTCGATCTATTCGATTTCATCTCAACTATACACAGCATGATCTTAATCTTCTCAAATCTCTTGAAGAGTTTTTTGTCAATGTCATCGAGATATTGCAGAGTAAAGCAGATAAAAATATAGTCCAGAAGCAAACAAAACAAGAACCAAAAGAGAACCATTCTAGCATCAATGAAGATATGCTTTTCCTCTCTAATACTGTCCATGATATACGCACTCCAGCCAATAGTCTCTATGGTTTTTTGGAACTTATGGAGGGGCATACTAAAGATGAACGATTTTTAGAGTATATCAGCCATGCTAAAGAGTCAGCTGAGTTTATCAATAGGCTCACTGATTCTATTTTGCATAGAGTAAAGCATGAAAAAGAGTCATCAGAGTCAAAACCAAAAGTTATCAACAGTATTCAATTCTTTTCGAGTATTGCCAATATATTTACCGCAAATATGCTCAAAAAAGAGATCAACTACCTGATCTATATCGACCCATCCATTCCCAAAAAGATAGAGATAGAAGAGCTCAAACTGAAGAGAATATTGATCAATCTCATAGGAAATGCTTATAAATTTACTCCTAGTGCTAGAGCGATTGAGTTTACTGTCGAGCATGACATATCTGATCAGTTACTACGATTGGCTGTCAACGATACAGGGATTGGTATCGCTGATGAAAATAAGGAGAAAATTTTCCAATCTTTTGCACAAGCCGAATCTGACACTGCTCTCAATTTTGGGGGTACAGGACTTGGACTTGCTATATCGGCAAAATATGTCAAAGAGTTAGGTGGTCAGTTACAGCTTCAAAGTAAACTTGGCAAAGGCAGTAGCTTCTATTTTACGACTCCTATCAAAGTAATAAACGAGAGACCTTCTCACCCCTCTTTATCGGAGAGTAGTAGATATGTCACCATCCTCACAAATAGTGCAAACTCTATGGAGTGTAAAAATATCAAAAGATATCTATTGTCTCTCTTGGTAGCCAAAGAGAATATCAATATTTCAACCAAACTCGAAGAAAACAGCACACATGTAATCTGTTTTGAGCATCTACTCTCTGAAGAGATTGTCACCCAATGCCAGAAGAGATCTATAGAACTCTTAGTGGTTGAAGAGAAGCTCTTCTCCATCACAAAAGAGGCACAATATAGCGATATCAAAGTAATAGCACAAAATAGTTACTATGGAGAGAGTATCTATGCAATGCTCACTCCAAAAAGAAAACCCAAAGTCCTCATAGCAGATGATAATCACATCAATATCATACTACTCAAAACTATACTAGAGGATGAGAATTGTGAGATCGACACTTCCCTCGATGGACAAGAGGCATTGGATAAACTCACTGATGGATTGGAGCAGAGCAACCCCTATGATCTCATCTTCACAGACGAACATATGCCTACTCTCTCAGGGAGTGAAGTGATCGAAAGGTATAGAGCGACAGAGTCAAGATATGATAGTCACAAATCTATCGTCGCCATATCTATCACAGGCAATCCGAACATGGAAGATAAAGAGAAAAAACTCTATGATATGATCGTGGAAAAACCCTTTGAGAAGAGTACAATACAAGAGGCTTTTTACCAAGCGATAAGGCTACCCCAAGGGTGAAAAAATCCTACCAATTATGATATATGCTGGGGTAGCCTAGCATCACTTACTAAAAGTGCTTCCTAGCATACCTTTGATAGCACCTTGGATATCAGCTGGATATATGACAAATTTTGCATTTTCACTCTGGCTCATCTTTTCGAGAGCATTGATATATCTATCACCGAGTAAAAACATCGCAGGGATCTCTTGACCCTGTACGGCATTGGATATTTGTGAAATCGCTTTGGCTGAACCAGTTGCCAAGGCTACTTGTGCTTGTGCCTCTCTTTGGGCTGCTGCAAGTTTACCGTCTGCTTCGAGTATGGCTGCATTTTTGTTCCCCTCTGCTGTCGTCTCTATAGCTCTTCTCTCCCTCTCGGCTGCTGCTTGTCGCTCCATAGAGGCTTGCATAGATTTACTAGGGTTGATATCTTGAATCTCCACTGATTTGACTGTCACACCCCAATCAGCTACATCATCGAGTATCTGCTCTTTGAGTTTGGCTTTGATATGCTCTCTGTTGGAGAGTGCCTCATCGAGTTTCATCTCACCAAGTATGGATCGTAGCGTAGTCATGACAAGCTGCTTTATAGCTATCTTGAAATCTTCGACACCATAGATCGCATCTTCTGGCTTGGTGACACGGATAAATGTGACGGCATTGGTGAGGATGACGGCATTATCTCTAGTGATGACCTCTTGTTGTGGGACATCGAGTATGATATCTCTCGTGGTTATGCGTGTGCGTACACTATCTATATAAGGCACAATGAGATTGAGCCCTGGTTTGAGTGTACGGCTAAACTTGCCTAATCTCTCTATAATCCACTCTTCACCCTGTGGTACGATGTTGATCCCTTTGTAGAGTGTCGTCACTACACCTACTGCTATGATTATCAATATAACTAATGATGGTCCCATAATATCTCCTTTTTTACTTAGGTGTCATTCTCTTGAGCTAGCCTTATTCTACTGGCGTAACCTCTATGAGCTGTCCCTTGACCTCTACTATCTTGATGCGTTTTCCCTCTTCTAAATCATGCTTAGAGATCGCATTCCACTCTGTAGTACCCAACACAGGAGTATCAAAGAGTACTTTACCTCTGCGGTGAGGATCTATAGCTTGGGTGACACTCCCTAAAGTGTCAAATCCATAGGATGACTCCCCTATACTAGATACAGTGGGTGCTTTCTTAAACCATTTGAAGAGTATCATCACAAATACACTACCAATGACTATCCATAAGCCAAGTTGTACCACAAATCCCAAAGGCACGATGAGATCCAATAGACCCACTACAATAGCAGCTATACCAAATCCAAGCGTGATGAATGTCCCTGTAACCATCTCACTAATAATGAGCAGTAAACCTAAGATAATCCAATGCCACCATACTATTGAATTAGTAAAAAATTCAAGCATTTGCAACTCCTTATGGTATATTCTATTCAAATCAACATAATATTATGATACAATCGCAAAAAAAAGGAAAAGAATGAAACCAAATTTTAGAAAAGTAACAATACTCTATCTCCTATTACTAGGGAGTACCTTAGGAGCAGGTCTCTATGCAGGTATTGTCGTCGCTCCTGTCACTTTCCATAGTGAAAATTGGCTCGGTTCAAATCTCTTGAGTCACTATCAAGAGGGCTTGATTATGACACAAAACTTCATAAGACTCTCTTATCTTGTAGATATTACACTAGTAGCAGTCGTCCTCTATGAAGGATACAAATATAAGAAATTTGAACGAGACACTATCACACAGGTAGCGACATTTTTCCTCTTCTCTACAGGTTTGCTCTTTGGACACTACTATATACCTGATATCTTAGAGATGCAACTCGCAGGAGAGGCGATGACACAAAGTGACGCTTTTATCAATACACATAAAGGCTCCGAGATAAACTTCAAAATATTCTCGCTGGCTCTTTTGGTATTGATGATCCGAAACATGCAAAAAGCATGTAAATGATAAGGAGTTATAGTTGATTTGGGCTATTGGAGATATACAAGGGTGTCACAAATATTTAATGAAACTACTCGAAAAGATAGATTTTGACCACAAGTCAGATCGACTTTGGATTGCTGGTGATCTTGTCAATAGAGGAGAAGGCTCTTTAGAAACTTTGCGTTATCTCTACTCTATCAAAGAGAGTATTACAGTCGTACTTGGCAATCATGATATCACACTCATCGCTGCATATCTAGGGATCAAAAAGAGCAATCCATCGCTAGATCCTATCTTGCAAGCCAAGGATGCAGATCTACTGATAGATTGGCTACGCTCACAACCCTTTTTGCATATAGACAAAAAGCTAGGGTATGTCATGTCCCATGCAGGAATCTCTCCAGAGTTTGATCTCCCAATGGCAGAGAATTATGCAAGACGATTGGAGAAGCAACTCCAGAGCGACTCCTATGCCGAGTGGCTCGCTCAAATGTTTGGGAAGGGCTTAGAATACTTTGATAAGAGTGCTACAAGTATAGAGTTGGAGAGATATCTACTCGCCTCTTTTATCAGGATGCGTTTTTGTTATAGTGATGCACGATTGGATTACAAGCAAAAAGGCTCTCCTAGTGAGAGTACACGAGAGATGGGTTTGCAACCTTGGTTTGAGTGCAAAATACGCAAGCCAATAGAAGAGAAGATTATTTTTGGTCACTGGTCTACACTCGGTTACTACAATGATGATGCTGTCTGTTGTCTCGATACAGGTTGTATATGGAGTGGCAAGATGAGTGTACTCAGACTTGACAAAGGAGCCAAAAATAGAAATAGGGAGAGACTTGTACAAGTCAACTGTTAAATACTTTATGAAAGGTTGTATATATTTATGCTGTTTAGACCGAAGTGTCCACATTGCAAAAAATCAGGAAAAAGAGTAGAGCATGATACGATGTTGCACCATATCAAAGATATCAGTACTTTGAGCAAAAATAGATACTACTATTGTGCTAGTTTTGAGTGTGATATTGTCTATTTCAATAAACATGATGCACCTTATACCACTGCTATGCTCAACAAAGAGATAGGTTTCAAAGAGGGTTCTTCCGATCAAGCTGCTGTATGTTTTTGTTATCATTATATGAAAAGTGAACTCTATAATCCCTCGATAATAGAGAAGATAAATATTCGTATCAACAATTATGGAAGTAGATGTGATATTAGAAATCCTTCGGGAAAATGCTGTCTCAAAGATATCAAAAAAGTACAAAAAGAGGATAAAGTCTTAGAGGAATTTAGTGTTTACAAAGAAGATTAAAAAGTAGTTGATATAATACAATCCAACACAAATAAAAGTGAGTTTTTATGAAATATATATTTTTTTTGATTTTGCCTATCATTACGATAGCAAAAGTCCACTATGCAAAAGTAGAGCCATATGATAGCGTAGTGCTAAAATCCGCTGTGAGTGCTCAAGTCGAGCGAGTCAACCTTCAAGCAGAGGGAAAAATGGTACGAAATGCCGAAGTGATACATCTCGATGATCATTTAGATAGAGTTGATCTCAACGCTTCACAAAAGAGTCTGGAGCTACTCCACTCAATGCTAGAGATCAATCAAGAGATGCTCAAGAGTTTATCTGATACACTCAAGAGACAAAAGGGTTACTTTGAACGGCTCAATAGACTCTCAACTGCATCCAAGACACAAAAAGATACGGCATTCAATGCTTTTGTCTCCGCCAAAACTCAATATTTGTCCACAAAAGAGAAGATAGAGACACTCAAAAAGCAAATTCTTGATGTAGAGTACAAAGTGGCAAAACTCAAAGATAGTATCTCTAAAAAGAGTATCCGTCTGCATCAAAAATATCTCTACAAACTTGCAGTCCGTAAAGGAGATTTCGTCAATTTCGGTTCACCTCTTGCAACGATCGAAGATCAAAGTCGTGCGAAGTTAGTACTCTTTTTAGAGCCTTCTGAGCTCAAAGAGGTAGAGAATAAAAAGATTTATATTGATGGCAAGCAGAGTAGTTTCAAAGTAGATAAAGTATGGAGAGTTGCTGATGAGAAATTCATATCTTCATACCGTGCAGAGATATATATAGACAAACCAAAAGGTCTCTTCTCAAGACTTGTCAAAGTAGAGATACGATGATCAAAACAGCTTGTGCTTTGGATTGTCCTGATGCTTGTAGTATTTTGATAGATGCTGCAAATCCAAATAGACTTGTAGCAGATACAAATAATGGCACGCTTTGTAGTCTGCTCAACAAAGAGTTTTTTTCGACAGAGAGAATAGAAAAACCGATGATCGATGGAGTCGAAGTCTCTATGGATGAAGCCTTAGATGCTGTTGCCAAAGCAATGCGAAAAAAAGCACTCTTATGGAGAGGATCTGGCAACTTTGGAGTGATGCAAGAGGTGACCAATCTTCTCTTTGAAAAGATAGAAGGTAGCCTCACCAAAGGAAGTCTCTGTAACGGTGCAGGCAATGCAGGTATTTGCGAGGGGAGAGGTGTCAACCGTACACTTCCCATAGAGCAGATCGCTCAAGCTAAAGTAGTGATCTTATGGGGTAAAAACCCTTCAACTACCAGCACACATCTTTTGCCCTATCTCAAAGATAAAGAGTTAGTCGTCATCGACCCTATAGCCACACCCTTGGCACAACAAGCAGACCTCCATATACAGATCAAACCACGCAGCGATATCTACCTAGCACTTATACTTGCTCGATTTGTATTTATGGAGGATGCAGAAGATGAAGAGTGGCTTAGAGAGTTTGCTCCAGAGTTTGAAGATTTTTATGACTTCACAAGAGAGTTTCGTATCAAAGCAATATTGCAACATATTGGTATAGAGTTAGGAGATATGGGACGACTAAGCTACTATATACAGCGAGAAAAAGTCCTCTTTTTGATTGGCAATGGTGTGCAAAAATATAGCATAGGTCACGCCACTCTATGGGCTATAGATTCACTCGCAGCCTCACTTGGTCTCTTTGGCAAAGAGGGCAGTGGTGTTGGATTTTTGGGAGATTCTAAACTAGGTTTCACGAACCCCTTTGATGTCTCATGTGATAGTGTCTCTAAGGTAGATACACCCTTTGAGCTCTTTGATACTGTTTTGATCCAAGGGGGCAACCCTGCTGAGAGCATGCCCAATAGCAATAGAGTGAGAGAAAAACTGCAACAAGTAGAGAATATCATCTATTTTGGTCTCTATGAAAATGAGAGCAGTAGAGCAGCTAATATCATCATCCCAGCCAAAAACTTCTTGGAGAAAAATGATATACGACTTAGTTATGGTGACTATAGTGTCAAAGAGATGCAACAAGTTGTGCAGAGTGATATCGGTATCAGTGAGTATGAATTGTGTGTTGCACTCTATGAGCGATTGGGATTTGAGGGACTTAAGAGTGAAAAGGAGTATATGGCAGAGTGGTTAGAGCAGTGTGAGTCTATCGATGGACTCTATAGATCTCCAGCATATGAAGAGCGACCGTATAGTGAGGGGTTTGGTATCGATAGCGATGCAGAGTTTGTCTTTATTGATGATTTTGATGATACCTTTGAGAGTCTCAAGCATCTCCAAAAATATAGAAAGCTCAGTAGTAAAAAGATACGCAAAGTAGAGTATTGGCTCCTAACTCCTAAAGCGAAAAATGCACTCAATACACAATTTCGTAGAGACGATAGAGTACGCATACATCCAACACTAGGGTATAGTGATGGTGACTCTATAGAGGTCACCTCCCCTTATGGTGTAGAGCAGTTCATCGTCAAAAATGATTTTTATGTCAGAGAAGATTGTATAGTGATCACTGCCAATACTCTAGGGGTCAATAAACTCACCCCATCACTCATCAGCGAAGAGGGTGAGAGTGCTTGTTATCAAGAGGTCAAAGTCACCATCAAAGCATGTTGACTCGCTCTTCTCGCCTCTGTAAGAGTTCCACAACACCACTCCAGTCTCCCTCATGTCCAAAACAGCTACTACATGTGCAGATCATAAATCCATCTAAAGGGCTATTGATCAAAAAGAATTAATGATGAGTATAGATTCGTCTATTGTGACAGTTACTTTGCTAAGCCATATCACTCTTGGGAGAGAGGACAGGTGTTGAGACAATATTTTCCAAAGGGTATGGAGTTTGTGGATATAGCTAGAAGGAAGTTATAAAGGCTGTTCATAAGCTAAACTCAAGACCTAGAAAATGTCTTGATTATGCTACACCTTATGAAGCCTTCATGGAGCTTACAGGTTTAGATGCTACAATTCTAGTTAAGGGTATTCGCTTATGAGTCGAATCCGCCCAACTCATTTTTTTAGGAAGTATATCTATTATTTTGTTTGATTTTAGCTATACTTCTTTAATTTTTAAAATTAATATTTTTGCTTTGGCTAATGCGTATGGGATACTCCCACCCTACAACTTTGTACAATCAAAAAATACGGAATAGAGATAAGATTTCATAGGAGGAAATATGTCACACAAAATACACTACGATGTGAGTCGATTTAGTAAAGAGGATATCTATCTCTTCAAAGAGGGAACACACAGCAAGCTCTACAATCACTTTGGAGCGCATCCTATGAGCCGTAATGGTGTGGAGGGGTATTACTTCTCTGTATGGGCTCCCAATGCTGCATTTGTGAGTGTGCGAGGAGACTTCAACCACTACGAAACACATGCACACCCACTCACGATACGCCTCGATGAGTCTGGTATATGGGAGGGTTTCATAGAGGGTGTCACCAAAGGCGAGACATATAAGTTTCATATCCACTCTCACAACGACGGCAAGATCATAGACAAGGCAGATCCATACGCTTACTATGCAGAGAAAGCCCCCAACTCTGCATCACGCACTTGGAGAGTTGATGAGCATAACTGGCAAGACAAAGAGTGGATGAGAAACCGCCACAGCAAAAACAACCATCGATCCCCCATCTCTACCTACGAACTCCACTTGGCTTCTTGGAGACGCAAAGGCGAACATGGAGAGCACTATCTTACTTATACAGAGGTGGCACAAGAGTTGGTCACTTATCTTACGCAGATGCACTATACTCATGTAGAGTTCCTGCCTCTCACAGAGTATCCATTCAAAGGATCATGGGGCTATCAAGTGACGGGTTATTTTGCCCCTACTGCTCGTTTTGGTACACCAGAAGAGTTCAAATATCTCATAGATACTCTACACCAAAATGGCATAGGTGTCATCCTCGATTGGGTTCCATCACACTTTGTGACTGATGGGCATGGATTGAGCAATTTTGACGGCTCATGTCTCTATGAGCATGAAGATCCACGCCTTGGCTACCACCCACAGTGGAGTTCTGCTATCTTCAACTACGAACGAAACGAAGTGAGGGCATTTCTTATCAGTTCTGCTATGTATTGGCTCGATCACTTCCATATAGATGGACTTCGTGTCGATGCTGTCGCTTCTATGCTCCACCTCGACTATGCACGAGAAGAGGGAGAGTGGATCCCCAACAAGGATGGAGGCAACAAAAACTTAGGAGCGATAGCATTTTTGCGTCAGCTCAATGAGTCTCTCTATGGTGCATTCCCTGATACTATGACTATCGCAGAGGAGTCTACAGCATTTCCTATGGTGAGTCGCCCAGTGAGTGATGGTGGTTTGGGCTTTGGGTTCAAATGGAACATGGGGTGGATGCACGATACCCTCAAATATTTCAAAAAAGACCCTATCTATAGACAGCACCACCACAACACATTGACATTTAGTTTCATCTATATGTTCAACGAAAACTATATACTTCCACTCAGCCATGATGAAGTGGTTCATATGAAAGGTTCACTCATCAACAAAATGCCAGGCGATGACAATCAAAAGTTTGCACATCTGCGTGCAATGTACGCCTATATGACTGCACACCCTGGTAAAAAACTACTCTTCATGGGTGGTGAGTTTGCTCAATATGCAGAGTGGAACTATGATGCGAGTTTGGATTGGCATTTGCTAGAAGAGCCGAAGCACCGAGGTATCCAAAGAGAGATATCCGAACTCAATGCCCTCTATATCAAAGAGAGAGCTTTGCATATATATGACTGTGAACCTGAAGGATTCGAGTGGATAGATGAGACCGACTATACTCACAACAATGTCTCGTTTGTCCGTAAGAGTGATGATGATGCCATCATTGTCGTGTGTCATTTCGCTGATGATGTACAAAAATCCTATCGTATGGGTGTCCCTGCTGCTGGTGACTATCAAGTGATATTTGATTCGCAATCACCTCAATATGAGGGGTGGACTGGTGCTGTCGGTACGATACTCCATAGTGAAGCAGTCGAGTGTCATGGCAGAGAGCACTCACTCCTCTTTGATATGCAACCTATCAGCGTACTCTATCTCAAGAGAGTCTAATATATGGCACTCAAAAGAGAGAGCGGTATACTCCTACACCCTACGAGCCTCCCATCCATATATGGGGTGGGGGATTTCGGTTTGAGTGCCTATAGATTTGTAGATTTTCTCCACAATGCAGGACAGAGTATGTGGCAGATGCTCCCACTAGGTCCTACAGGATATGGCAACTCCCCTTATCAAACCCACTCTGCCTTTGCAGGGAGTCCTCTATTGATCAGTCTTGATCTACTCATCGAGGATGGCTTGCTAGAAAAACTCGAAGTACCTATCCCATGCTTTGATAGCCAAAGAGTAGATTATGATAGTGTGATAGCTTATAAAGATACGATACTCAAACAAGCTTACAGCAACTTCAAAACCAAGCCAAATCACCCCTATCATCGGAAATATGAGCATTTTTGTGAGAGAGAGTCTACATGGCTAGAGGAGTATGCACTCTTCATAGCACTCAAAGAAGAGCATGATGATACACCATGGTACAAGTGGTCAAAACCGCTCAGAGAGCGAGAAAGAGAGGCACTAGCTACATACAAAGAGAAGCTAGCAGACGAAATATCTCTGCATCAATTTATCCAGTTTCTCTTCTACTATCAATTTGAGCTTCTGCATAACTATGCCAAACAAAAAAAGATACAACTCATCGGAGATATCCCTATATTTGTAGCCCATGACAGTAGCGATGTCTGGAGTCACCCTGAGTGGTTTTTGCTAGAGGAGAGTGGTGAGCCTACGGTGGTAGCAGGTGTACCGCCAGACTACTTCAGTGCTACAGGACAGCGATGGGGCAACCCTCTCTATGATTGGGAGCAGATCAAAGCAGATGAGTATAGCTTTTGGATCGAGCGACTACGACATACTATGAAGATGTTTGATCTCGTGCGTATCGATCACTTCCGTGGTTTTGTAGAGTATTGGGAGATACCAGCAGACCAAGAGACCGCTATCTATGGCAAGTGGTGCCAAGGTCCAGGAGTCGATCTCTTCAGAGCCTTGGAGTCTGCACTTGGAGAAGATCTGCCTATCATAGCAGAGGATTTGGGTATCATCACCGAGGATGTCATAGAGTTGGTTCAGACGCTAGGATACCCAGGGATGGCTGTATTGCAGTTTGGGTTCCAATCGATGCAGAGTGATGACCCCTCAGCCTTCCTCCCTCACAACCTCCAACCCAACCAAGTCGTCTACACAGGCACACATGACAACGATACACTAAGAGCATGGTGGCAAGAGCAGACTCCAGCAGTAGAGAAGTTCACCAAACAGTACCTCAACACCGATGCTCAAGTGATCCACCGAGACTTCATCCGCACTGCCCTAGGTACAGTTTGCCAAAGAGCGATATTCCCTATGCAAGATTTGCTAGGATTGGGAAGCGAAGCCACTATGAATTACCCAGGTACCACAGAGGGCAATTGGCAATGGAGGATGCATAGCGATGCCCTCAATCCAGAGTTAGAAAAAGATTTGCTGATGATGACGAAGCTATATGGGAGGGCGTAGGTAGTTCCTTCATCTTGGTAGAATTGTTCTTGTGAAGTTCCTTATGAGGTTTTTCATAGACAAGGCAATCGTTTGCAGGACTAGCCTAAACTAAAGATTTGATATGAGAACTATGCTATAATATCCTCATCAAACCCCAAGGAAAAAC